>JADZDP010000163.1 GCA_020850995.1 Deltaproteobacteria bacterium
GACGCTCGGACCTGGCACGGCCCCCTCCGAAGGAGGGGGGCAGGGGGGTGGGCGTCACGCGCCGGCGCAGCGCCGCCCTTCGTCGAGGACGCCGATGATCGCCGATCAATGCGTCTCTGTTTAGAGCTCGTTTCAGAACCCCGGACCGAGCGGGCGCGCGCCAGGCGGGTGAGCACAAGGCGCGAGGAGCCGGCCATCCTCGACGGATGGTCGGCCCGCGGCAACGCAGTGATCGCCCGCCTGGCGCGATGCACGCGACGGGAGGGGTTCTGAAACGAGCTCTAGGGGACCCTACCGCGAATACCGCGCCAGACACGGGCTCGCGCCCTTGTCCTTGCGCGCGCGCCCGTTGGCGGCCAGGTGCTCCAAGATCTTGAACACCGCCTCCACCTCGCCGGCCTCGCCGATCTGCCCCGCGAGCTGCTCGGCGCTGACGCCCTCCTTCGTTGCGTGCAGCGCGCCCAGCACCTTGCCCTGCAGGGTGATGACGGCAGCCGCCGCCTTCTTGCCGGCCTCCACGCCGGGCTGGTGGTAGGCGTTCACGTTGACGAAGCTGGCATAGAGGCCCACGGCGCGCTCCCACAGCGCGATCAAGCCTCCCAGGCGGTGGGGCGTGACGTCGTCGACGGTGAGGGTGACGCTGTGGCGGCCGCCCTCGTAGAGCGCGCGGCGCGTGCCGTACCAGAAGCCAAACAAGTAATCGCCCGAGGTGACGCCGGGCTCCACCTCGATGGACGAGCCGGCCCGCTCCTTTTGCACCTCGATGAAGGTGGCGAAGAAGTTCTGCACGCCGTCGCGCAGTTGCTGCACGTAGGCGTGTTGGTCGGTGGAGCCCTTGTTGCCGTAGACGGCGATGCCCTGGTGCACCACCTTGCCGTCGAGGTCGTGCTGCTTGCCGAGCGACTCCATGATGAGCTGCTGCAGGTAGCGCGAGAACAACACCAGCCGGTCCTTGTAGGGCAAGACCACCAGGTCCTTCTTGCCCTTGCCCTCGGTGGCCTTGAGCCAGGAGAGCGCCAGGAGCATGGCGGGGTTCTTCTTTGGGTCGGCGTTGCGCGTGAGCTCGTCCATGGCGCGGGCGCCCTTCAACATGCCCTCGATGTTGATGCCCTGCAGCGCGGCGGGCAGCAGGCCCACGGCGCACAGCTCCGAGGTGCGCCCGCCGACCCAGTCCCACATGGGGAAGCGCGCGATCCACTGCTGGCTCGAGGCCACACGATCGAGCTCACTGCCCTCGCCGGTGACGGCCACGAAGTGCGCCGAGGGGCTGAGGCCGCGGGCGGCGTAGGCGGCCTGCGCCTCCACCATGCCGTTCCTGGTCTCCTTGGTGCCGCCCGACTTCGAGATGACGATGGTGAGCGTGCGCGCCAGGCCGCCGGCGCCATCGATGTGCTCGAGCACACGATCGATGCCGTCGGGGTCGGTGTTGTCGAAGAAGAACACCCGCATGCGATCGTTGGCGCCGCCGAGGGCGTCGGCCACGAGCTGTGGGCCAAGGGCGCTGCCGCCGATGCCCACGACGAGCAGGTTCTGGAAGCGGCCGCCGTCCTCGGCGGACAAGCGCCCGCTGTGCACGTCGGCGGCGAAGCGGTGGATGGCGCCGAGCGTGTCCTCGATCTGCGCGCGCAGCTCGGCGTTCGGCGCCAGCGTGGGGGCGCGCAGCCAGTAGTGGCCCACCATGCGCTGCTCGTCGGGGTTGGCGATGGCGCCGCGCTCGAGGGCGGCCATGGCCTCGTGGGCCTTCTTGGTGAGCGCTGCGTGTTGCGCGAAGAACGCGTCGTCGAGATCCATGCGCGACACATCGATGGAGAAGCCGAGCCGCTCGTCGACGAAGAGCTGCGCCTGGTAGCGCTCCCAGAGCTGTTTGGTGTCGGCCATCACGTCCTCCCAAGTGGTGTCGCATGCGAACGCGGGCTCGGATCGCACCGCTGGCGCCATCGCGTCAACGGCCGTGAATGTGGGAGCGCCCGGGCGCCGTCGCAGGTCATGCGCCGCCTGCCGTCCCAGCTCCTGCTCCTGGTCGTCCCCCTCGCCATGACGGCCTGCGTCGACGAGGAGCTGCAGGGCCGCCTGCAGCTCGAGCTTGGAAGCGAGGCTGCGGGCGTGCGCCTCGACCTGTTCGACGCCGACCGCTTCGCCGTGTCCTTGGCCGAGGGCGGCCGCGCCATCGGCGTGCACCGCGCGGAGGCGCCGGTGCTCGAGGTGGCGCGCGGGCCCGGCAGCTATTCGCTCGACCTGCTACGTGCGGCACCAGCAGATCGCTCCCTGGTGCTCATCGCCTGGGCCGACGCAGACGGCGACGGCGCCCTCGACGTGGACACGGCGGCGCGCTCCGAGGCGGCGCGCGTGCCCGAGCGCGACGGCGAGCTGCTCGTCGAGGTGAGCGGCGGCGCTGACGCCTGGCACGGCACCGTGCGTTCGCTCAGCGGCGCGCGCCCGCTCGACGAGGGGCGCCTCGGCGCGTGGGCGGTGAGCGTGCCCACGGGCTTCGACGGGCCGCCGCTGCCCGACAGCGACGACGACGGCCTCAGCGACGACGATGAGGTGGCGCTCGGCACCGATCCCCTGCGCGCCGACACCGACGCCGACCAAGAGCCCGACGGCGCCGAGGTGGGCGAGCTCGAGCGCCCGCACGACGCCGACGCCGACGGCGTCATCGACGCCCTCGAGTCCAATGACATCGACGAGGACGGCGACGGCACCGACGCCGAGGCCGATCAGGACGACGCCGATCCCTGCGTGCCCTCGGCCGATGCCTGCGACAGCGACGACGACGGTCTCTCGGATCAACGCGAGTACTGGGTCGGCAGCGACGAGCACGATCCCGACAGCGACGGCGACGGCCAAGAGGACGGCGACGAGGACGTCGACAGCGACGGCGACGGCAAAAGCGACGCGCTGGAGCGTGACGACACCGACGCGGACGAGGACGGCACGGTGGACGAATTCGATGCGGCCGACGACGACCCCTGCGTGCCGGCAGCCATCCCGGGCTGCGACGGTGACCCGCCGCCGCCCCCGTAACGACCGTCAGCGCTCGCCAAAGACGGGCCGCAGCTTGTCGACGGCGGCGGCCAGCGCGGCGTCGGGCGCACGCCCCTCCGTGGTCGCGCGCGCCAACTCGTCGGCGCCGGCCTGCCACAGGGCGCGCAGCTCGTCCTTCGCGTTGAACAAGAGCAGGCCCAGGTCGGCGCGCGGCATGTTGCGCTTGGTCAGGCGCGGCTCGCGCTTCACCTTCTCGTTGAGCTCGTCGAACAGGCTGGCCATGGCTGCCCGCGAGTGTCGGCCGGGGCACGTGGCGGGCGCAACGGTCGTCCACACGACCGTCCGGCGAGGGGTGAGGAATGCGGTGGTGCGCCACGACCCTGCTAGGCTGCTCAGCGGGGATCGCTGTGGTGAGCACGCTCCGCTGCCCAAAGTGCGCGTCGGCCTACGCCGAGGGCGCATGGATCTGTGAGCGCTGCGAGTGGATCCTCGACCCCTCGATGTTCCTGGCACCGGAGGAGCCGGCCGGCGAACCCTCCCTGGTGGTGGGCGCCGACGGCGGCGCGCTCGACGATGACGACGACGATGACGACGACGACGACGACGACGACGACGATCTGGCCAAGCGCACCATCCCGGTGGTCGACGCGCCGGATCTGGCAGCGCTGATCGGCGCCGCCCCGTCGCCGGGCGTCGACGGCGCCGACCTCGACGTCGAGGTGACCCGTATCCTGGGCGGCGACGCCGTCATCCTCGGCAAGCTCGACGACGGCGAGGGCGAGTCCTTCCTCTCCGACCGCACCGGCGCGTTCTTCGTCGCCATCGAGGTCGAAGAGGCGCCGCCGCCGGCGCCCGTCTACCTGAGCGCCGAGCTGACCCGGCTGCTGCAGCCGGGCGCGGTACCGCGCCGCGCCCACGACGCGAGCGCGCGCCGCGACTTCCTGCGGCCCGAAGAGGGCCTGCTGTTCGACCTGGTCAACGGGCATCGCACCGTGGAAGCGCTGCGCACCGCGAGCTGCATGGCCGACAACGATCTGCGCGTGCTGCTCGCGATCTTGATCGAGAAGGCGATGATCGAGGTGCCGACGGCGCCGACCATCGAGACCGCGGCCGTAGCGCTCGACGAGCCCACCAGCGAGATCGAGGACCTGCCCCCACTCGCCGGGGCAGCGGATGCCATGGCCACCACCATGCCCTTGCCGCGCCTGGCGACGCCGCCGCCCACCCAGGAGCACTTCGACGACCTGGTGATGGTGCCCTTGCCAGCACAGCAACCCCCGCCGCCGCCACCGCCGACGCGAGCGGCGGGCCCGGCGGCGCCGGCCGCAGCACCCGACTCCTCGCCGTGGGCGCCGAGCTCGCCGAACACGCTCGACCCAGCGGGCTTCCAGGTGCCCAACTCCGACGAGGTCGCCCAGGCACGTCCGGCCATGCGCGTCGAGTCGCCGCGCGCCCGCCAGCGCAACACACCGATGCCTCCGTCGGGGCCCAAGCGCCCTGCCACGTCGACGCCCTCGCCCGACGCCGACCCGCAGCTCGCCTACCGCCCCAAGGCCGGCCTGACCGTGGCGCGGGGCCCGGGCACGCCGGCCGCGTCGGCGCCGGCGCCATCCTCGGGTGAGGTGCAGGCGCGCGCCGCGCACTTCCACGAGCTGTGCATGAAGGACCTGCACGATGGGCGCGCCGGCCGCGCCTGGGGCTACGCCAAGATGGCGGCCGACGCCGACCCGAGCAACGAGAAGTACCGCCAGATGCTCGCCGAGTGGAGCAAGATGGTGGGTGGGGGCTCGTCGTCGAGCGGCGCGCCCGGCAGTCCGGCCACCGTCAAGGAGCTGTTCGAGGCCTCGCAGCTCGCGGAGCAGGATGGCGCGTACGAGACCGCGGTGGCGCACGTGCGCAAGCTCTGCGAGCTGGCGCCCTCGTCGGCGGCGGCCTTCAACCGCTTGAGCGTCCTGTTGGCCACGCGTCTGAAGGACTTCAAGGCGGCCTACGCCGCCGCCACCACCGCCGTCGAGCTCGACGACAAGAACATGACCTACCGCTCGAACATGATGAAGATCCTGGCCCGGCTCGATGGTGACGACGACAAAGCCGCGGCGCCCTCGAAAGGCGGGCTGGTGGGGAAGCTGTTCGGCAAGTAGAACACGCAGCTCATGCGCATCCTGTTCGTGTGCTCGGGAAACATCTGCCGCTCGCCCAGCGCCGAGGGCGTGCTGCGCCGCCTGGCGCACGCGGCCTCGCTCGAGCTGGAGGTCGACTCCGCCGGGCTCGGCGGCTGGCATGCCGGCGAGGCGCCCGATCTGCGCACCGTGCGTCACGCGCGCGCGCGCGGCTACGACCTGAGCTCGCTACGCGCGCGCAAGATTGGCGAGGCCGACTTCGTGTTCTTCGACCGCATCTACGCCATGGACCAAGGCCACCTGCGCGACCTGCGTCGCCTTGCGCCCGAGGTCCATCGCGCCAAGGTGGAGCTCTTCCTCGACGTGCTCGCCGGCGCCGCCGACGCACCGCGGGGCCGCGAGGTGCCCGATCCCTACTATGGCGGTGCCCAGGGCTTCGAGGAGGTGCTCGACCTCGTCGAGCAGGGCTGCCGCGCCATCGTCGCCGAGCTCGTCCTGCGCCGATGAGCATCCTGCGCGCGGCCTGACAGCGCGCGCCTGACAGAACTGATCTGCGACCAGCAGCTCGGTCAACCGACGGATGGCCGGTGGCGCCCTGGCTGCCACGGTCCCGTTGTCGACGCGGGCACAGCCACACAGGCGCTCAGCAAGTCCCCGCCGGATCGACGAAATCCCAACGAACGCGAATTGTGGTTATTTGTAGTACATCAAACCATGATGTACGCGACATAAACACAGTAGAACATCTACGCGCATGATGTGTGGCTTGTTGTGGCCGGCGCAGCCCCGTACGTGGGCCTCCATGATGCACGTCACAGCCCCCCGCGCGCTCCGCCAACCGCTCGTGCTCCTGCTCGCCGCGCTCGCCGCGCTCGCGTGTCACCCCTCGGGCGTCGCCGGCGTCGGCGACAGTAGCGACGAGCAGGCCATCGTGGGCGGCGCCGCCACCACGGTGGGCGCGCACCCGTGGCAGATCTCGCTGCAGTCGGGCTGGGGCGGCCACTTCTGTGGCGGCTCCATCGTGGCGGCCGATTGGGTGGTCACCGCGCAGCACTGTGTGGAGGGCGAGAGCGCCGGCAACCTGACGGTGGTCGCCGGCATCACGCGACTTTCACAGTCGAGCCAAGGGCAGGCGGTCGACGTCTCTCAGATCATTCGAAACCCCGGCTTCAGCTCGCCCGAGCGCGGCCACGACATCACGCTCCTGCGCCTGGCCTCGCCGCTCGACCTCGGTGGCGACGTGCAGGCCATCCCCTTCGCCACGGCGGCCGACGCGAGCGCGGGGTACACGGCGGCGGGCGTGACCGCCAAGGTGTCGGGCTGGGGCACCACCTCGGCCGGCGGGTCGAGCCCCGACACCCTCCGCGCCGTCGATGTGCCCATCGTGTCCAACAGCGAGGCCCAAAGCGACCTGGGCCTCTCCTTGACCAGCGACCAGCTCGCCGCCGGCGCCACCGGCGTGGACTCGTGCCAGGGCGACAGCGGCGGGCCGCTCACCGTGCCCGGCGCCGACGGGCCCATCCTCGCCGGCGTGGTCTCGTGGGGCTACGGCTGTGGCGATCCGAATTCGCCCGGCCTGTACGCGCGCGTCTCCTCCTTCGAGCAGTGGCTGCGCGACACCATGGGCGCGGGGCCGGCGCCGGGCGCCGACCCGGTGGACGACGGCAGTGGCGACGGCAGCGACGCCGGCGGCGACACGGCGGGGGAGTGGATGTGCGATCCCTCGTGGATCGGCGATGCCACCTGCGATTGCGGCTGCGGCGCCTTCGACGCCGACTGCCCCAACAACAGCATCGACGCCTGCGACTACAACGACTGCGACGTGTGGCAGGCCACCCCGGGCCTGGTGCCGAGCAGCAACGACCCCACCCAGTGCGTGCCCGAGGGCAGCGACGAGGGCGGCAGCGACGAGGGCGGCAGCGATGAGGGCGGTAGCGATGAGGGCGGCAGCGACGAGGGCGGCAGCGACGAGGGCGGCAGCGACGAGGGCGGCACCGATCCCGGCGACGCCTGCCCGGCGCACGCCTCGCCCACCGGCAACGGCGCCGCATGCGCGTGCGACGACGGGTACCGCGCAGACGACGAGGGCGCCTGCGTGGCCGAGGGCGACGCCGACGCGGCGGGCAGCGGCCGCGACGACGATGACGACGACGACGGGCCCGCGGTGCGCGCCGGCTGCGCCAGCGCGGGCGGCGCGGCGCCCGTGGGCGCGCTGGCGCTGGTCGCGCTGTTCGGCCGACGACGGCGCGGGCGCTGAGAATCTGGCAAGAAATCTGCTGTGCGACCCGCTGGCTCTCGTTGCGGGTCCCTCCGCTTCGGCGTCACGTACCTCGGTACGTTCGCCTCGCGGCCCCGCCCGCGCCTTGCCAGCGGGCCGCTCGCGACGATTGCCTGCCAGATTCTGAGCGCGTTGCGGCGCGCGCGCCGTGGGCTATCTAGCGAGGCATGAACCACGCGACGCGTGTCTACGACTCCATCCTCGAGCTGGCCTGTAACGTCGACAACCCCACGCCGCTCGTGCGCCTGCGGCGCGTGGTGGGTCTGGCGCACGCCGAGGTGTGGGCCAAGCTCGAGTGGTACAACCCCTTCGGCGCGGTGAAAGACCGCGTGGCCCAAAGCCTCATAAAAGACAGCGAGGAGCGCGGGCTGCTCACGGCGGGCATGCGCATCGTCGAGCCCACCTCGGGCAACACCGGCATGGCGCTGGCGATGCTGGCCAACGCTAAGGGCTATCGCTTCACGGCCACGCTCTCGAACAAGATCCCTCTGGAGAAGCGCGCCTCGCTGCGCCTGTTCGGCACCGACTTGCGCGAGCTCGACGACGACCTGTGCCCGGCGCCGGGCGCGCCCGAGGGCGCCATCGCGCTCGCCGCCAAGCTCGGCGAGGAGCCCGGCAGCTTCCACCCGAACCAATACAAGAACCCGGCGAACCCGCGCGCCCACGAGCAGACCACGGGCCCCGAGATCTGGAAGCAGACGGCGGGCAAGGTCACGCACTTCGTGGCCGGGCTCGGCACCTGCGGCACGCTCACCGGCACTGGGCGCTTCCTCAAGGCGCAGCGCCAGGACATCAAGGTGATCGGCGTGCACCCCGTGGAGGGCCACGACATCCCCGGCGTGCGCAGCATCAAGCAGCTGGCGCAGACCGCGCTCTTCGCGCCCAGCGAGTACGACGGGCTCATCGAGGTCGACAACGCCACGGCCTACCAGCTCTGCAAGCGCCTGAACCAAGAGGAGAGCATCATCGCGGGGCCGAGCTCGGCCATGGCCCTGGCCGGCGCCCTCAAGCACATCCCCGACGAGCCCGGCGTGGTGTGCGTGGTGATCTTCCCCGACAACGCCTTCAAGTACGCCAGCTCGATGCAGAAGCACCTGCCGGAGCTCTTCGCTGGCAGCAAGGACACGAGCGGCGACCCGAACCTGGTCAACGTCGTGCAGCTCGCGCGTGCGTCGCCCGACAACATCAGCCTCGCCGACGCGCAGGCGCGCGTGGCCCAGGGCGCCGCGTTCCTCGACGTGCGCAGCCTCGAGGAGTTCACCAAGGTGCGGGCGCACGGCACCACCAACATCCCCTTGCCGGGCATCGTGGGCGGCTACGCGGCCTTGCCCGAGGACCTGGCGGCGCCCGTCGTCGCCATCTGCAAGTCGGGCATGCGCTCGACCTACGCGATGCTCTTGCTCAAGGCGATGGGCTACCAAGACGTGAAGAACGTCAAGGGTGGCACGGACGCGTGGGTGGCGGCGGGCTTGCCGACGACGTCGGGGGCGTGAGCGGCGGGCGGCCGACGCGCCAGCGCGTGCCCCTGGTGCGTCGGCCTTGCCAAGCACGCCACATCGCAAGGAAGATGCGGGGCCGCTCGCGCATTCCACGCGCAGCGGCGGAGCGCACATGGCAGCGCACAGCGAAGGGCGACGGATCGAGGTGAGCGGCGCCACCACCATCCCGGGCGCGTCGGCGTCGGCGGTGGGCTTGGCCGCGCTCCACGACGACGAGGCCTTCCACGCGCTGTGCGCCCGCGTGCGCGACGCGCGCGCCACCTTGCCCGACTGGGACAACCTCGCCCACGTCGAGGCCTTCGCCGCCGCCGTCGAGGACGCCGCGCCGCTCTTCGAGCGCTTCCCGGCGGCGCCCGAGCGGCGCGTGCTGGCGCAGCTCCTGTGGCAGCTCTTGCCTGCACCCCAGCGCGCGCGCGCCTTTCGCCCGCTGCCCGAGGAGATCGCGCGCCGCGCCGGCGACGGCTTCGCGCTCATGCCCGGCGACGTGCCGCGCGTGGCCGCGTCGTGGGTGAGCTTCCTCGGCGACCCCGAGCTGGTGGCGCGCGCGCTGGCGCAGGCGCCGACGGTGCTGGTGCCAAAGAGCCAGGCCAAGCCGCCTCACCCGCGCGCCCCCGCCGCGCTGGTCCAGGTCGAGCGCCTCGAGGGCGCCACCGTGCATGCGCGCGCCCAGGACGGCGGCGACGAGGGCGTGCGGCCCACGGCGCTCGACACCGTGACCAGTTGGCTCTTGTGCGCGGGCCCCGACGCGCGCGGCCTCGACCTGCGCAGCGCAGACGATCGCGCGCTCTTGCTCACGTGGGCATCGCTGGTGCGCGACGCCGGCGTCGACGGGCGCAGCGCCTTCGCCTGGCTGCAAGACGGCAACGCGCCGCCCGCGATCAAGGCCCGCGTCGTCGACGCCTGCCTCGACGCCGCGGTGACGGCGGTGTCCTCGTGCGCGCTCGATCCGCTGGCGTGCCGCTTCGTGTTGCGCGCCCACGAGGGCGACGGCGCTTGGCCCGAGCAGGCGGCCGCGCGCCTGCGCGCGGTGCTCGTGCCCGACGGCCCCTTGGTGCGCGAGGTGGCACCGCGCGCGCCCAGCACCGGCAGCGCCACCGAGCTGGTGTGGGCCGACGCCATCCTGACGTCGACGGGCTTCGCCGCCGGGCGCCTGTCGGCGCTCGGCGCCGGCCGCGCCTTCGCGCGCCTGGCCACCACCATGCTGGCGCCCCTCGGCGTGCTGCCGCTCTCGGGCCTGCGCGATGGGCAGGGCGCGGTGGTCTTGCAGCGCTTCGTCGAGGACGCGGCGGGGCAGGTGACGCTGGCGCCGCCGCGCCTGGTGTCCTTTGGCGCCACCGTCACCAACGAACCGCTGGCCGACGCGTGGTGCGCTGGTCGCGGGCTCAACCTCCCCGACCCGCGCTCGGGCCCGCGCCACGAGCTCGGCGCCATGGCCGCGTGGCTGTCGCTCTTCTTCGAGGGGCTCGACGAGGGGTATCGCTCGCGACCGCCGCAGCCGGCGGATCCGGTGGGTGCACCATGATGCAGTTGATCGCGCTCGAGGCCTACCACCGGATCCGCGCCGAGCGGCCGGTGGTGGTGGTGGTGACCCGCCGCAAGTGCGCGCCCGCCGAACACGCGCTGCGCGCCTTCGCGGCGGCGGCAGAGGAGCTCGACGTCGACGCCATCGCCATGGACGCCGACGCCGCCGACAACGCCGCCTTCCTCGACGAGCTCGGCGTTTCGCAGGTGCCCGAGTGCCTGTTGTTCGCGCGCGGCGTGGTGCTCGAGCGCTGCGCGGGGGCGCGCGACGAGGCAGACGCGCGCGCCGTGCTCGGCCACGCGCTGCGTCGCCCCACATGAGCGCGCGTCTGCTCCCGCTCGTTGGCGCGGTGCTGCTGCTCGGCGCCAGCACCTGCGTGCGTCCGACCTCGCTGGCGCCGGCGGCCCCCGCGGCGCCCTCGTCGGCGTCCTCATCGGCGCCGTCGCCCGCGTCGCTGCCGGCGAGCGTGCCGCTCGGTGCCTGGCGCATGCCCGAGCGCGCCGCCTGCGCCGGCAGCTACGCGCCGCCGACGACGCAGGGCGCGCTCGGCGACGAGCGCCTGCTCGAGGCCTCGGGCATCGTGCCCTCGCCTGCGCAGCCCGGGGTGCTGTGGTTGCACAACGACTCGGGCGACGAGGCGCGCGTCTACGCCGTGGGCACCGACGGCCGCGCGCTGGGCGCGCTCACGCTGCCCAACGTCGACGCCGTCGATGTGGAGGACATGGCGGCCGCGCCCTGTCCCGACCTGAGCGGACCCTGCCTGTACTTGGCCGACACGGGCGACAACCGCCTGCGTCGGGAGCAGCTGGTGGTGTACGCCGTGCCCGAGCCGCCGGTGGGGCCCGACCGGCCCTTGGCCGCCAACAGCACGGCGCCCTTCGTGTGGATCTTCCCCATCGTCGTGCCCGAGCGGGCCAACATCGAGGCGCTGGTGGTGTTGCCCGACCTGAGCGCCATGGTGCTCTATGAAAAGACCGAGGGCGAGCGCGCGCGGGTGTTCCGCTACGGGGCGCCGTGGACGCCGCTCTCCCCCGCCACCGTCGAGGTGAGCGGCACGGTGGCCGTGCCCGCCACGCTGGGGCCGCTGCGGCAGATCACGGGCGCCGACCTGCACCCCTCGGGGACGAAGCTCTTGTTGCGCGGCTACGGCGCCGTGTGGGAGCTGGCCCTCGACGCGGCTGCCGGTGTCAGCGCCGCGCACCTCGACGGTGCCACCCTGATGGAGGTGCTGAGCACGCACGACGAGCCGCAAGGTGAGGCGGTGGCCTACGACGAGGCGGGCACCGGCATCTGGACCGTGTCGGAGAGCCCGAGCGGTGTGCCCGGTCCGCCGTTGCGCTTGGCCGCCTGCGCAGCCACACCCTGAGGCCACGCGAGAGGACGCATGGACCGCGAGACCCTGATCCGCAACATGCCGCTGTTCGAGACCCTCGCCGACGACGAGGTGTTGGCGCTCGCCGGTCAATTGCAGGAGCGCACGGTAGGCGCCGGCACCACCATCTTTCGCGCCGGTGAGCCCGGCGACACGCTCTTCCTCATCCAAGAGGGCGCGGTCGAGATCTCGACGGGCGAGGGCAAGCAGCGCACGGTGCTCGCCTCTTTGTTCCCAGGCTCGTTCTTCGGCGAGATCAGCCTGCTCGACGGCTCGTCGCGCTCGGCCAGCGCCAGCGCCACCAAAGACTGCGTGCTGCAGGCCCTCGAGCGCGACCACTTCTTCGGCTTCGTGCGCGGCAAGCCCGACGCCGCCACCAAGATCCTGGCGGAGATGGCCGACCGCCTGCGCCAGACCAACGCGCTCTTCTCGCAGCAGGTGAGCCGCGATGTGCTCGAAGAGGAAGAGGAGCGCCTCACCTTCGGCCAGCGCATCGCCGACGTGGTGGCGACCTTCGGCGGCTCGTGGACCTTCATTGGGGTCTTTGGCCTGGCCATGAGCGCCTGGATGACGCTCAACGTGTTCATGGGCGAGACCGACGCCTTCGATCCCTTCCCCTTCATCCTGCTCAACCTGGCCTTGTCGACGACGGCGGCCTTGCAGGCGCCCATCATCATGATGAGCCAGAACCGCCAGGCCGCCAAAGACAAGCTCTTGGCGCAAAACGACTACCTGGTGAACCTGAAGGCCGAGCTCGGCATCCAGCAGATCTTGAAGAACCAAGGCGAGATGCTGGCGCGCCTCGCCATGCTCGAGCGCAAGACGACGCGCACCCCCGGCAAAGACGCCGCGGCGGGCAAGGAGCCGGGCGCGCCGCCGTCGCCGTGAGCTTCCCACGCGCATTCACCACCGGCGGGCTCACGCTGAAGAGCCCGTACCTGCTGGCGCCAATGGAGGGCGTGAGCGACGCGGGCTTTCGCCGCGTGTGCGCGCAGGCGGGCGCGGGGCTTGGCTACACCGAGATGGTGCGCGCCCGCGGCATCGTCAAGCGCAACAAGAGCACGCTCGCCCTCGTCGACACCGTGGACCCCGAGGTGCCCGCCGGCGTGCAGCTCCTGGTGGTCAACGAGCGCGAGCTGAGAGACACCTTCGAGATCCTGGCGGAGCTCTCCCACAGCACGCACCCGCACTTCTCGCGCATCGTCGCGGTGGACCTGAACTTCGGCTGCCCGTCGAGCGACGTGCTGCGCATCGGTGCCGGGCCCGCCATGCTCAAGCGGCGCGCCAAGCTGCGCGCCATCTTCGAGGCCCTGGCCGACGTGAAGAGGCGCGCCGTGCTGCCCTCGGTGGCGAGCGTGTCGGCCAAGATCCGCCTGGGGCTCAACCAGAGCGAGCGCGCGCACAAGGTGTACTTGCCCGTGGTCGAGATGGCCAACGACACGCTCGATCACCTGACGGTGCACGGGCGCCACGCCCAGCAGCGCTCGCGCGACGCGCCCGACTGGCGCGCCATCGGCGAGGCCAAGGCGCACAGCAAGATCCCCGTGGTGGGCAACGGCGACGTCGTCACCGGCGCCGACGCGCAGCGCATGCACCAAGAGACTGGCTGCGACGGCGTCATGATCGCGCGCGCCGCCATCGTCGACCCGTGCTGCTTTTTCGCGCTCACCGGAGCGCCCGAGCCCGCGCCCGCCGCAAAGCTCGCGCGTATCGAGGCGGCCTTCGCGCTCCTGCCGCCCACGCGCGACAAGCACCGCGAGTTTCGCGAGGAGCTGCTCGCGCGCCTGCGCGCGCAGGCGTCGGGCCAGCGGGTGGAGGCGCGCGTGCCGGAGAACGCGCACTTGCGCTGAGCTCAGCGCGGCGGCGCCACCCTCGAGCGCCGCCGCAGCCGCAGCTCGGCCAAGAGCACCGCCACCATGGCGTAGAGCGAGGCCGCCGGCGCGCCCTGGCAGCTCGCGCCGGGCTCCACCGACGGCGGCAGCTGGTAGCCCGGCGGCGGACCCTCGAGGGCGCCCTCGTCGTCGTCTGGGCGCAGCTGACCGGGATCGTCCACGGGATCATCGCCCGGCGGCGTGTGCTCGTCTTCATCGGTGACGGGGTCGTCATCGGTCGGCGGCGTTAGGGGCGGCGCCCACACGGGCACCAGGCCCGCGTCGCGCGCGCGTTGCGCCACGGTGGCGAGCGTCCCGCGCGTGGCGTCGCGCTCGCCGCGCAGCGCGCGGCCGCCGTTGCCGTCGTCGTAGCCGGCGAACAGACCGGCGGCGCCCACCTGGTTGTGTACGGCCTCGTGGGCGCTGCCGTTGTCGTCGGAGAAGTAGTCGGTGCTGGTCTCGGGCAGCGCGTAGATGCGCGCCAGCATGATGGCCAGCGTGGTGCGGCTCGCCACCGCGTTGGGGCGCGCCTCCGTGCCGCCGCTGTAGCCCACCAGCACGCCATAGGCCTTGGCGGCGTCGAGGTAGCGCTCGAAGGCGTGGCCCTCGTCGTCGACGAAGGCGTTGGCGTGACCATCGAGGGGCACGCCGGCGGCGCCACCGAGCACGGCCATGGCCTCGGCGCGCGTGGCCGCTTGCGCCAGGTGCACGGCGGGCGAGCTGCCGAGCGTGCGCCCGGGCAAGAGCACGCCCTGTGCCGCGAGCTCGTCGAGGACGGCCTCGCCGGTGGCGCCGTCGTCATCGCAGTAGGCGCCGGCGAAGCCGCCCGCGAGGCAGCCCTGCGGGATGTCCCACAAGGGCACCAGCGCCTCATCGGCGGCGCGGCCGGCGAGGATGGCCAGCGTGCTGCGGGTTGCGTCGACGCTGGGGCGGAAGTCCTTGCGGCCGCCGTTGTCGTCAGCGTAGCCGGAGAACAGCCCCGCCTCGGCCACCTGGTTGTGCGCCGCCTCGTTGGCCGTGCCGTCGTCGTCGTCGAAGTAGTCGGCGTTGGCCGGTGGCAGGCGGTAGAGCCGCGCCAGCATGATGGCCAGCGTGCTGCGCGTGGCCACGCCGTCGGGGTTGCCGTTCCCGTTGCTGCCGAGGATGACGCCGAAGGCATGGGCCGCGTTCATCCACGCCTCGCGCGCGTGGCCCTCGTCGTCGCTGAAGGCGTCGGGGTGGCCGGCGGTGGTGCCGCCGGCGGCCTTCAACAAGACGAAGGCTGCGTCGCCGCGCTTGGCCTTGCTGGAGGGGCAGAAGGCGGGCTCGCCGGCGATATCGGCGCAGTGGAAGTCGACGCCCAGCTCGCCCTGCAAGCGATCGTGGGTCGCCTCGCTGCCGTTGCCGTCGTCGTCGCAGAAGGCGCCGTCGTAGTCGCCCGACCAGCACTCGGGAACGCTGCCGCAGGGCCCATCGAAGTCGACGTCGCCCCAGTACTCCCAGTGCCAGTCCTCCGAGGGCACGGTGCGCGAAAAGCCGAACTCGTCGGCGTGGTTGTTGAGCCAGGAGAGCACGCCGCTCTCCGCGGTGTTCAGGTCGAGGGCGTGGCCGCTTTGGTGGTTCGAGTAGCCCGGGCGCGCCGCCAGGTTGCAGTTGTTGCAGCTGCAGTTGATGTAGCAGCCGTACAGGTACTCCTGCTGATCCATGGTGCGAAAGCCGCTGATGATGCGCAGCGTGACCCCCGCCTGCCGCGCCTGCTCCTGCATCGCGATGTAGGCGTTGGCCGTGGCGCGCTCCACGGGCCGGGCGTCCACCGTGACCACGCGGATGCTGAAGGGATCGCCCGAGCGATAGCCCGTGTCGCTGTGCTCGGCGCAGTCGTACACACCGAGCTGGTCGAGGTTGTCCTTGGCGTCGATGGGGCGATCCTCGCCGTCGAGCTCCACCGGGGCGGCGCAGGCCGCGGCAAGCAAGGACGGGAGGGCGAGGGGGAGCAGGCTACGCATGGGGGTCGAACCGTAGCGATGATTCCTCGGCCAAACGTCGGGCGTGCGGGCTACGATCATTGGCCGATGGGATATCCACCCCATCGGTCGGAGGATGCCCTCGTGCCGGTTACGCTCGCCACCCACGCCGACATCGCCGCCGCGCTCAAGAAGCTCGGCGCTACCCTCGACTCCGCCAAGACCCTGGAGCCCGCGCGCACCGCCGACCCCGAGCTCGCCAAGGCCCTGCTCGAGGTGGTCAAGGAGCTCTCACCCGGCGAGCGCAAGCGCCTCGAGGCCACCATCGGCGGCGGCGGCGGCGCCGGCGGCACGGCGCAGGTGCAGACCCGCACGCCGGGCGCCTCGCAGGTGGTGGCGCGCCTGCCCACCAAGAACGAGGGCAAGGAGCCGCGCATCGACGCCAACACGCCGGCGGTGGCGGCCTTCCTGCAGCGCTACGATGTCGACCACAAGGTGAAGCGACCGCTCGAGCGCGTGTTGGTCCACGCCGCCAAGCTGCACGACGTGCTCGCCAGCGAGGCAGACCCGAAGAAGCTGGTCGACGTGGTGATGAACGGCGATCTGCGCCGCCACGTGTTCTTGCTCGAGGGCATCGCCAAGCTCTACGAGCGCGAGTACGGCGACGCCAAGGGCGTGGGCGTGGCGGTCAAGCTCCTCGAGGACACGCTCGGCGCCCTGTCGATGCACCGCAGCAACCTGGCTTATGCCCGTCACGTCAACGCACCCGCCGACGTGCTCGCCTACATGGAGAAGGCCGAGCTCACGGCACGGAAAGACCTCGAGAAGCTGCTCACCGACGAGTGGATGCCGCGCAAGAAGGACGGTCAGATCCCGGCGCTGCGCGACCTGATGCAGGGCTGGGGCGAGGCCAAGTGGGAGGATTACGTCGACGACAAGAAGTTCGTGCGCGGCGAGCTGGTGCGGCGGCTCGAGAAGATCAGCGGCACCGACTTCGACATGCACGATCTGCAGGGAGGCCTGCACGAGCTGCGGCGCCAGCTTCGCTGGTTCCCCATCTACACCGAGTCGCTCAACGGCCTGTTGCAGCTCGACGAGAAGAAGAACCCCGTGGCCGCCTACGAGCCGCTCTTGCAGGTCACGCTCGCCACCTCCAAGTACGTCGACCTGCCCACCGACAGCCGCGAGGCGGGCGCCATCCGCATCTCGAAGTCGCTCTACGTGGCGCTCATGCAGCTCACCCTCGACCTTGGCGGCCTCAAGGATGTAGGCGAGCCCGTCGAGGCGCTGGCCCATGCCTTCCTCGCGCTCAAGAAGGTCAAGACGCTCGAGGAGGCGGAGCAACAGGCGACCGCGCTCGCCGGGCCACGGCTGATGAACGACGTGCACACCAACGCCGACAAGCTCTACGCCGAGATGAAGAAGAACAAGCTCGTCGAGAAGCTGGCCGAGAGCGTCAAGCGCGGCTGACGCCGGCAGCGCGAACCGATCAACCTGCCCTTGCGAGGGCCTTCTCCACCGGCCCTGCGCCGACCAAGCGGCGTGGCGCGCCCAGCGCTGGCCGCGCGCCTTTCCGTTTGCAGGGGCGTGTCGATCCGCTACCACCGCTGCATGGTCGCCGCCCACTCCCGGCCTGCCGCGCCTCCCGCCTTCCTGCCGGAGGCCGAGCGGCTGCGCGTCTTGCGCGCTCTCATGGGCGAGAAGGACCGCGCGATCGCCGCCTTCCCCCAGGCGATCCGCGCCGTCACCTTCCGCGACCACGACCGTTGGGTGAAGCCGCTCTTCGAGCGCCATTGGCCCGACGCGCTTGTTGGGCGCACCGACCGCAAGCTGCGCTTCCTCACCTGCAACCTGTACGCCACGGCGCCCTACACCGTGCTGTTCTCGTCGCCGCGCCCGCCCCTGGCCGTGCGCGCCGTGCGCGCCCTTGGCGTGGGCCTCGGGCTCTCACCCGCCGCGCTGGCCAGCGGCGCGGGCGTGGCCGTGCGGCTGTGCGCGGCCCTGCTCGACGACGACACCCGCCGGCGCATCGTGCAGATCGCGAGCTTCATCGCCGCCGTCGATCACGTGTTCGACCACTGCATGCAGGGCGTGTCGGCCGACGAGCGTGGTCGCCGTCTACGCGCCCTCATCGACGGCGGCTGGGACCCCGACGACAGCGTGGCCCACGCCGGCGCCTTCCGCTTCTTGCGCGCGCTCTACCTCGAGATGGGTGCCGGCATTCAGGGCGAAGACGCCGAGGTCTACGCCATCGCCACCGCGCGCCTGCGCGAGTTCTTCGAGGCCGAGGTGAAGGCCATGACCGGCGTGCGCGACCCCACCGGGCTCGAGTGGCGCATGCCGGGCGTGCTCGGCACCATCGAGGGCTTGGTGTTCCCGGTGTGGCGCTACGCCGGCGAGCAGGCGCGCGCGTGGATGTACGGCGTGTCGCTGTTCGTGCAGGTGATGGACGACTGGATCGACCTCGACAAAGACTTGCACGAGGTGCGCCCCACCCCCATGACCACGGGCTTTTGGGGTGAGCACGCGCTCGAGGAGACCTGGCGCGCCACCCTCGACGGCATCGTGGCGCTGGCCCGCGCCAGCGGCGTCGAGGACGAGCGCTACCTCGACTTCGTGCGCGAGACCTACCGCTTCATGGCCATCGAGGTGGCCGAGGCCATGGGCGGCGGCGGCGCGGCGTAGTTGATGAGGCCGGCCGTGGTCCTGCTCTCGGGCGGGCTCGACTCCGCCACCGTGCTGGCGCTGGCGCGCGAGCAGGGCTTCGCCTGCCATTGCCTGAGCTTCGACTACGGCCAACGCCACCGCGTGGAGCTGGCGGCCGCCGAGCTGGTGGCGCGCGCCGGCGGCGCGAGCTCGTGGCGCACGGCCATGTTGGACCTGCGCGCCTTCGGTGGCTCGGCGTTGACCGCGGAGCTGGCGGTGCCCAAGGACCGATCGCACGAGGCCATGGGGGCCGACATCCCCCTCACCTACGTGCCCGCGCGCAACACCATCTTCCTCGCCTTCGCGCTCGGGCTGGCCGAGGTCAACCAGAGCCGCGCGCTCTTCTTTGGCGCCAATGCCGTCGACTACTCGGGCTACCCCGATTGCCGGCCTGCCTTCGTGGCCGCCTTCGAGGAGCTGGCCAACCTGGCGACCAAGCTGGGCGTCACGGCCGCCACCCCCGCGGAGCGCATCCGCGTGCACGCGCCCTTGATCGGGCTCAGCAAGGCCCAGATCGTGCGCGAGGGCACACGCCTCGGCGTCGACTACGCCCTCACCTGGAGCTGCTACGACCCCGTGCCGGCCGGCGACGGGCAGGGGCGGCACGGCCCCTGGGCCGCGTGCGGGCGCTGCGACAGTTGCGCGCTGCGACGCCGGGGCTTCGTCGAGGCAGGTGTGCCCGACCCCACGCGCTACGTCGCCAGATGACGCGCTCCCGTCACTTGCGCTATCCGACCGCCTGCGCACGACGCGCTCGCGCGGGTTTGGGTAGGCTCGCCTGACGAGGGAGTACGGGGCAGGTGGCAGATCCGGTGACGTGCCCAAAGTGCGGCCGCAAGGTGGACGCCACGGCGTTCATCTGTCCTGGTTGCGAGTACATCCTCGACACCTCCTTCCTCGGCGACGACATCACCGACGACGATCGTGATCGACGCGCCCAAGGTCCGGCCCGGGCCCCCTCCAGCAAGAAGAGCGGCGAATTCGGCGAGGACGCCATCATCCTTGGCGACAGCGGCGGCGAGTGGAGCGACTTCTCCTCGCAAGACGCCGGCGGCATGACGCGCGAGGTCACGCAGGCGCGCTTCTACATTGGCGGCAATACGGCCGCGCTGCTGCACGACGACGCGGTGCCCGAGATGGTGCCGGGGGTGGCGACCACGTCGTTGAAGCTGACGCCCTTCGAGCACCACGTCTTGCAGTACATGAACGGCAAGCGCTCCATGGGCCGCATCAAGAAGAAGAGCGGCATGGAGGACGCCGAGTTCAAGGCCTCGGTGGCGATGCTGGCCGACAAGGGCGTCATCCGCCTGCGCACCACCAAGAAGAAGAAGAAGGGCACCGACGGCCTGTCGCGCAGCGAGTCCTCGCGCGGCATGGCCATCCCCATGGACAGCGACCGCACCATGGTGGCGCCCGCGCCGGTGGAGGCCAGCGACGCGCGGCGGCGCTCGATCACGAGCGCGGCCACGAGCGCGGCCGCGAGCGCGGCCGCGAGCGTGGCGTCCTTGCCCTCGCGCGCGGGGCCACCCTCCGAGGCCACCGCGCTCAAGAACGTGGAGCCGAAGCGAAGCCGGGCGCCGGGCCCCGCCTCGGTGCGCCTGCTCGACGAGGAGCAGATCGACGACGGCGGCAAGGTCGAGGCCTTCGGCGAGGGCGAGCGCCGCGAGAACGCCTCCAGCGTGTTCGCGCGCGCCAGCGTGCCGCCGGTGACGCGCTCGGCCATCGCGGCCGCGTCGAAGGTGGCGGCGAGCTCCCTGGCGCAAGCGCGGGGCGCGCCCGCGCCGGCCGCGAGCCGCGCCCCGCCCACGCGCGCGCTCGAGGAACGCACGCCGAGCCTGCCGAGCCACGAGGTGCAGGAGGTCTCGCTCTTGCCGCCCGGCGACGACGAGGGCTTCGCCAAGGAGCTGGCGGACGCCGAGGGCTTCGAGCTCGAGACCGACCAGCGCGCCCTGGCGCGTCGCCAGACCGAGCCCGAGCCCGCGCCCGCGGCCGCGCCCGACGCGTCCGATCGCCTGTTCGACGACGAGCTATCGAACCCCACGGCCATGGGTGATCTGCGCCCGGTGCCGCCGGTGGCGGGCCCCGCTGAGGACGATGCCGAGGATGACCAGGAGGAGGCGCGCGCCACCGCCGCCGGCGATGAGGGAGCCGCAGACGACGAGGGCGACGAGGGCGACGAGGGTGACGAGGGTGACGAGGGCGACGAGGGCGACGGCGCGTTCCAAGACGACGCCGGTGACGACGCGGACGCCGGCAGTGCCGACGACGAGAGCGAGGCGCGCGACCGGGTGCGCAACGTGGCGAGCACGCGCCCCGTCATCCACGACGAGCGCACGGCGAACCTGCCGCCCTTGTCGGACGCGCCCACGGGACCGGCGCCGGCGCACGCCGATCGCGACGCCGGGCGCGACGAGGACAGCGACGAGCGCCCCCTCCCCGACCAGCGCGAGCCGGCGGCCGACGACGACGAGGACGACGCCGAGGGCTTCGAGGTAGAGCTGCGCACGGCGGCGCTCGACGCCGCCGTCGTCACTGGGCAGCCCACCGGCCCGGCCCCACCGCCCGTGATCCCCGAGCTGCCCTCGGACGCGCTGCAGCCGTTGCCGTCGTCGGTGCTGAAGGCGCCGCCACCGGCCGCACCGTCGCCGCTGGCGCCGGCGCCGGCGCCAGCACCGCCGCAGGAGCGCGCGCCGCTCGCGCCCACCGTGCCCGCGGCCGCGTACCTGCCGCCCGAGGCGGGGCCGCCGCCGGCGCTGCCGGGGCAGGCCCGCGCTCGGCAGGTCGCCGCACCGCGCCCCGCGGGGCCGCTGCCAGCGCTGGCGCGTCCGGCGCCGGGCGCGGCTGCTCCGCAGCGCCCCCCCACGGTGGGCGGCGGCGGCCTGGCGCCTCGTCCTTCGCAACAGTCGAAGGTGCCCTTCGAGCAGGCGCGCAAGGCGGAGAAGATCTACGAGCAGGCCATCAAGGACCACGCCGAGGGTCGCCTGTCGAGCGCGCGCATGAACGTCAAGCTGGCCGTCATGTACGACCCCTCGGTGCCCGCGTATCAAGAGTTCCTCACCGAGCTCGATCGCGGCGGCGCGGCCGCCAAGTCACCGAACGCCGGCAAGTCGCGCGAGCTCTTGCTGTTCGAGCAGGCCAGCGACGCCGAGGGCAAGGGCGACTACGACAAGGCCGTGGTCCTGCTCGAGGAGGCCATCGAGATCGCACCCAAGGCGGCGGCGCTGCGCAACCGCCTCGGCGTGGTGCTGTCGGTGCGCCTCAAGCGCCACGACGAGGCGCTCAACCAGCTCAAGGTGGCCATCGACCTCGAGCCCGGCAACGTGGTGTACATGAACAACTACTCCAAGGTCACGGCCATGCTCGACAGCGAGCTCGAGAAGGGGCCCGAAAAGAGCAAGGGCAAGAAGGGCGACCAACAAGAGAAGATCGCCATCAAGAAGATGCGACCGAAGATGTTCTGATGACGGTCGACCCCTGGCGCCGGCCTCTGCTCTTTGGTCATCGTGGCGCGCCGGCGGCGGGCTGTGTCGAGAACACGCTGCCGTCGTTTCGGCGCGCGCTCCATGACGGCGCCACGGCCCTCGAGACCGACGCGCACCTCACCGCCGATGGCGAGGTGGTGCTGCACCACAACGACGATCTGCAGGAGGTGCACGGCCAGCCGCTGGTCATCGCGCGCGCCACCCGCGCCGAGCTGGCGGTGCACGGCATCCCCACGCTCGAGGAGCTGTTGGCGCAGGTGCCCGACGTGCCGGTCAACATCGATATCAAACAGCGCGCACCGCCCATGGAGCACGCCATCATCGAGGTGCTGCGCCGCTGCGGCGCCGAGCGGCGGGTGCTCTTGACCAGCTTCTTCGCCGACGTGGTGCACCGCGTGCGCGCGCTCGGCTACGCCGGCCCCACGGGGCTGACGCGGGCGGAGATCGTGCGCCTGCGCTTTTTGCCGCGCCTGCTCGCGCGCGCCTTGCCGCCGGGCGGGCAGCGCGCCCAGGTGCCGCTGCGCTCGGGCCTGGTGCGCTTCGACACCAGCGCCTTCGTGGCGCGCTGCCACGCGCTTGGCATCGCGGTGGACTACTGGGTGGTGAACGAGGCCGAGCAAGGGCGGCGTCTGTTGGCGCTCGGCGCCGACGGCGTCATGAGCGACGATCCGGCGTGTCTGCGGCCGGCGTTCGCGGAGCTCACCCGAGATCCTCGAGCGTCTGCTTGAGCGTGCGGCGGGGCTCGTAGCCGAGCTCGTCCTTCGCCCGCTTGCCGTCGATGAGGCAGCTGTAGCGCAGGAACGCGAGCTCGCCCGGATCGATGGACGTCATGCGCAGGGCCGCGGCGCGCGTGAGCGCGGCCGCGAACAAGGGGCCCGGGATGGGCAGCGCGGTCGCGCCGCGCGCATCGAGCAGGCGCGACAGCGGCGCCTGGGTCTGCCCAGCGAGGTTGAACACGCCGCGCAGGCCGGGGCGCAAGGCACGCACGATGGCGTCGACCACGTCGTCCTCGTGCACCAGCTGCACCATGGGGTCGAAGCCGAGCAGGCGCGGCGCGCGGTGCAGCTTGAAGTAGCGCGTGGCCAGGTTGTCGAGGTGCGGGCCAATGATGTGCACGGGCCGCAGGATGACGGTCTCGGTGGCGGGCAGCTTCCAAAAGAAGCTCTGCACCATCATGTCGAGCGAGATGTCGTCGGAGAGATCGGGCACGGCCGAGGCGCCGAGCAAGGGCGCCTCCTCGGTCATGAAGTTCGCCGAGGTGGCCGAGGGGCCATAGAGCGTGGCCGACGACAAGAGCACGAGCTTGCGGCAGCCGAGCTCCTCGATCAGGCGCAGGAGCTGCACGGTGGCGTCGAGGTGGCGGTGCGAGACGGGGCTCGGCGGCCCGTGGATGGCGCCGATGTGCACCACTACGTCGGGCCGACGCTTCTTCACCTGCGTGAGCGCGCTCTTCCTGCGCAGGTCGAGGCGCAGGTGCTCGACGTCTTTCGGGCGATCGGGAAAGTCCGAGCGATCGAGCGAGATGACGTCGAAGCCGCGGTGCAGCGCGCGACACACGAGGCGCCCGAGCCCGGACGCTCCGCTCGTGACCAGCGCGCGCTCACGCCGCAGGCGCACCCGCGAGCGCCGCTCGCGCGCCGCGCCGGTCCCGGAGGCGCCCTTGCTGGCCATTAGAAGAACACGCTGCGGCGGCGCTCGAGCCCCTTCTCGAGCATGCGCTGGATGGTGTGCTTGACCTTCTTGACGTGCCCGCCCACCACGTCGTCGTCGTCGTTGGCGGAGCCCTTGAACTCGAGCGGCTCGCCGAAGTGGATGCGGTAGCGCACCGGCAAAGGGAGCGGCAAGAGCTGCGGGAAGATGACCGGGAAGGCAGGGAAGCCCAGCAGGCGAGCCAGGGGCTTGATATCGGTGACGGCGGGCGCTTGCTCCTCGGCGCCGATGAGCGCCACGGGCACGATGGGCGCTTGGGTCTCGAGCGCCAGGCGCATGAAGCCGTGGCCGAAGCTCGACAGCTGATAGCGCTGCGCGAACAGCTTGTTGATGCCGCGCGCGCCCTCGGGGAAGACCATGACGCCCTCCTCGGCGCGCAGCAGGCGCGCGCACACCTCGGGGTCGCCCACCACCTGCCCCGAGCGCTGGAACAAGGACGACATGAAGGGCAGCTCGGCGCTCCAGCGCTCCACCATGCTGCGCACCAAGCGCGGCTTGGGCGCGTCGGAGAGCACGGTGGTGCCGATCATGGCCGCGTCGAAGGGCAGCTGCCCCGAGTGGTTGCCGATGAGCAGGAAGCGCCCCTCGGGCGGCACGTGCTCGATGCCATGCACCTCGCAGCGAAAGTAGTGCTCCTTGAGGAACACCATCACCGGCGCGATCAGCTTGATGACCTCGGGGTCGAAGCCGAAGGGGTCGACCCCGAACTCGTTGAGGTTGTGGCGCGGCAGCGCATCGATACGCTCGATCATACGGCGGTCGACGCGCGACACCACCGCGTCGCGCAGCTGATCGACGAGCCCGCGCTGCAGCACCCGGGAGGATCGGGAGAAGAAGCCCACGGCCGGCGGCTATCGGATCTGCGGCGCCCGCGAAACGGGGCTTTGGCCCCATCCCGCGTCGACCATGCGGCCCGAAAACTGGGTGCGCTGCCCGTTTGGCGCTATCTTCGGGAGAGGTGCATGCCGAAGAACGAAGATTGGGCCGACGAAAGCACGAACCCCATCAGCGTGAGCCTTCTGCCGCTCTCGATGGAGCAGCAGCCCTGCTCGCTGCAGATGATCGCCGGTCCGGGTGCGCCGAAGACCTGGGAGCTGTTCTTGGACGAGGTGGTGGTGGGCCGGGCCATCGAGGCCGACATCTCCGTCAACTCCACCGACCTGTCGCGCCGCCACATGGTGCTCAAGCGCACCGGACCCTCCGAATACACGGTGATGGACCTCGAGAGCAGGAACGGCGTCTACCTGAACGGCGTGCGCGTGCACTCGGCGCTCTTGCACGACGGCGACAACCTGCAGCTCGGCACGGTGATGTTCGTGTTCCACGAGGGGCGCGGGGCGGCGCCGCTGACACCGGTACCCTGACGAGGTGGTGCCCGTGACCTTCTACGTCCACTTCTGGGGCACACGCGGCAGCATCCCCACCCCCGGCAACGCAGCCCGCAAGTACGGCGGCAACACTTCGTGCGTGGAGGTGCGCTCCGACGACACGCTGCTCATCTGCGACGGCGGCACCGGCTTGCGCGAGCTGGGCATCGATCTGTTGCGGCGCAGCGAGCGCCCCGTCACCGGGCACCTGTTCTTCAGCCACACCCACTGGGATCACATCCAAGGCTTTCCCTTCTTTCAGCCTGCCTACCGCAGCGAGAACACCTTCCGCGTCTACGGCACCGCCGAGGGCGATCGCCGCGCCTTCGATCTCTTGAGCGGCCAGATGCGCTCGGTGGAGTATTTCCCCGTCGACTTCGCCGAGCTGAAAGCGAAGATCGAGCCCGATCACATCGACGCGGGCAAGCGCCTGATCGACGGCGTGCGCGTGCGCTTCTTCGAGCAGGTGCACCCGGGGAGGAGCTGGGCGTACTCGTTCGAGAAGGACGGGGCCAAGGTGGTGTTCGCCACCGACAACGAGATCGACCTGGCGCTCAAGAACCGCGACGCCGCGCGCGCCGACCCGGCGCTGCCACGCCAGCTCCCCGACGAGCTCGTCGAGTTCGCGCGCGGCGCCGACCTGCTCATCTCCGACGGGCAGTACTTCGACGAGGAGTACCCCGAGCGCGTGGGTTGGGGTCACCCGCGCGCCACCACGGCGGTGGACCTGGCGGCGGCGGCGGGCGCCAAGCAGCTCGCCATCTTCCACCACGATCCCATGCACTCCGACGCCGACGTCGACCGCAAGATCCTGCTGTGCCGCGAGCGCGCCGCGCGCGTGGCCAAGGGACTGGTGGTGTTCGGTGCGCGCGAGGGGCTCGAGCTGCGCGTGGGGTAGGGCCCCCTCGTCAGCGCTTGCAGGTCCCCTCGTAGACCACGCGCAGCCCGTCGCCGGTGCCGGTGGCATCGAAGGCGCGCTCGAAGCCGAGCTCTTTGTCGCTCACCTTGGTGAGCGTGTCTTTCAGCACCACCTTCTTGCCGCCGCGCGCGCTGGTGGTGGTCCACCAGAAGCGATCGCCCACCCAGCCCGACGAGCTGCCGGCGTAGAAGCCACCCTGGTTGTCGGCGCCGTTGCGCACGAAGCCGCCCAAGGCGGCCGCGTGACCCCACACCTCGGTGGAGGTGGCGGCGCGCGGGTGCTGCTTGCTCTTCTGCTCCTCGATCTTCACCAAGAGCCAGCGCCCGTCGCTCTTGAAGGCGAGGGTGACGCGCGTGGGCACCTCGGGGGCCAGCTCGGTGTTGGCCTTGCCCTCGCAGCGCCAGGTGCCGGAGAAGAGCTTGAAGGCCTCTTTCTGTTCCACCGGCATCACGCTGTCGTCGACGGTGGGCTCGGGGGCCGGCTCATCGCCGGCGCCCTTGGGAGTGGCGACGAGATCGTCGCCAGCGAAGGCAGGGAGGGCCGCCACCACCAGGGCGGCGCAGGTGGTTCGCAAGAGCATGGCGCTGCCTTGAACGAAGCCGCGCTCAGCCGCAATCGGGGTCGGGCTGGAAGCACTCCGTGTCGCAGTAGCCGTCGCGGTAGTAGTTGTTGATCACGCAGGGATCGTCGCAGTCGCGATCGCGCAGCGGGCAGCTCTCGTCGCAGTCGAGGTCGTCGTACCAGCCGTTGACCGCACAGCTGTCGTCGCACTCGGGGTCGTGCTGCGCGCAGTACTGCTCGCAGCGGCGGTTGCTGTAGAGGCCCTCGGTGACGCACACGTCGTCGCAGTCGGGATCGGGGCTGGCGCAGAAGCTGTCGCACACGCGGTCGCCGTAGTAGCCGTAGGTGACGCAGGAGTCGGTACAGTCGGGGTCGGGCAAGGCGCAGCTCTCGTCGCAGTCGCGGTCGCCGTACCAGCCGTTGGTCACGCAGATGTCTGAGCAGTCGGGGTCGGGGTCGGGGCACCAGCTGTCGCAGGTGCGATCCCCATAGAGGCCGTTTTGCGCGCAGTAGTCGGGCTCGCAGTCGGGGTCGGGCTGGGGGCAGAAGGAGTCGCAGACGCCGTCGTCGTACCAGCCGTTCTCCTCGCAGGTGTCGGCCTGGCAGTCGGGGTCGGGATCCGGACAGAAGGAGTCGCAGACGCCGTCGTCGTACCAGCCGTTTTCTTCACAGGTGTCGGTGGCGCAGTCCTCGGTGTCGGGCTCGGGGCAGATCGTGTCGCAGACGCCGTCGCCGTACCAGCCGTTCCTCTCGCACACGTCGTCGCAGTCGGGGTCGGGCTCGGGGCAGAAGGTGTCGCAGGTGCCGTCGTTGTACCAGCCGTTCTCCTCGCACAGGTCGGTGGCGCAGTCGGGGTCGGGGCTCGGGCAGAACGAGTCGCAGACGCCGTCGCCGTACCAGCCGTTCCTCGCGCAGGCGTCATCGCAGTCGGGGTCGGGGCGCGGGCAGAAGGAGTCGCAGACGCCGTCGCCGTACCAGTCGTTGCGCTCGCACACGTCGGCGCAGTCGGGGTCGGCGCGCGGGCAGAACTCGTCGCACTCGCCGTCGTCGTAGTAGCCGGCCAAGGAGCAGTAATCGAGGCAGCCGACGGCGTCGAAGCTGGCGCAGTTGGTGTCGCAGTCGAAGTCGGTGTAGCTGCCGTCGGCTTCGCAGGGATCACCCTCGCAGGTGCCGAGCGCGCACGACTGGCCGCTGGCGCAGGCGTTGTTGCAGGCGCCGCAGTTCTGCTCGTCGGTGTCGGGGTCGACGCAGCGACCGCCGCACTCGAGGCTGCCCTCGAGGCAGCCGGAGCGGCAGGTGCCGCCCTGGCAGGTCTCGCGCGGCGCGCACGCCTGTCCGCAGCGCCCGCAGTTCTGCTCGTCGTCGGTGAGGCTGACGCAGGCGCCGCTGCACAAGGACACGCCCACGCCCTCGCACAGGCCGCGGCACTCGCCCACGCCGGTGCTGCCGGGGAAGCACGCTTCGTCGGCCGCACACGCGGTGCCGCAGGCGCCGCAGTTGCGCACGTCGCGCCCGGTGTCGACGCAGGAGCCGCCGCACGCGGTAGTGCCGTCGGGGCAGCCGCCCGTCTGGCAGGCGCCGCGCACGCAGGTCTCGCCGGTGTCGCAGCGGTTGTTGCACGCGCCGCAGTTGCGCGGGTCGTTGGCGGTGTCGGCGCAGGCGCCGCTGCACTCGGTGGTGCCCACGGCGCACTCGCTGCGGCAGCCTCCCTGCACGCACAGCTGATCGCCCGTGCACGCCACGCCGCAGCCGCCGCAGTTGTCGGCGTCGGAGCGCACGTCGACGCAGTCGCGGCCGCACAGGCGCTCGCCCGAGCGGCACGAGGTGGCGCAGGCGCCCGCGGTGCACTTCTCGTCGGCGCCGCAGGTGGTGCCGCAAGCGCCGCAGTTGGCCGAGTCGCTGTTCAGGTCGGTGCAGCCGGTGGGGCACTGGGTGCGCCCGCCGTCGCACTGGCCGATGTCGGCGCACTGAGCCTGGAAGCAGGCCTGCTCGGCGCCGCACTGGTTGCCGCACGCGCCGCAGTGCTGCGGATCGCTCTGCAGGTCGACGCACTCAGCGTTGCAGCTGGTCTCGTCACCCGCGCACTCGAGGGGCTCGACGTTGGTGGAGCAGGCGGCCGCCAGGGTGGCGACGAGCGCGAGGCCGAGGCGGGCGATGCGATCCTGGAGCACGGGTGACCTCCCCGAATGGAGCCCAATGGAGAACGACGGCTCAGGGGAAGCCTAGCCCGCGATCGGGCGGCGCGCGAAAGCGTGAGACCGAGGGTCGTGGCGCTCTGCGTCACCGTCGGTGACCGAGCGCGCGGCCATGGCGGCCGCCCCGAACACCTGGCACGATCGGCCCCCTTCGCACGCCTACGCCCGGAGCACCGATGCCCGTCACCAACCGCACCACCTCCACCACCGTCGTCCCGCCCGCGACCACCACGAGCGCGCCGAGCACCGTGGGCAGCGCCACGGGCACCAACGGCAGCACCGGCACGACGACGACCACGGCGACCGGCGGCACCTTCGATCCCAACGCCGGCAGCGCGCAGCCCGTGCCGAGCGGTGGCCTGCCGGGCTCCACCACGGCCCTGGCGCTGCAGGCGGCCCGCATGGGCGTCGACCCGGCGCTCATCGCGCGCCTGGCGAACCCGGCGGAGATGAAGAAGACCGTCGAGGGCTTCGCGCAGCTCATCATCGCCACCGACGGCGCGGCCATCACGAAGAAGCAAGAGCAGCAGATCTGGCAGACGCTGGCCGCGCTCTCGGCCGCCGGCATGCTCACGCCCGCCGTCACCATGCTCGTCGACGAGGGCGTGAAAGGCGGGGCCCTGCCGGCCAACCTGCCCCCCGAGAAGAAGCAGTCGCTCATCGAGCAGTTCTCCGGGCTCATCGAGGCGGAGATCGCGGGCCGCGGCGCCAACGGCAAGAAGGAAGGCCGCTTCCAGTCGTGGGAGACGATCTCGAAGCGTCACCTGGCGGCGGTGCGAAAGACCCAGGTGCCACCGAAGGGCCCAGGCAACCCGAGCGCCTTCTTGGACCCGCGCTTCCAAGCAGAGCTGGAGAAGCTGACGGGCGCCAAGATGTCGGGCGGCAACAAGGTCACGCCCCTCATCGACGGACCCAAGAGCTTCGCCGAGCGCGATCGCCTCATCGACACGGCGCAAAAGAGCATCCAGCTCATGAGCTGGGCCATCTACGACGACGTCTGCGGCGACGACACCACCAAGCGCCTGATCGCCGCCAAGCAGCGCGGCGTCGACGTCAAGATCATCGTCGACGGCCTGGTGGCGCGGCAGCCCGACAAGCAGAAGATGCTGGCCAAGCTCGAGGCCGCGGGCATCGAGGTCGTGCGCTGGGCAGACCCGAAGCGCGTGCACGACGGTCAGCACCGCAAGGTCATGATCGTGGACGGCGCCACCGCCATCGCCGGCGGCATGAACGTGGGCGACGTGTACTCGCACAAGGGGCCCGCGGGCAGCCAGAAGTGGCGCGACACCGACGTGAAGATCGAGGGCCCCGCGGTGGACGAGTGCGCGCGCCTGTTCGCCAAGGTGTGGGAAGAGCAGCGCAGCACGCGCAACCTCTCGGTGGGCGCCGTGGCGGAGCCGCCCGCGCCGGCGCGCGCCACCTTCGCCGCGGGGCAGACGCCGGCGGGGCTCGCGCAGATCGTGAACGACGCGCCCGGTCCCAAGGGCGACGCGCACATCTTGCTGGCGGCGCTCAAGGCCATCGAGGGCGCCACAACGCGCATCGACATCGAGAACGCTTACTTCATCACCACGCCGGCGTTGCAAGACGCCATCCTGGCGGCGCTCAAGCGCGGCGTGGAGGTGCGCATCCTGACCAACTCGCCCCAGAGCGTGGACGAGCCCATCGTGTCGGCGCCCATCCAAGAGAGCCTGCCCTCGCTCATCGCGGCGGGTGCCAAGGTGTACGTCAAGCAGGGCGACACCTTGCACTCCAAGTTCCTCGTCGTCGACGACTTGTTCTCCATGGTGATGAGCTACAACCTGCACCCGCGCAGCGAGCGCTACGAGGGCGAGATGAGCGTCAACGCCATCGACGAGGCCACCGCCAAGGCGCTGGCGGCGGCGTTCGCGGCCGACATCGCGGCGGCCACGCACCTGGCCAAGCCGAGCGACGTGGTGGTGCCGAAGACGGCGTTCTCGATCTTGGCCAAGCGCTTCTTCTTCGACCAGCTCTGAGCCTGCGTCTCGACGCGTGGGTGGTCACGGGCGTGCCGCTTGCGTGCCGCCCGCGCCGCCGTGGTACGAAGGCGCCATGACCAGCACCACCAATTCCGATCAGCTCCGCGTCGCCATCGTCGGCTGCGGCCCGAGCGGCTTCTTCGCCGCCGACGCCCTCACCAAGACCAACATCCCGGTGAAGGTCGACATGTTCGACCGCCTGCCCACGCCCTTTGGCTTGGTGCGCTTCGGCGTGGCGCCCGATCACCCGAAGATCAAGACCGTCACCAAGGCCTGGGAGAAGACGGCGCAGCACCCGGCGGTGTCCTTCTTCGGCAACGTCGAGATCGGCCGCGACCTCTCACTCGCAGAGCTGCGCCAGCACTACGACGCCGTGCTGTTCTCGTCTGGCGCCGAGACCGATCGACGCATGGGCGTGCCCGGCGAGGACCTCAAGGGCAGCCACCCGGCCACGCAGTTCGTCGGCTGGTACAACGGCCACCCCGACTACGCCGAGCAGCAGTACGGGCTCGACGCCGAGGCCGCCGTGGTCATCGGCCAGGGCAACGTGGCCATGGACGTGGCGCGCATGCTGGCGAAGACGGTGGCCGAGATCGAGCCCACCGACACCGCCGCCCACGCCATCGACGCCTTCGCGAAGAGCAAGGTGAAGGACGTGTACATCGTGGGCCGCCGCGGCCCCGCGCAGGCCAAGTTCACCACGCCCGAGCTGCGCGAGCTGTGCGAGCTGTCGGAGGCCGATCTGGTGATCAACGAGGCCGACCTCGTGTTGAGCGCCGCCGACGAGGAGGAGCTCAAAGATCCCGACAACTCCACCTCGGCCAAGAACGTGGAGCTGATGCGCGAGCACCTTCGTGCGCACCCCGCGGGCAGCGGCACGAAGCCGCGTCGCGTGCACCTCTTGTTCCGCTTGGGCCCCACCAAGCTCGAGGAGAAGAACGGGCGCGTGGGCGCCATCGTGCTCGAGAAGAACCGCCTGGAGGGCAGGGCCAACAACCAGAAGGCCGTGGGCACCGGCGAGACCATCACCATCCCCTGCGGCCTGGTGTTCAGGAGCGTGGGCTACAAGGGCAAGCAGATCCCCGGCGTGCCCTTCGACGACAAGAGCGGCACCATCCCGAACGACAAGGGCCGCGTCAGCGAGGGCGGCACGGTGGTGCCCGGGCTCTACACCGCGGGCTGGATCAAGCGCGGCCCCTCGGGCGTCATCGGCACCAACAAGGCCTGCGCGGTAGAGAGCGTCACGAACCTGCTCGCCGATCGCGAGCGCTTGCCGAAGGTACCGGGGCGCGACACGGCGGCGGTGAGCGCGCTTCTGGCGTCGCGCGGGGTCAAGGTGGTGAGCTTCGCCGATTGGTCGAAGATCGACGCCGCCGAGATCGAGCGCGGCAAGGCCAAGGGCAAGGCGCGCCAGAAGGTGGCGACCTGGGGCGAGCTCTTGGCGGCGGCCGGCAAGTAGCGGCGCCGTCGCGCGCGAGCGGGAGCAGCGGGCGCCTGCGGTGGCGACGCGCATAGTTGCTACGCCATCCGGGCACCGCTCGCCGAAGGGAGCCGCGCCATGCCCATCCCCGAGGACATCCTCGCCTACCACGCCGCTCTCGGCGACGACGATCGCGCGCTGTGCGAGCGCCTCGCCGAGGAGATCGAGCGCGCCTTGCCGGATGCCGAGCGCAAGCTCTGGCACGGGTCGCCGGTGTGGTTCCTCGAGGGCAACCCCATCGTCGGCTACAGCAAGAAGAAGGCCTTCATGAGCTTGCTGTTCTGGAGCGGCCAGTCCTTCGACGAGCCCGGGCTCTCGGCGAGCGGGAAGTTCAAGGCGGCGGAGGCGCGCTACCACGGCGTCGACGAGCTCGACGCGGCTGCGCTCGCGCGCTGGCTCGCGAAGGCCGCGAGCATCCAGTGGGACTACCAGAACATCGTCAAGCGCAAGGGTGAGCTGCGGCGCCTTCGTTGACGCACCGCCTCCCAAGAGCGCTGGTCGCGTGCTGGTTGGGCGGTTGGCCGCCATCATCCCGATCCCCGAACAGCGCTACGTGTTCGTGGGCGACAGCAGCCAAGGCGACGCCATCGCCGCGCACACCATGCGCGCCGAGCACGGCGAGCGCGCCTGCGCCACCTTCATCCACGACGTCAAAAACACCTCGGCAGCAGCCCGCGCTGTCGACGCTGTGGGTGAAGCAGGCGTACGTCCATACCGAATAGATCCGCCGAGGCGCCGCTTTGGCGCGGCCTCTCGGCGATTTTCGGACAGACTCATCGATCATTCGGGATCACTCGTCGTCGTCGTCGGGGAGCTTCCAGTCGGCGCTCTTGGCCTTGCCGGGGAAGGGCCGCCACGGGCGCTCATCCTCCGCCAGCAAGAGCTCCACCTCGCTACCCTCGCGGCGCAGCGCGCCCTCACGTTCGAGCTGGCGCAAGTTGCGCGCGATGGTCTTGCGGTTGACGCCGATCGCCGCCGCCAGCTCCACCTGCGAGAGCGGCGCCACGCGGCGCTTGTCCCCGTCGTCGCGCACGCGCGAGCGATCCCACAGCAGGCGCAAGATCTTGTTGCGCGCCTTCTGCAGGCCGTGCACCTGCATCACCTGCACGGCCAAGAGCAGACGCCGACAGCACTCGCGGTACAGGGCGGCCGCCGCGTGCCCGTCGGCGCGCACCAGCTCGTCGTAGGCGTCGTTCGGCACGTGCACGATGACGGTGTCGGTCACAGAGCGGGCCGACACCATCCAGGGCGCGTGCGCGTACAGCTCGGCGTCGCCGAAGGTGGCGGGCGCATGCACCACGGCGATGAGGATCTGCGTCTGCGCCTCGCGGTTCTTGCGGTAGAGGTGCAGGGCCCCCTGCGCCACCACCAGGATGTGGCTCTGGGCCGCGCCCGCCCGCACCACCTGCTTCTCCTTCGGGTAGTGGCGCACCTCGGAGCGTAGGGCAGCGCGGCGCAAGGCGTCGTCGCCGGCGTGGGCGAACACCGGGACCTTGCGCAGCCACGAGAGGGCGTCGTCAGCGGCGGTCACGCTCCGGTTGTACCGCGACCCGGAGGGTCAGGTGCACTTGCGGTCCAACCGAGGTCCCTGAGCGGGGAGACCGCTACTTGAGCAAGGTGAGCTTGGCCGCCGCGCGATCCACCTCGGCGCGCAAACCCTGGAAGCTCTCGTCCTCGAGCGACACCGGGCCGAGCTGCTTGAGCTTCTGCTCGGCGTCGTACAGGGACTTGTTGGCGTCTTCGCGGGTGACCTCGTCGGCCAGGGCCGCTTGCTCCGCCATCAGGGTCACGCGATCGCGGTCGATCTCCACGTAGCCGCCCGACACCATCAGGCGCGTCTGCTTGCCCTGATGCACGAACGAGAGGATGCCGGTGCCGAGCAGCGCCAGGTAGGGCGCATGCCCGGGCAGCGCCTCGAGCTCACCCTGCAGCGCCGGGATGACGACGTCGCTGGTCTCGCCGATGATGACCTTGCGATCGGGGGTGACGATTTCGAGCTGCATGGCGTCCTCGCGCGTGGCTGCCGATGACTACTGGAGCTTCTTGGCCGCCTCGTAGACGTCCTCGATGCCGCCCACCATGTAGAAGGCCTGCTCGGGGATGTCGTCGCACTCGCCGTCGACGATCTTCTTGAAGCCCTTCACGGTGTCTTCGA
>JADZDP010000164.1 GCA_020850995.1 Deltaproteobacteria bacterium
ATCGCGATCTGCTCCGGATCCTCGAGGATCATCTCGGGCCCGCGGTACGTCGTCACCTTGCCCTTGACCCGCACCTCGCGCCCTTGGAACGCGCTCGCGGGTGCCATGCCCTTGGCCACGAACTCGGGCTCGACCTTCTTGAAGATGACGGCCGTGAACGGCGGGCGCGCCTCGTCGGCGAAGCGCAGCTGCACACGTCGATCGCTCACGTTGGTGGCGGCCACACGGCCCACGATCACCGCCTCGCGCCCGATGACGTGCAGCGCCTCGCCCGGCGTGCACTCGGGGCTGCCGAGGGCGCCCGGCTCGATGAAGCCGGTCGCGCCGAGGCCGAGCTGCACCTCCACCCAGGCAGGGCGATCACGCGGCGCCTTGCCGCCGCCCGCCACCGCCACCGCGTGCTCGCCCACCACCACCACGCGATCGCCGCGGCCAACGCGCCGCAGCACCTTGGCCTTCGCGTTGCGTGACGCGTGGATGGTGGCCTTGGTGATCACGTCGGCAACGTAGATGCGGCTCTGCGACCAATCGCGCCGAAACAACCCGGCGTAGTAGCCCGCCACCTTGGGGTGACCGATGATCACGCCCACCTCGCGGTTGCCCTTGAAGCTGTTCTCGGTCCAGTTGATGGAGCCGACGAACACCTCGCGGTCGTCGACGATGACGCCCTTGGCGTGGATCTTCTCGAGGTGCGTCGTGTCGAGGTTGATGACCTTGGCTGCGACGTCGAGCCCCTCCCGACGCGCCAGCTCGTTCAACCAGGCCACGGTGTCGTCGTTGTCGCGGTCCTCGTCGCCCTGCACGTTGTACCAGGTAGAGTCGAGCAGCACGCGCACCTGCACGCCGCGGCGCGCCGCCTTGACCACCGCCTGCAGCGCCAGGTTGGGCGCGTTCTCGGCGTCGTCGCGCTCCTCGCTGTCGGGATCGGAGCTGTCGGCCTTCTTGCCCCAGCGCCGCCGGATGCTGTTTTGCTCGACGTAGAGCGTCTTCTTGGCGCGCCCGATCATACCGAGCAGGGAGGAGTGCTCGTTGAGGCTGGTGTCGGGCGAGAGCACCAGCTCGAGCCCCATGGTGTCGTTGACCGTGAGCGGCGTGACCGGGTCGGGGTACTGACCGCGGTGCAGCTCCTCGTCGGGCACGAAGCCTTCCTTGCGGAAAGGCAGGCCGTACGCGTCGTCGGGGGCGGCGTCGATGGCGATGACGTCGGAGGAGTGGCCGCCACGGAAGTCGGCGTCCCACACCTCGCGCAGCTGCTTGACCAGACGCGGCTCCTCCACGTGCACCATCCAGCCGCGGTTGCCGTAGGAGTTGAACACCGGCACGCCGGTGCGCCCGTAGTTCTCGGTGCCGATGATGGCGCGGCGATCGTCGACGATGACGTACTTGGAGTGATCGAAGCGGTAGCGCGGCTTGAGCTTGCTGCCCTTGGGCGTGGCGAGGAAGTACACGCCGATGCCGGCCTTGTGCGCGCGATCGGCGAGCCACCGCTCCTGGTCGGCGATGCCACCCACAGGGGATCCCTCGAGGAAGAGCTGCACGTCGACGCCGCGGCGCTTGGCCTTGATCAGCTCCTCCATGATCTTCGGGTTCGTCATCTCGTAGATGCGCACGCGCAGCTCCTTGCGCGCGCTTTGGATGGCCGCGATCAGCTCGGCGTAGTTGTTGTCGGGCGCGCTGGTCGCGGTCACCCGTGCGCGCGCCGTGAAGGGCCGCGCCACGAAGCGCGACTGGCCCGCGATCTCCACGCGGTGCGTCGGCTCCTCGCCGAGCAGCTTGCGCGAGAAGCCCGAGTCCCAGTCGGCCGCGGTGTTGGTGTCCTCGAGCACGCGGCCTTGCTCGTCGCGATCGCGGGCCAGCACTTGTCCTTTCCAGCCGTAGAAGCTGGTCTTCTTGAGGCGTACCGCGGGGCCCTTCCACGGCAAGCCCGCCACCGTGCTGTCGTCGTAGTAGCCCTCCTTGCTCACCTCGTAGGCCAGGAAGTCGATGACCTGTCCGGCGTCGTCGAGCAGCGCCACCGCGCCGTGCTCGGCGGGCAGGAGCAGGAAGTCGCCGCCCTGCAGATCGTCGACGTCGGGGCGGGTATCGGCGGCCTCGAAGGCCGGCAGCGCGCCGAACACCTTCAGGAAGCCCTCCGCCGACGCCGCGAGCCAGATCTCACCTCCCGGCGGGATGACCGCACCCTCGGGCAGCTTGAGCGCCCGTTGCAGGTGGGCGCGCAGATCACCGCCGGCGCCGCTCTCCGAGGTGCCCTCATCGACGGGAGCGCCCTCGACGGCGCTACCCTTCTTGCGCTTGACGGCCACCGCCTCCGAGAGCGCGAAGCCAGCGACGGGGGCGGGGTGCTTCGGATCGGTGTTGACGAGGCGTACGGCGCTGTCGGGCTCCGGGGTGCCGAGCAGCACGCCGTCGAAGTGCACGCCCGAGATCCGCACCGGCGATCCCGCCACGGCCGGGGTCGACGCGCACCAGGCCAGCAACAGCAGCAAGGGGATCTGCAAGCGCACCAGGCAGGTGTAGCGGAAAAGCGCGCGTGCCCGCACCCCCGAGGGCCACGGCGCGGGACAGGTGCGCTGAGATCGCGCGCGCCGACGACGGGTTCGCTAGGATGGCCTCGACGACATGCCGCGTCCCGGCCCCCTGCTCAGGCTCGTTGGCTCGCTCGAACGCCGCCGTGGCGCGCGGGCGTTCCAGCTCTCGCTCGCGCTGCTGCGCGCAGGCTCCACCTCTCCCCTCGCGCTCAGCCGGCAGGCCGCCACCGGGCCCCGCGCCTACGTCATCGGCGCCGGCGAGCGCGTCGACCTCGCGGTGCCAAGCTCGGGGACGCAGCCGCTCTTGCCTCGCCACCTGGCGGTCATCGCCCTGCCTCGGCCCGACGGGGTGCTGTTGCGCGGGCTCTCGCTCCACCCCGAGCGCGAGCTCCAGGTGGCGCCGCTGCCAACCACCCGCGAGGGAGCGGCGTCGCAGTCCGACGCCCCCGCCGCCGGCGGCGCCGTCGCGCGCGGCGGGCTGAGCCTGCTGTTCGACGGCCTGCGCCTCGACGTCTGCGCCGAGCTGGAGAACCCGCCCCCAGGGAGCGGTGGCGACGACGCCATCGGCATCCTCGAGGTGTTCCCGGTGGGCCAGCAGCTGAGCTTCTTCGCCGGAACAGGGGTGCGCGGCGTCGGCGACGTGGTGTCCTCGGTGGCGGGCCCCGACGGCGGCGGGCACGCCGTGCCCGCGCTCGTGCTCTCGCAAGACGAGCCGCCGCCCGCTGGTGGCACGCTGATGCTGCGCACCCGCCTGGGTGTGCACCGCGTCGAGGTCACGGACCACGAGCTGCGCCGGGGCCTGCTGATCGGTCGCTCACGACGCTGCGTGCTCGGGCGCGGCTTCGACGAGAACGACGGGCTGTCGCGGGTCCACGCGGTGGTCATCGCCCTCGACGACGGTGTCTATGCGCTCGACCTCGCGAGCCGCTACGGCCTGCGCGACGTGTCGCGCCCGAGCCGCCTGGTCCCCGCGGCCCGCCTCGACGACGGCGTGGGCTGCCTGGTGTACGGCGCCGGCCACCTCACCTTCGAGGCCTGACGGTCGCCAGGGCGTGCGTTGCAGCGCCGCCCTGGCGACAGCCCCTCCCCGCGAGACGTCCCCGATCCCGATGCGCGCAGCTCATCGAGATCGGGGATCAGCGCGCCATCGCACCAGAGCGCGCCACCTGCTCGAGCGGCGGCGACGGCCCGCGGAAGACGTCGAAGGCGGCGCCATCGACGGTGAACACGCTGGTCTCCGCCAGCACGAGCGGGGTCACGGCCTCGGGCAGGCGCAGGTCACCGCCGGTGCCGACGACGTCCCACAGGGTGCTGCCGTCGAACACGCGCGCGCGCACCAGATCGGCCGCGGCGCCGCCGGGGATCACCACCGAAGAGCGCCCGACGCTCGGCACGTCCTCGAGCACGAAGGCGCCCAGCGGTGGCGCTGGCAGCTCGCCGAGCTCCACGAGCGGCGCCAATTCGGCGCTTGTCTGCGCGAAGCTCGCCAGACCATCGCCGTCGTACACGGCGTGCACGGCGCAGCGCCGCGGCGCCCCCTCGAGCGCCGCTGACGGGGCCAGCGCGAGCAACTGCTCGCCGCGCGAGCCCTCCTCGGTGCCGAACAACGACGTGACCCCGGCCGGCAAGAACAGCCCTGCGTCGACCCCGCACACGGCGAAGGCGCGGCCGTTGGCACCGTCGGGCGGCGGCGACACGCGCACACCCACGCGCAGGCTCGGCGACGCGCTCGGCGACGCCGACACCGCGGGGAACGCGGCGTAGTCGGGCACCAGCTCGGCGACGTCGCCATCGCCGTCGACGTCCTCGACGCCGTCGTCCGCGTCGCCGTCCACCACCAGGGCCTCAGCCTCGAGGAGCCCGGCCCCGAGCGCGAGCACGTCCATGCCCTCGGTCTGCGCGGCGATGTCGAGCGCCAGCTCGGTTGCGTCGGCGCCGAACGCGATGGTGAACAAGAGCTGCTGGTCGTAGCGGCCCTCGAACGCCAAGAGCGCGCCTGGTCCCGCCGGTGCCGTCACCAGCGCCTCGGGCTTGACGTCTTGGAAGCCGATGACGGGCACGGTGCCATCCAGCATGAGCGCGGCCGGCAAGGTGACGGGAAGGTCGCCCACCACGGGCACGCCGATGAACGCGCCGAAGGGCGGGCCAAAGAGCGCCTCCAGGGTCGCGGCCGACGCCGACGCTGCGGCCGGCAGCGCCAGCGAGATGCCGGTGTCGCCGAGCTCGTCGCCCGTGCCGTTGACGGTGGCGCGAACGCCGGCGGCCACGGCGTCGTCGATCACCGGTGCCATCGACAAACGCAAGCGGTCGGGCGCAGCGGCGAGCGCGCCCACCAGGGCCACGCCGCGCCCATCGGCGCTGCGCGCGCTCACCGTGTCCTCGTCGGGCGCGAGCACGCCGACCACCGCGAGGCCGTCGGCGTTGGTGGCGCCGGCCGACGCCGTGCCGACGCTGACGTCGACGCCTGCCATGGGCGCGCCGCTGCCACCATCGATCACCACCAGCACGAGCGCGCCAACGGGGCGCGCGCGCACGTGCACCGTCAAGGTCGAGCTCCCGAACGCCACCGAGAAGTCACCGGCCGTGTCCGCGCTCAGCGTGGTCAGCGTGCCGGCGCTGACGTGGGTCATGGTGGTCACCACCGCCACCGGTCCCGGCACGGGCAGGCCCGCGTCGTCGAAGCCCTGGGCGCGCACCTGCGCTGTCTCACCGACCAGCAGCACCAGGTGGCAGGCGCCCGGACACGAGCCGTGCGGCGTCGCTATCAGCACCGTGTCTGGCGCCACGGCGGCCGGCGCGTCGACACAGCGACCGCCGCCGCAGACGTCGCCGTCATCGCAGTCGGCGCTGGTGCGGCAGACCGGCTGCTCCACGCACCTGCCCGCCACGCACTCAAAGCCCGTGTCGCAGGAGTCGGCGGCGCAGCTCTGGGCGGGGCGGCAGTGGCCGTCGACGCAGCGGTCGGCGCCGCACTCGGCGTCGATGCTGCAGAGGGGACGCTCCTCGCACCTGCCGAGCTCGTTGCAGGACCAGTTCGGATCGAAGCAGTCGTCGTCTTCGTCGCACGGGGTGAACGCCACGCAGCGCCCGCCCTCGCAGAAGAGGTCACCGGGTCCGCAATCCTCGTCGACGGCGCACTGGGGATCGCGGCAGATGTTCTCCTCGCAGATGCCGCCCAGGCACAAGAAGTCGCCCAGGCAGCGCTGGCGACACTCGCCCTCCACGCACACCTGCAAGACGCCGCCCAGCAGCGCGCACTCGTCGTCGAGCACGCAGGCCGTGCGACACACGCCGTCGCTGCACAGTTGGTCGTCGTCGCAGTCGTCCTCGGTGAAGCACGGGTGCCGGTCGGCGCAGCGCCCGCCGTCGCAGATACGCACGCCGCACTGGATGTCGAGCAGACAATCGGCGTAGTCGCAGACGCCGTCGTTGCACACGCGCCCGTCGGCGGTGCCGTCGAGCACGCACTCATCGTCGCTCTCGCAGGGCGGCGGCGGCGGCGGCGGCGGCTCCACCAAGGCGCACACCTCGTCGACGCAGGTGAGCCCCAAGGCGCAGGGCCCGTTGGCGCACGACTCGCCCTCGAGGCCAAAGGGGTGACACGACGCCCCGGCGACGACGGCGGCGATAGCTGCGAGGAGGACGCGGACGCTCATGCTCGACCTCGACCCTTCTGCCGACCCGCGCGCGCGGTCGGCGCGTTCACCACCGAAGCCGCGGCACCGACGCGCTCAGCACCTGTTGATCGAGGGCGGCCGCCGCGCCCGCGATCGAGCCGAGGACGCGCGCCGCCGGCACCTCCAGCGTCACCGCCTCGACATCGTCGCTGTTCTCGCCGTCGTTGCCCGACAGCGTGTCCAGGATCTGCTGGAGCGGCGGGCGCCGTCGCGGAAATTCGCGCAGCCGCACCTCGTCGGGGGCCAAGGCACCGGCCGCCGCCGCCGCGTCGAGCGCCGCTAAGAAGCCGCCGAGATCGTCGACGAGGCCGCGCTCCTTGGCGTCGGCGCCGCTCCATACGCGGCCGTGCGCCAAAGGTTCGAGCTGCTCGAGCGGCATCTTGCGACCCTGCGCCGCCTTGCCCGTGAAGTCGGCGTAGATGCGATCGAGCTCGCCGTCGAGCCACGCCTGGGCGCGCTCGCTGTAGAGATGGTCCGTCGAGAAGAAGCTGGTGTCGACGTCGTCACCGCTGGCCACGGTCTCGAAGCCCACGCCGACCTTGTCCCACAGGCCCGCGGTCACCACCTTGCCGCCGAACACGCCGATGCTGCCGGTGAGCGTGCCGCGCGACGCGAACACCCGATCGGCGCCCATGGCCACGAAGTACCCGCCCGACGCCGCGAGATCACCCATGCTGACCACGACGGGCTTGCCGTTCTCGCGAGCGCGCGCGACCTCACGCCAGATGCTGTCGGACGCGATGTACGAGCCGCCGGGGCTGTCGACGCGCAGGAGGATGGCGGCGACGTCCTCGTCGGCGGCGGCGCTGCGCAGGGCGGCGCCCACGGTGTCGCTGCCAAAGGTGCCCTCGCCCGAGAGCGGATCGGCGTTCGAGCGCCCGCGCGTCACCGCGCCGTGCGCAACGATGAGCGCCACCGCACGCCCGAGGCCCTCGCGCGTGGGCAGCTCGGCGCGCTCGGCGTACTTGTGCAGCCACAAGAAGCGCGGCGTGCCGTCGGCAGAGAGCGCGCCCGACTGTCGCAGGCGCGTCTGCAGCGCCGCCATGAGCTCATCGCGGTAGCCCAGCTTGTCGACGAGGCCACGCTCGAGGGCCGCCTGCGCCGAGAGCGGGCCGCCGCTCAGCATCTGTCGCACGGCATCGGCGCCGCCCAGGCGGGGGCGGCCTTGCGCGATGTCGTCGACCACCTGGCGCTCGATGCTCGAGAGCAGCGCCGTCATGGCCTCGCGGTGCGCGTCGGTGAGGCCGGTCTGCATGTATTGGTTGGCGGCGTTCTTGTACTCCTTGCGCTGCGAGATCTGCGGCACCACGCCCGCCTTGTCGAAGGCGCCGCGTAAGAACATCGCCTCGCCCGCGGCGCGCGTCAGGTTGAGCTCGCCCGAGGGTTGCAGCCAGATCTCGTCGAAGGCGGTGGCGAGGGCGTAGCCCGAGGTCCCCGGCGACATCTCGCCGAAGGTCTCGGCGAACGCCAGCGCGGGCTTGCCCGCGGCGCGCAGCTCGGCGAGCGCTTCGCGCAGCTCCTGCGCGGTGGCGACGCCCTGCCCGCCGCCGCCCACGCGCGCGACCACGGCGACGACGTCGGGATCGTCCTTGGCCGCGCGCAGCGCCATGAGCGCGTCGAGCAGCGTGCGCCCCTCGCCGCCAAGGAGCGTGGGCGCGCCGCCGCCCTCGTCGAGGGGCTGCTCGAGGTCGAGCTCCAGCACCGTTCCCGACGACACCCCCGCCGGCACGCTGACGAAGCACAAGGGCGCGCACAGCGCCATGGGCAAGAGCAGGAGCAGCACCAGGATGATCAGCCCCGCGCGCGAGCTGCGCGCCCTGTTCGGGGGCAGCTTCGGCGGCGGCGGCGGCGGCACGGTGGGGGCCGGGCTCGGTGCGGGCGCGGCGGCGGGCGCAGGAGTTGGCTCGGACGACATGCGCCGGAGCAAACCACACCTCTTCCCCGAGCGCATCCGAGCGGCTAGGCGGGGGTGGACAACTGGGAACGCTTGCGGGGTTACGGGAAGCCGGTGGGAAGCCGGCGCGGTTCCGCCACTGTGAGCGCGGCCGGGTCATCGGCGCGGGGGATCCCCGCGCAGCCACTGGTGCCCTCGGGCGCTGGGAAGGCGACGACCCTTGGCGACGACGACGAGCAAGGCTCGCCGCCGCCGCCTCGCGCGAGCCAGGAGACCGACCTCGCACGGAGCGGTGGACATGCCCGCGAGAACGGGCCCGCCACGGTCGCCTCCCGGCGTCGGCTGCATGGTGCTGCCGTCGTCGACGAGGAGCTCCGCACGCCCCCAGGCGAGGAGCACATGCAGCGATCAAACAGCGTCACCACCCTCGGCCCCGTCGCGGGCCTCACCCTGGTGCTGGTTGCCAGCGCTTGTCTGGTATCCCCGCCCCCGAGTGGCGAGGGCGAGGGCGAGGGCGAGGGCGAAGCGCCCGCCTGCGACGACCCCGTGCTCGGCGGCTTCGAGCTGCAAACGGGATATGTCGTCGTCGAGAGCGCCCCCTTGCCGGCAGACCTGACGGCGGCCGCCGTCTCGGCGAGCTCGGGCGCGGCGCCGCGCCTGTTCGGCATGGGCACCGATCTCATCGTGTACGACCTCGGCGAGTGGCCGGCCCTCGGCGACGCGCGCGCCCCGCTCTTCGACGTGCTCACCAGCGCCGACGAGGCGCTGGCCCCTGGCGCCGACGCCTTCCCGAGCTTCCTGGTGGTGGACGGCACGGCGGCGGCCACGGGCTACACGAGGCTGAGCGACTTCGGCGGCGCCGTGGGCAAGCACGCCGTGGGTGAGAGCTACGACGCGTGGCTGGACGCGCCGGCGAACTTCTCCGCCACCATCGCGGGCGATCTCCTGCTCGTGAACGGCGCCGGCCTCGACGACACGCAAGCGGGGCTCGGCATCTACGGCTGGAGCGAGGACGCGCACTTCCTGATCGCGTCGCTCGGAACAGGCGCCACCGGCAGCGGCTACCTCGCCTCCACGAGCGGCGGCGCGCTGGTGGCCGGCCGCTACACCACCAAGAACGAGCTCTTCGCGATCGGGCCCGACGCGCTGGCCGCGCGTCTTGCGGGCGGCGACCCCATCGATCTCGGCGCCGGCGGGCCCTTCCTCTCGGGCGGCTACGGCGCCCTGGCCGGCTTCGGTGACGCTGTGGCCATCGTCACCTACGACCAGGCGAGTTTCGCCACCACCGGCCTCGTGGAGGTCGCGCTCCCGGTGGCCGCGGGCACGGTCACCCCTGGCAGCCCGGTGAACGTCTTGGTGCTGCGTCAGGGCTGCACCACCAGCCTGCCCTTCGTGGCACCTCACGAGGGCGACGTGCTCGTGGGCGTGAGCACGAGCGCGGGCACGCGCGCGGTTCGGATCGCGCGCCAGTGATCGCGGCGGCCGCCGCGGCGGCGCTCTTGGGTGTGCTGATGGGTGGCCAGACGGCGCCGCCGAGCACCACCGTGAGCGCGCCGCGGCCCGCGCCCATCGACGACGGGCGCGCCGCCCTCGACGGCGATGCGCTTGCGCTCGCAGTACCCGAGGACGCGCTGGGCGCGCTCGGCGCCGTGCTCTTGCACGACGGCGGCCCCTTCTCGCCGAGCCGCGTGGCCGTGCGCGGGCTCTCCGGCGTGCGCCTCGCAAGCTCCTTCGAGGGGCTGGCGCTCGACGACCCAAGCGGCCTGCACGTCGACCTGGGGCTCCTGCCCTGGGCCTTCGCCGACCAGGTCGACGTGCAAAGCGGCGCCGGCCCCGCGCTCGGTGGCGCCGTGCGCCTGGCGCGCGCCGATCGCGACCGGCCCGCGCTGCGCGCCCGCGTGCTCGTGGGTGAGCTGGCGAGCGCGCGCGCGCAAGGGATGCTCACCACGGCGCTTCGCGACGGCGCTCTCACGGTGGGCGCCGACGCCGCGTCTACCAGCGGCGCCTTCTCGTTCCTGCCCGCGGGCGCCGCGCCCGGCGCCGCTGCCACCACGCCGCTGGTGCGCGCCAACAACGACCAGCAGCGCGCGAGCGCGCTGGCGGCGGCGCACACGCGCATGGGCGATCTCCACCTCGAGGGTCTGGTGCTGGGCGCGGTGCACGCGGGCGGCGTCCCTGGATTCGCGTTGGCGCCCACACGCGGGCTGCGCGGCGAGGACGGCCTCGTGGCCGGCAGCGTGGGCGCGCGCGTGCAGCTCGGCGCCGCCAGCGTCGGCGTGCAGGCCGGCGGCCGTGGCAGCCATCGCGCCACCGAGGGCCCGCGCGACGCGCGATCGGCGGTGCAGAGCCGCGCCCTCGGCGTCACGGTCACCGCTGCCGGCGTGCCCCTCGGTGACGACGTCGACGCCGACCTGCGGGTGCTCGGGAGCGACACCAGCGCGCGCGCGGCGGCGCAGCTCTACCAGCGGGTGGCCGCGGGCGCCGGCGTGGCGGCCCGCGCGCGCCTGGGCCCGGCACGGCTCAAGGTGCGCGCCGACGGCGAGGCGCTCTCGGACGTGCAGCCCCTGTTCTCTGGCGAGGCGCGCCTCGAGCTCGGCGGTCCGCTGGCGGTGTCGCTCGGCGTCGCGCGCGCCGAACGCGCGCCCACCATGGCAGAGCTGTACGCGCCGAGCGGCCTGGTGCTCGGCAACCCGCTGCTCACGCCCGAGCGCGCCCACGACGTGGAGCTCGCGCTTGCCTATCGCCCCGGGCGCGTGGTCCAAGCGCGCGCGGTGGCCTTCGCTGGCGTCATCGACGACGCCATCGCCTACCTGAACCAAAACGCCTTCGAGATCGCGCCGGTCAACACCGGGCCCGCATGGCGCGCGGGCGCCGAGAGCCTGGTGGTGGTGGAGCCGACCCCCTGGTGCGCGCTCGAGAGCAGCATCGCGCTCTTGGCCTCGCGCGTCGACGCCACCGGCGCGCCCTTGCCCCTGGCGCCGCCGTGGAGCAGCCGGCTCGCCCTTCGCGCGGGCGAGCGCGCGGCCGCCAACATGAGCGTGCTCGTGCGCGCGCGCGGCCCGGCGGCGTCGAACGCCTACGGCACGCTGCTGGCCCCGGCGGTGGCGCTCGTCGACCTGGCCGCGCGCGCCCCGCTCGCGCCCGGGCTGTGGGGGTCGGTGGCGCTCATGAACCTCCTCGACGTGCGCGACGCGCGCGACCAAAACCAGCTCCCGCTGCCGGGGCGCCTGTGGTTCGCGGGGCTCGAGGTGGCGCAATGAGGCCGCGCCGCGGGTCCTGCGCGATCGTGGCGGCGCTCGTCGCCGCGCTGGCGTGCCTCTGTTGCGAGCCAACCCCTCCCTGCGCGCGGCGCTTCGTGCCGTCGATCCCCCTCGGCACGGTGCCGAACGACGTGGCCTTCGGCGTGTGCGCCGGCGCGCCGGTGGCGCTGGTGCCAGCCTCGGGCGACGGCCGCCTCGACGTGCTCGATCTGCCCTGCGGCGAGCTGCATTCCTCACTGCCCTTTCCACCCGAGGGCGGGCGCCCGGCTACGCCCTGGGCCGTCGCGGTCGACGGCGACCGGGCCTGGGTGACGCTGCAGGGCCAGCACGCGGTGGTGCTGGTCGACTACTGCGCGGGCGCGCTCGTCGCAGAGCTCCGCCCCGAGGACGTGATCGAGCTCGACCCGCCGCTTCACCTGTCTGCGCCCGAGGACGTCGACGGGGACGGTGAGGCGGAGACCGAGGTGCGGCGCCTCTCGCCGCGCGCGCCGGAAGCGGTGGTGGCGGCCGGCGGCGTCGCGTTCGCCACGTTCACCAACCTGCTCGAGGCCGGCCTCGATGTCGCGCATCCCCCGGTGATCGGCCCCGGTGTGCTGGCGCGCTTCGAGCTCGACGCCGACGGCGAGGGCCCGCGCACCGCCACCCTGCCCTGCACGAACCCTCAGGGCCTCGCCTGGCACGACGATGCGCTCTGGGTCTCGTGCACCGGGCCGCTCGGCCCGACCATCGACAGCACCGTCGCTGCCCTCGGCGACGGCGCGCTGGTGCGCGTCGATCCGAGCACCTTGGCCACGCTCGAGGTGATCGCTGCCGGCAGCTTCGCGCCCGGCACGCCGGCCATCCTCGACCACGCCGTGGTGGTCGGCAGCCTGCTGCGCCCCGCGCTCGCGCGCATCGTCGATGGTGGTTTCCTCGAGACCGCGGTCGGTGATGTGCGCGAGATCGACTCGGTCTTCGAATGCGCCCGCATCGATGCGGCGGTGGGCGCGCGCGCCCTCTGCACCCATTTCTCGCGAGATCGCCTGCTCCTGGTCGACGTCCCGATCGATGACCTGCACGTCGCCGCGGAGCTGCCGGTGGGCGCTGGCGGCGCGATCTTCCGCGGCGCTCAGGCCGTCGCCGTGGCACCGCCAGCGGCGCGAGAGCTTGGCGTGGGCGCGGCCGTCGTGCTCGGGCTGTCCGCCGAGCTGGCGCTCGTGCCCGTGGAGCTGCTGCCATGAACGCGCCCGTGCTCTCCCTCGCGCTCTTGCTCACGCCGGCGGCCAACGCCGGCGCGCCCGCCGACGTCGAGCTCGCGAGCCGCAAGCCCCAGCTCCTGGCCCCCCGCGGCGCGCCGCCTGCGCCCAGCGCGCCGCGCCGCATCGTGTCGCTCGCGCCCGTCGTCACCGAGACCCTGTTTCTGCTTGGCCAAGGCGAGCGCGTGGTGGGCGTGACGCGCTTCTGCGACACACCCTCGGCCGCACAGGCCCTCCCCAAGGTGGGCGGCTACGTCGACGTCAGCCTCGAGCAGATCCTGACGCTCTCGCCAGACCTGGTGATGGCGATGCCGAGCCTCGGCCAGCGCGAGATCTTGGAGCGCATGCGCGACGCGGGCGTGCCCGTGCTGGTGCTCTTTGGCGACACGCTGGCCGAGGTGCGAGAGCTCGTGGGCGCGGTGGGCGCCGCCACGGGCGCGAGCGCGCGCGCTACCGCCGTGACGACCGAGATCGACAACGCGCTCGGGCGCTTCGCCGCCGCCCGGCCGGGCGCCCACAGCGGCCGCGTGCTCGCCGTCGTCGGCGTGCGGCCCATCGTGGTGGCGGGCCCCGGCAGCTTCATTGGCGAGCTCTTCGCGCAGGGCGCCGTGACCAACGCCGTCGCCGCCGGCGCGCCCCAGTGGCCCACCTGGTCGCTCGAGCGCTTGTCGCGCCGGCACGTCGACACCATCGTGGTGGCGGCGGGCCAGGAGACCAAGGTCGAGCTCGAGCGCATGTTGGCGGACGCGTTCCCCGCGGCCGAGCGGCCTCGCCTCGTCGTCGCTGCGGGCCCCATCCTGATGCGCCCCGGTCCAGCCATCGGCCGCGACCTCGACGCGCTGGCCGCGCTGCTGCGGCCAGCGAGCGGCGCACCGTGAGCACCGCCGCGCTCACCGCCACGCGCCGTCGCCGCGCGCTCGTGGCGCTCGCCGCCGCGCTCGTGCTCGTGCTGCTGGCCGCGATGTTGGTAGGCCCCGACGGGATCGACGCTGCCATCCTCGATGACCACACGCTGTTGCGCCTGCGGCTCTCGCGCGTGTGCTTGGCCGCCGTCGTAGGGGCCGGCCTCGCGGTCACGGGCGGCGCGCTGCAGGCGACGCTGCACAACCCGCTCGCCGACCCCTACGTGCTCGGCGTGTCGGGTGGCGCCGCCATGGGTGGGGCCATCGCCGTGGCCCTGGGCGCGGCAGCGGCGTGCGTGGGCCTCCACGCCGCCGCCGCCGTGGGCGCGCTCCTGGCCACAGGGCTGCTCGCGTGGTTCCTGGCGCGCGACACGAGCGGGCGCGCCGAGACCCCGCTCCTCGTGGGCGTGACGCTCAACGCCTTCTCGTGGGCCCTGGTGTCGGTGGTGCGCGCCACCGTGTCGGCCCACAAGACGCAGGCCCTATCGGTGTGGCTGGTCGGCACCATCGGCTACCCGGCGCCGCTCGACCTCGCCATCGCCGCTGTGGTGACCGCGCTCGGCATCGCGTTGTTGGTGGCGCGCGCCGGCGACCTCACGCTCTTGCGCGCCGGCGACGACGAGGCCGCCCGCCTCGGCGTCGACGTGGGCCGCGCGCGCCTTATCATCTTCGGCGCCGCCTCGCTCCTGGTGGGTGTGGCGGTGAGCACCAGCGGCGTCATCGGTTTCCTCGGCCTGATCGCGCCGCACGCCGTGCGCCTGACCATCGCGAAGGACGAGCGCCTCGGGCTCCCCGCGAGCGCGCTGGTGGGCGCCGCGGCCCTGGTGCTGTTCGACGCGCTGGCGCGCGGCTCCTTTGCGCTCTTTGCCAGCGAGATCCCCACCGGCGCCCTGTGCGCCATCATTGGCGCACCGCTGTTCGCCGTGGGCCTGTGGCGCAAGGTCGCCGGATTCGGGAGGCACGCGTGAGCCTCGACCTCGTCGATGCGGAGGTGCGCGGGCGCTTGGCGCCCACCACGCTGTCGTTCGCGCCCGGCGCCGTGGTGGCGGTGGTGGGCGAGAACGGCGCGGGCAAGAGCACGCTGCTCGACGTGCTCGCGGGCCTGCTGGCGCCCCAGGGGGGCGCGGCGTCGCTCGACGCTGCGCCGCTCGCGACCTTGAGCGCGCGCGAGCGCGCCCGCCGCATCGCCAGCCTCGGGCAACGGAGCCCCGACTGCGACGAGCTCACCGTCGAGGAGCGCATCGCGCAGGGCTTGGCGCCGCGCCGCGGTCACGCGCTGCTCGACGCGCCCACCGCCGCGCGGGTGCGCGCGGTGGCCGTCGAGCTCGGGCTCGAGGCCCAGCTCGCCACGCCCCTCGGCGCGCTCTCCGGCGGCTTTCGTCGGCGGGCGCACCTGGGGCGCGCCCTCGTCGACGCCGAGGCCCAGGCGGTGATCGTCGATGAGCCTCACGCCGGCGTCGACGTCGCTCAGCAGGCGCTGGTGAGCCGCGCGCTGCGCGCCCGCGCGCGCGCCGGTCAGATCGTGGTGTACTCGGTGCACGATCTCGCGGTGGCGCTGCAGTGCGCCGATCGCGTCATCGGGCTGCGCGGCGGACGTGTGGTCCTCGACGGACCACCGGCGCGGGCGCTCACCACCGGCTCGCTCGAGGCGCTCTACGGCATCCACGGCGCCCGCGTCGTGGTCGACGATGACGCCGTCGGCGTGCTCCTGCCCAGGGAGCGCGCGCTCAAGGGCTGACAGATAGTCGGTTGTCGGGCGCTCGATCTTGCGGGCTTCGGTTTGCGGGCGCCGGCCCTCGGGTGTCGGGCCGCGGGCTTCGGGCGGCGGGCAACGGACCATCGCTGGTCGCGGGGCGTCGGTGGCGGGCGTCGGGCGCGGGAATCGAAGTTGCAAGGCGCGTCCCATGCATCACGAGAACACCCGCA
>JADZDP010000165.1 GCA_020850995.1 Deltaproteobacteria bacterium
ATCCATCGTCGCTGGCGGCGTCGCGTCCTCGGTCCGTGGCGACGGCCACGGCCCTGCGGGGCTCCTTGCCATCGACGCGCCTCGCTCGCGATCACCGATCGACTTGTCCGTTCGCGGGCCCTAACCCCTGAGCTCACTTGAAGCTGCGCCGCTCACGCCACGTCGAGCAAGGGCAGCGCGCTCTGCTCCGGCAGCGCGATGCCGAGGTCCTTGCGCAGCGCCAGGTACGCGGGCGACATCGAGAACAACACCAGCTCCTTGGTGGCGAGGCGCGCGCCCACGGACTGCGCGCTGCCCGCGGTGGCCTTGATGACCTTGAAGGCGGCGTTCAGGTCGGTGGCGAGCAAGAAGCCCACGCGATCGCCGGTGTAGCCGATGCCGGCCTTCCAGTCGGCCACCTGCACCTGGGCACGCGCGTGCACGTGGTCGCGCAGGGCGGGCAACAGCTCGCCCTTGAGCGTGGCCTCGTCGTCCTTGGAGACGCCGGCCAAGAGCGCACGGCTGAGCTCGCGGCCGAGCGCCTCGGCGTCGGCGTCGGCGCGCTCCAAGTTCTTGGCGCCGAGGAAGTGGGCCACCAGCCCCTCGAGCACCAGGCGCAAGTTGGGCGCGTCGATGGCGGCCGCCAGCACCGCGTGCGGTTGCAGCCAGGTGGCCGCGCGCCCGAGCGCGAAGGCGCGCTCGGGCGTCATGCCGCCCTTGAGCACGTCGGGGGCGATGATGATGCCCGGCTCGGTGGCCGGCAGCACCGCGAAGGGCGGGCTCTGGCCTTGCGTGGCGCCGAGCTCAGCGGAGAAGAGCATCGGCGGCTCGCGCAGGCCGAGCAGCTGCGTGAGCGCGCGCACCGCGAGCAGCACGCTGGTCGGCACCTGCTTGTCTTGCAGCGCCTCTTTCTTACGGACGCCGAACTCGCGCAGGGGACGCGCGTAGAGCGGCAACAGGCGCGGTCCGCACAGGTCGAGCACCGTGCGCGCCGGCACCTTCTCGAGCGGGTGCGCCACCTTGCGGCGGAACAGCTGCGCGTCCTTGGGCGGGATGGGCCAGCGCGGGAAGGGCGGCCGGATGGTGCGCACCACACGCGCCACCTCGTCGTCGAGCAGGTCGAGCGCCAGCATGGTGGAGGAGATGGCGAAGCTCTCGTCGCCGAGCTCGAGCGAAACGTAACGCGACAACAAGCCGCGCCACGCCTCGGCCACCAGGGGATCGCGCTCGAGCACGCCGCGCCACGCGCCGATGGCCTCGCGCGGCATGCCGAGCTCGGTGTAGATGCGCGCCGCGTCCTCACGCGGCTTGAGCGCGTCGGGCTCCAGCGCGCTCATGGCCTCGAGCGCCTCGACCGCGCCCGCCAGATCGCGGCGCTCCCAGCGACGCAGCTGCGCCAGTCGCTCGAGCAGCTTGAGGCGGGCACGCACGTCGTCGCGGTCGATGGCGCGCAGCTGCGCCGACCAGAGCTTGTCGAGCCCGTCGCTGTCGTGCTTCTCGGTGAAGAACTTCTCGGCGGCGTCGAGCACGTCGCTGCTCGAGGGATCGAGGTCGAGCGCGGCCTTGAGCTCGGCGGCGGCACCCTGGTCGTCGAGCCCGAGCTTCTTGGCCAGGCGGAACAGGCGCAGGTGCAGGAGCGCCTTCTGCTTCGCGCCGGTCTCGCACGCCAACAGCTCGCGCACCTGCTTGAGCACGCCAGCGACGTCGCCGGCCGACAGATCGAGCTCGAGCAACGCGTCGCGCACCGAAGATGACTCGGGGCACTTGGTCAGCGCGCGCTCGAGCAGCGAGCGCGCCAGCGTGCGATCGCCGAGCTCGAGCTGCGCGACGCGCGCTGCGCGCTCGAGCAGGCGCGCCTGTTCGCCCTCGACCAGCGAGCGTTCCGCGTCGAGACGCAGCGCGGCGACGGCCGCCTTGCTATCTCGCTCCGGATCCTTGGCGGTCTCGAGCGCGGTGGCGACGGCACGCACCGCACGATCGGAGAGCACCGCCTGCAGCTCGTCGGTGAGCGCCAGCGCCATGACCTTCTTGGCGGCCTTGAGCGCGCCCGCATGATCGTTGGCGGCGGCGCGCAGCGCAGTGACCTCGCCCCAAACATCGACGTGAACGGCCGGCTTCAGCGCGAAGGCGTGGTGCAACAGGATGGTCTCGAGCACGCGCAGCCGCCGCGCCTCGGCCGCGGGTACCTCGAGGCGCGGCGCCGTCGCCAGATGGCGCGCATAGGCGAGCAGCGTCGGCAGGTCGTCGGGGTTGTTGGTGAGCAGTCGTTCGAAGGCGTCGCGGGCACCGGCGCGATCGCCGCTGCGCGATCGGCAGATGGCGTCGAGGCGAGCCAGCGGTACCGGCAGCGCGCTGCCACTCGAGCCAGCGCGCGTGACGTGCGCGCGCACCGCCTCCACCACGAGCTCGCTGGGCGCGGCCAGGGCGGTGTCGACGTCATGGTCGGGCTGCAGGCGGCTCAGCACCAGCGTCACGAGCCCCGTGAGCGCCTCGACGTCGGCGGCGTCGTACCGCAGCGCTTCGACGAAGGCGCGCTCGGCCGCGGCAGCGTCGGCGCGCTCATCGCGCTCGACCTTGGCGATCTGCCGCCACAGCGTGGCGCGCTCGGCCGCATCGTTCGTGTTGGCGGCCAGGCCGCTGAGCGCCTCGATCAGGAGCGCGCGATCGCCGCGCGTCCGTGCCAGGGAACGCATCGCCTCCCACGCGTCGAGCTGCGTAGCGTCGGCCTCGACGCACGCGCGGTAGCGCTTGAGCGCGTCATCGGGGCGCAGCAAGTGCTCTTCGAGCAAGCGACCGATACGGAGCTGCTGCGCGGCGCGCGCCTTGGGCTCGGTCTCGAGCATCACCAGGCGCTCGAGCGCCGAGAGCGCGGCGTCGCCGTCGCCGATCTCCACCAGCAGCTCGGCGTAGGCCGCGAGCGCTCCCCGCTCGCGCGGCACGAGCTCGAGCGCACGCTCGAGCAGCTCGCGCGCCTTGCCGCGCTTGCCCAAACGCGTGCGCGCGATCTCGGCGGCGCGCACCAACGCGCGGGCGTTCCACCCGACATCGGCGACCGCGGCCGCGACCTCCTCGAGCAGCGCGATGCCCTCCTTGTGGCGGCCGCGCTCGTCGAGGAGCGCCAGCGCTTGTTCGAGGGTCCCATCGCTCGGCAACAGGCGCGCCACCTGCACCAGTGCGTCCGCCGCCTCGTCCGCGCGCCCCGCGCGCGCGTGGAGCCGCGCCAAGTGCTCGAGCAGCGTGCGCGCCTCCGACGCGCGGCCAAATTCCTTGACGGCGTCTTGGGCGGCGACGCGCAGCACATCGACCAGCTCGTCCTCACGTCGCGGATCGGCGGCGAGCACGTCGGCGAGCACACGCAGCGCGCGCGCGTCGCCGGGGGTGCGCTCGAGCACATCACGCGCAGCCGCCTCGGCGCCGATCTTGTCATCGACGCTCAAGCGCACGTCGAGGAGCTCGTGCAACACCTCTACGCCCTCCTCGCCGGGCAAGCGGCGGGCCAGGCGCGCGAGGAAACGCGCGCGCTCGTCGGGCGTGCCCCGCTCAGCGTGTGCGCGCCGGGCGGCAGCTCGCGCGGGGATGTCGCTGGGCGCGAGCTCGACGGCGAGCTGGGCGTGCAGCGGCAGCGCATCAGACGAGCGCGACCGCCGCTCGAGCACGGCGATACGCCGGCGGGTGAGGCTCACCTTGACCACGTCATCCGTGGTTTGGGTGAGCGCGGCCAGGAGCAGCGCGTCCAGGCCGGCGGCGTCGTTGGTCTGGTCGAGCACGCGCTCGGCAAGGGCGAAGGCCGGGCCGTCGGGCGCGTCGTCGATGGCGACGGCGCGCAGCAGATCGACGACGCGCGGGGCGTCGTGGCCCGCGGCGGTCGCGCCCGCGATCCACAGCGGCGTGTACCGGCGCACGATCGGGGGCGGCAGCAGGTGCTGTATCTCCAGCGCCAGCGCGGCGGCGCGGTCGCCGTGCCGCGGCGCCTCTTTGCCGAAGAGCTCGACAGCGTCGGCGGGCAACTCGCCGCTCGGGGCCGACAGCACCAGCGCGCGCGCGGCCAAGCGCAGCACGCGCGCGTCGTGCGGCGACTCAAGCGCCAGCGCGCGCGCGGCGGCGATGCAATGCGCGATGTCATTCGACTCGAGCGCCGCCAGCGCCACGGTGAGGGCGTCGCTCGCCTCCATGCTCGGCAGCGTCATGGGCGGCATCACCAGCGGGGCCATGACCTCGACGGTGACGGCCGCGGGCGCGGCGGGCGCGCGCTCGGTCAGCTCCGCGGTCGCGCTCGCGGAGCCGGGCGGCCCCATCGCCAGGGCTGGTTGCTCGAGGGACGGCTTCGGCGCTACCGGCGAAGGCTCGGTGGCCGCGTGCGTCGGCGGTGGGGGTGGTGCCGGCTCCCGAGCTGCGAGCTTGCGCTTCTTCTTGTCCTTCCGCTTTCGCTTGCCCGCCGCGGGGCCGCTGGTGGAATCGGCGCTCGGCTCGTCGAGCGTGACGAAGGCGCCGGCGTGGGGCGCGCGCTTGGTCGGCTCCGCGTCGGGCGCGCTCGGCGGGCGCTGCGGCAGCAGATCCTCGAGCCGCGTGGGCATGGGCTCGGTGGGCGACGCCGACACCGCCGAGTCCTCGGCGAACGAGGCCAGCGGCGGCAAGGGCAGCGGCGCCACAGCGGGCTGATCCTCGAGCGCGGGCATCACGCTCGGCGCGGGCGCGTCGTCGAGCGGGATGGGCGGCGGGACCGGTACGGCGGTGAGCACGGGCGCCGGCGCGACGCCGGGCGCCGGCAAGAGCGGCGCGTCGAGCGAGCCCGTGCGCAAGCTCGTGTCGATGCGGGGCAGCGTGACCTCGTTGGGCGGCGCCGCGTGGCCGCGGTGGGGCACGGGCTTGTCGGAGGCATCGACGAGCTGATCCTCGGTGACGTCGTGGCTCGGCCGCTCTTGGTCGTCGGTGACAGCGCGCTCGTCGAGTGCGCTCTTCGTGATGCTGAAGATCCGGTTCGGTGGGTACGAGGGCGTGACCTCGACGGGCTCGTCGGCCTGCACCGGCGCAGGCTCGCCCGTCACCTTCGGCGCAGCCACCTCGATGCCGAGCTCGGTGCTCAGGCGTTCGAGCGCGCGCCGCGGACCCTTGGCGTCGTGCAGCGCCAGCGAGGCGCGAAAGGCCTCGACGGCGGCAGCCTTCTCACCGAGCTGCTCGCGCGTCTGCCCGAGCTTGTGCAGCATGCCCGCGCGCTGCCGCGCCGGGATGGCCTCGTCCGCCGAGAGGTCCTGGAAGAACGCGGCGGCCTCGGTGAAGCGCTTGGTGTCGAGCGAGAGTCGGTACACGTCGTCGACGTAGAGTGGCTCTGCCGGTTGCTTGCGCGCCGCCTTGAGCGCCTCGAAGAACGCCCGCTCCTTGTCGCCGCCCACCTCGGCGACGCGCGAGAGCGAGCGCCGCAACAGCGCGGTCTCGATGGCGCTCTCCTTCACCTCGGGGCGCTTGAGCGCGCGCTCGACCAGGCCCCGCGCCGCCTCGTTGCCCCCGGCGGCGTCGATGGCGCGCTTGGCCAGGGTGTCGTCGTGCACGCCGGCGCGCAGCGCCAGCACCAGGCTCTTGCTCGCCGAGTCGATGTCGCCGAGCACATCGCGGTAGAGCGCGGCTGCCTCCACGGCGGCGTCGACGCCCTCGCGGCTCGGCGTGCCGCGCGCAATGTCGTCGAGCGCGCCGGCCAGGCGGAAGCGCAGCCCAGTGACGTCGAGGTCGCTGTGGCCACGCTGCAGCTCGTGCTCGATACGCAGGCGCAGCGCGGCCACGAAGGCCGGCGTGCCCTGGTCGCGGCGCAGGTCGGCGGCGATACGGTCGAGGGTGTCCTCGTCCGCGTGGTCGCGCAGCGCATCTCGGAAGGCTTCCATGCCTTGCATCGGCTGGGGGAAGATAGCCGAACTCGAGGGCCGTCAGGGCGTCGCCAGCTCGGCCTCGAGGCGCTCCCACTCCGCCAGCAGCTGGTCGATGGCCTCGCCGAGCGCCCGCTCCTCCCCTTCAAGCTGTCGCTGGTCGTCCTTGGACGTGCGCTGGTGGTAGCCGTCGCTGCACCAGGCCTCGCGGATGCGCGCGCGCCGCACCTCCTTGTCCTCGAGCTCCACCAGCACGGCGTCGCGCCGCTTCTCCGCCGCCTGCCGCTGGTTCTTGCGGCGCTTCTGCTCTCGGAAGGTGTCGGCCCCTTCAGCGCCCTCGACGCCCTCGCCCTGCGCGCGCGCCTTGAGCGCCACGGCGCTGGCGTCGAGGTGGTCGTCGCCGCACGCCGCCAGGTACTCGGCCCAGCTGCCGGGAAAGTCGGTGATGCCGTCGGCGCGCACCTCGAGCACGCGAGTGGCGAGCGCGCCCACCACGTGGCGGTCGTGCGACACGAACAGCACCGTGCCCTCGAACTCGCGCAGGGCGTCGATGAGCGCGTCGATGGCCTCGAGGTCGAGGTGGTTGCTGGGCTCGTCGAGCAGCAGCACGTTTGGGCATTCGACCGCCAGCGTCTGAAGCACCAGGCGCGCCGCCTCGCCGCCCGACAGCGCGGCCACGCTCTTGTCGACGTCGTCCTTGGAGAAGAGCACCCGCCCGAGTTGCCCGCGCACCCACGCTTGGCCCTGATCGCCTGCGGCGCGCCACAGGTACGAGAGCGGCGTGTCGTTGGGGTCGGTGAGCAGCTCCTTGTGGTCCTGCGCGAACCACCCCACCTGCGTCTCGTGGCCCCAGCGCACGGTGCCGCTGTCGGGCGCGAGCCGCCCCGCCAGGATCTTGAGCAGCGTGGTCTTGCCGACGCCGTTGCCGCCCACGATGGCGACCTTCTCGCCGCGCGCCACGCGCAGCGAGACGCCCTGCAGCACCCGCTTGTCGCCGTAGCGCTTGGCGACGCCCAGCACCTCGAGCACGTCCTTGCCGCTCGGGCGCGCCACGGGAAACGCGAAGCGCGGCGCCCGCCGCGACGAGGGCGGCAGCTCGTCGAGCTCCGCCTCGAGCTTCTCGATCTGTTTGAGCCGGCTCTGGGCTTGGGTGGCCTTGGTGTTCTTGGCGCCGAAGCGCTCCACGAAGGCGCGCTTGTGTGCGATGGCGTCCATGGTGTTGGCGATGGCCGCCTCTTTTTGCCCGCGCCGCGCCCGTTTCTCGACGAGAAAGCGGTCGAAGCGGCCCGGGTAGAGCGTCACCGTGCCGTAATCGATGTCGAGCACGTCGGTGACGACGTTCTCGAGGAAGCGCTGGTCGTGGCTCACCACCAGCGCGCAGCCGGCGTAGCCCTGCAAGAAGCGCTCGAGCCAGCGGATCGACAGGATGTCGAGGTGGTTGGTGGGCTCGTCGAGCAAGAGCACGTCGGGGCGCGCGATCAGCACCTGCGCCAGCAGCACGCGCAGCTTGAAGCCGCCCGACAAGGTCGCCAAGGGCTGCTGGTGCACGGCGGCGGGGATACCGAGGCCGTCGAGCACGGCGCCGGCGCGCGCGCCCAGGGTGTAGCCGTCGGTGCGGCGGATCTCGTCGTCGAGACCGGCGGCGAGCGCGGCGCTCGCTGCCACGTCGCCCTTCATGGCCACGTCGAGGATGCGCTCGCTGTCGTCGAGGAAGCGGTCTTGGCGCAGCACACCCACGCGCGCGCCGCGATCGAGCTGGATCTCCCCGTCCGACGCCTCCTCGTCGCCGCACGCCATGCGCAAGAGCGTCGACTTGCCCGAGCCGTTGGCGCCCACCAGCCCGTAGCGGTGGCTCGGCAGGAGCTTGAGCGACACGTCCTCGAACAGCGACCTGCCGCCGTAGTGTTTCCCGAGCTTGACGAGCGAGAGCACGACGTCAACGTTGGTCGAGCACGGCGACGAGGTCGTCAATGGCCCGCGCCAGCTCGTCGCGCTGGGCCTCCAGGGCACGGCGCGCGCGCCGCGCGAAGGCCAGGCGCACGAACACGGCCGCGTCGCGCAGCGCGCGCAGCCGCGAGCGGAAGAACCAACGCGTGGTCATGCCGCACAAGGGCGCGAGCGCGGCGACGGCCAGCGCCCAGGGCAGGCCCACGGTGGCCGCCAACGCCACGGTGGCGACGACGTGCCAGAGCGGAAAGAACACCAACGAGGCGAGCACCTTGACCGAGGCCGCCACGTCGGGGCTCGGACGTACCAGAAGAAACACCAGGTGGACGGCCCAGAAGGGCACCGCGAAGAACACTGCGCCGAAGCTCGCCACGGGTAGCCCCACCAGCAGCGTCACGAGGTTGGAGGCGGCGAAGCGCAGCGCCCTGGCGGGCTTCGCGGTCGCGGCGCCGCGCTCCGGCACGAAATCGCGCGCCGCCAGGCCGAGCTCGTGCAGGCGCGTCACCCACTCGACGACGCGTGCGCGCAGGGCGGCCAAGCGCGCCGGGGCGCGCGCGCGCAGCTCGGTCACGCCATCGGCGAGCTGCTTGAGGCGCGCGGCGCGATCGGGATCGTCGAGACGCCAGATGGCGTCGACGGCGTCGAGCAAGGGCAGGTCCTCCCACGCCTCGAGGTTGACGGTGACCTCGCGCAGGGCGCCGTCGATGGCCTCGGTGAGCGCGCGCGCCACCTCGACATCGTCGGCGCCGCGGGCCCGCTCGGCGAAGGGCGCCACGGCCAGCGGCGCGCCCACCAGCGTGGCCACGTGCGAGCGGAAGCGCGCCTTGTCTCTATAGGTGAGGCCGATGGGCACGACCACCAGCCCGGTGGCGCCCGCGTCGACGGCGGCCAGCGCCATGCGCGCCGCGCCGGTCTTGAGGCGCTGCAGTTGCGGCTCGTGGTGCGAGATGCCCTCGGGGAAGATGAGCACGGCGCTGCCCGCCACCAGCGCGTCCGACACGGCGCGAAAGGTGGCGGCGTTGTGCGCGGTGTCGGCGCCGTCCTTCTGCCGATAGACCGGCAAGGCGTTCATGCCCTTCACGAGGAGGGAGATGCCCGGCATGTCGAAGAGCGGCGCCTTGGCGAGCATGCGCACCGGGCGCGCGGCGGTGTTGAGCACGACTGCCGGATCGATGAGGCCGTTTGGGTGGTTGGCGACCAAGAGCACAGGCCCGTGCGGCGGCACCGCGCCCCCGAGGGCGGTGCGCCGGTAGAACGTGTCCACCGCCAGGCCGACCACGCCCGCGATGACGCCGTAGGCCCCCATCACGTTCAGCTCACGGGGAGCAACACCGTGAAGGTGCTGCCCTTGCCGACTTCGCTCGCGGCGAAGATCTCGCCCTTGTGCGCCTCGACGAAACTCCTGACGATGGACAGCCCGAGCCCGGTGCCGCCGTACTCGCGCGTCGAGGTGTTGTCGACCTGATAGAAGCGCTCGAACACCCGCTCAATCTTCTCGGGCGGAATGCCGACGCCGCTGTCTTGCACATCGATGCGCACGAAGGTCTCGTCCGCCAGATCGAACAACATGGCCGCGCCGTCATCGGCCACCCGCTTCTTGTGCCGCCGCGGCCCGGTCCACAGCTTGCCACGCAGCGTGATGCGTCCGCCCTGCGGCGTGAACTTCACCGAGTTGCCGAGCAGGTTCACCACGATCTGCCCGATCTTGTCCTTGTCGCCACGGAAGAAGGGCAGGCCGCCGTCGATGTCGACGTCGAGCGTGATGCCCTTCTTCTGGCACTGCGGGATGACGCTGGTGGTGGCGTGTCGCAGCACGTCCTTCACGTTGAAGTCGGACAGATCCATGCGCAGGTTGCCGCTCTCGATGCGCGAGAGATCGAGGATCTGCGAGATCATGGACAAGAGCGACTCACCCTTCTCCATGATGGTCTTGACGTAGTCGCGTTGCTCGTCGTTGAGGCCGCCGGCCATGCCCTCGAGCAGCATCTCGCTGTAGCCGATGACGCTGGTGAGCGGCGTGCGCAGCTCGTGCGACACCGTGGCGAGGAAGTTGCTCTTGAGCTTGTCGAGCTCCTGCAAGCGCTCGTTGTTCTCCTTGAGCGTGCGGTTCTTCGCCTCGAGCTCGTGGTAGCTGGCGGTCACCGACTCGATGTGCATCTGCGAGGTGAGCATCGAGCGGTAGCTGGTGAACACCAGCACGTCGACGATCTTCTGCACGTTGGTGAGCAGCTTCGCCACCAGATCGTCGGGCGCGCGCCGCACCTGCTCGATGAGCGCGTCGGCGCGCTGGCGATCGAGCTTGGGTTCGATCTGGTAGAGCTGGTCGGGCAGGCGCGGCGTGCTCTGCGGCATGTAGGGGCCGAAGATCAGCCGTCCGATCAGGTCACCCTCGTACAGCAAGGGCAGCACCACGTAGCGCAGGCCGCTGAAGCAATCGACGGTGCGCGCCACCTCGACGCCGTCGCGGGTGGCGAAGGGGTCGTTCTTGAGCCCGGTGACCAAGCGCGTGCACGCCTGGCGGGTGGCGCCGAACTCCCAGAGATAGCCGCAGAACTGGCTGTTGCCGACGCGGATGTCGACGAGCTTGTGGCCCGAGGCGTCGAACACCTTCACGCCCACCCGGTACAGGTCGGCGAAGGCCGTCATCACTTCCTTGAAGGAGTCGCCCTCGAGCAGGTCGGCGAGGGTCACGCGACGGGCGAGCACGCTGGTGCCGAGGTCCGGCGCGGGCGGGGCCGGCTGCCGCGTGTCCGCCGTCATGAGGCCGCCCCGCCGCCGCCGGTCTTGCTGCGCCCGTCAGGGGTTGTGCGATCGTCGAGGGGATCATCCACGTCGAGCGACGAGGCCGGCGGCCCGGAGCCGCTCTCGGCCGGCCCGCCCTCGCGCGTCGATCCGAGCTTGCTCTGCAGCTGCGCTGCCACCGCCGGGCTCACGCGCTTGAACACCGAGCGCAGGAACTCGCCCTCGGAGATGCCGAATTTCCCTTCGAAGTCGTACTTGGCGTTCAGGTTGCGGTAGGCGAGCTTGAGGAGCGCGAACAGGGTCTCGAGCACGCCCTCGCCACGGATGGCGACCGCGGCGAACACTGGCTCCTTCGACTTTGCACGGATCTCCTCGATCTCGGCGTCGGTGCGGACGTTGGGCAGGTCGCGCTTGTTGAACTGGATGGCGATGGGGATGGAGTCTGGCGCGATGCCGTTTTGCCGCAGGTTCTCCATCATCGAGCGCCAGGCGTCGTTGTTGGCCTTGGCCTCGGCGCGCTGGCTGTCGGCGATGAACACCACGCCGTCGGCGCCGGACAAGACGATGCGCCGCGTCGACGTGTGCATGATCTGGCCGGGCACGGTGTAGAGCTTGATCTTCACCTTGAAGCCGCTCTTCGACTTGAAAAACACGGGGAGCAGGTCGAAGAACAGCGTTCGATCGTCGGCGGTGTCGAGGCTCATCAGCCGCCCGCGCGCCTGCGGGTCGAGGAACTGATGGATCATCTGCAGGTTGGTGGTCTTGCCGCTCAGCGCCGGGCCGTAATAGACGACCTTGAGCGTGATCTCGCGCTGGGCTTGGTTGAACTGGACCATGGGTGCTCGTGCCGGCAGGGCTGTTCTAGCACCTGCCCGTGTCGGCAATCACGTTGACCCCAAAGGGAGCGCGCCCACCGTACGAGTTCGAGGCAGGAAGCGGTCGGACGGGGTGTTGTGACAGGGTGCGAGAATGGGGCATGCCCCTATAAGGCCACGGCTCGGGTGGAGCCGTTGACACAGGCTGCCGCTTGCCTCGAGAACGGGCGTGGCGAGCGACACGGAGGTCAGGGATGGCGAGCGGCCAGGACATCGAGGGCTATCTGATCAAGATGGGCGTCTCGTACGACGAGCTGAACCAGAACACCTGGATGATCCGTGACTCGGAGGACCAGGTGGAGAACCTGGTGGTCACGCTCAACGACCCGGTGGTGGTGTTCTCCGTCAAGCTGGCGGACATCCCCGCCGACTGCGACCGGTTGCGGCTGTACGAGGAGCTCTTGCGCCTCAACGCCTCGGAGATGCTGCACGGGGCCTATGGCCTGGCAGGCAACGCCGTGGTGGCCACCGACACGCTGCAGGCCGAGAACATGGACTTCAACGAGTTCCAGGCCTCGGTCGACGCCCTCAACCTGTCCATCACCACCCACTACCGGCGCCTGGCGCCGTACTTCGCTCGGGGTCCGAAGGCGAAGGCCTAGTCCACCACCTCGGTTTCAGCGGACTAGCTGCTAAGCTGGCAGACGGGAGTTCCCATGGCGATCTTTTCGCGGCTCGGCACCCTCCTCAAGTCGAACGTCAACGACGCGATCTCCAAGGCGGAAGATCCGGAGAAGATGCTCACCCAGATGCTGCTCGACATGCAGCA
>JADZDP010000166.1 GCA_020850995.1 Deltaproteobacteria bacterium
CATCACGGTGCTCGATCACGGGGAGACCATCGCCGTAGGGAGCCCGGAGGAGGTCAAGCGCGATCCGAAGGTGATCGAGGCGTACCTGGGGGTGGAGAGCCAGGAGCTGCGGGGGTAGGGGGCGGGGCCTGAGCTGCCGACGAGGCTCCTGCGCTAGCCTCTCCAACCGGTGGGGACGTCGCCCTTTCTCGAGGTGGGGCCGAAGGACTGGGTCGCATCCAACGACCTCGCCTTTGCGTTGCGCGATCGCTTCCCGGTGAGCCCGGGCCACACGCTGATCGTCCCGAAGCGCCTCGTGCCCACCTGGTTCGAGGCGACGAAGGAGGAGCAACGCGCGCTGATGGACCTGGTGGAGCTGGTCAAGCGCGCGCTCGACGACGAGTTGCACCCCGATGGGTATAACGTGGGCTTCAACGCCGGCGCGGTGGCCGGTCAGACCGTCATGCACTTGCACGTCCACGTCATCCCTCGCTTCCGGGGTGACATGGACGATCCGCGCGGCGGCGTGCGCGGCGTGATCCCTTGGAAGCAACGCTATGCCGTGGGCTCGGTCGATCCCTCGTCAGATCCCTTCGCCGCGCTGCCTTCCTTCGTTCATGGCGACGACGCGCACCTCGATCAGGCGCTCCGCGCCGCGCTCCTCCATGCGGAGCGCGCCGACATCGTGTCGGCGTTCGTGCAGACCTCAGGCGTCGACCTGTTGCGCGATGACCTGCGCGACGCGCTCCGCCGCGGCGCGACGGTGCGCCTCTTGACCGGCGACTACCTTGGCGTCACCAGCCCGGATGCCCTCCGGCGCTTGCTCTCGCTCGCCGACGAGCATCAGAGCTTCGAACCCTACTTCTTCGAGGTGAAGGGCGCGCGCTCCTTCCACCCAAAGGCCTACCTGTTCTTCACGGGCGCTCATGGGGTCGCTTACGTCGGCAGCAGCAACCTGAGCGAGCGGGCGCTGAAGGACGGCCTCGAGTGGAACTTGCGGCTCGTGTCGTCGGGTGACCGCGAGACCTTCTCGCGTATCGCGCACCGCTTCGAGGCGCTGCTCCGTGCGCCCTCTACGACCCGGCTCAGCCGCGCCGTCATTGACGCCTACGAGGCCCGTGTGCCGGAGCGGCCCGTGGCTCAGCCCGAGCCGCGCGCTGCGGCGCCGACGCCGAATGCGGTGCAGAAGGACGCGCTGATCGCATTGGCAGGGACGCGCCGCGCGGGCAAGTCGCGTGGCCTTGTGGTGCTGGCTACCGGCCTCGGCAAGACCTTCCTGTCCGCGTTCGACTTCCGCGCCATGGGCGGCGAGCGCGCGCTCTTCATCGCGCACCGGGAGGAGATCCTCGATCAGGCGAAGGACACCTGGCAGCGCGTCTTCCCCGAGAAGCTCACTGGCCTTTACCGAGGTGATGCGCGCGACAAGGAAGCGGACATCCTCTTCGCGTCCGTCCAGACCCTCTCGCGCGCGCACCACCTCGCGCAGTTCCCGCCGCGCGCCTTCGACTACATCGTCATTGACGAGTTCCACCACGCCGCCGCTGCGACCTACCGCAAGGTCCTTGGCCATTTCGAGCCACGCTTCCTCCTCGGGCTCACCGCGACTCCGGAGCGCATGGATGGCCGCTCGCTGCTCGAGCTCTGCGACGACAACCTGGTCCTGCGGCGGGACCTCGCCCACGGCGTGCTCAAGGGCCTGCTGGTCCCTTTCCGCTACTTCGGCGTCAAGGATAGCGTCAACTTCGAGCCCATCCCCTGGCGCTCAGGTACCTTCGACGCCGAGGCGCTGACGAGTGCGGTGGCCACCGAGGCGCGCGCAGCGCAGGCGCTGCGCGAGTATGACAAGCACGCGCCCGCCGGTAGGCGTCGCGCCCTCGTTTTCTGCTGCTCCACGCGCCATGCGGACTTCATGGCGGAGTACCTCCGACGGCAAGGTAGGAGCGCGGCGGCGGTGCACAGTGGCCCAGGCTCCGCGTCCCGTGGGCAGAGCCTGCAAGACCTCAGATCGGGCGCGCTGGAGTTCTTGTGCACCGTCGACATCTTCAATGAAGGCGTCGATGTCCCGGACGTCAACACCGTGCTGATGCTGCGCCCCACGGAGTCGCCGACCATCTTCCTGCAACAGCTCGGCCGCGGCCTGCGGCGCGCCGAGGACAAGGCTGAGCTCGTGGCGGTCGACTTCATCGGCAACCACCGGAGCTTCTTGAACAAGCCACAGTCGCTCGCGTTCTTGCTTGGCCAAGACCTGCCACCCAAGGTCGCCCTCGACAAGCTGGCGCAGGGGACGCTCGAGCTGCCTTCTGGCTGCAGCGTCGACGTAGAGACCGCTGCGATCGAGCTGTTGCGATCCATGGTGCGGGAGTCACCCGCGGACGCGCTGCTCTACGAGTACACCACCTTCCGCGACACCCATGGCCGGCGACCAACGGCGGGCGAGCTCGCGCGACGCGGGCTCACCTTGCGGCCCACCCATGAGCGCTTCGAAACCTGGTTTCACTTCGTGGACGAGCAAGGGGACCTCAGCGTGGACGAGCAACGCGTGCTCGCGGCCCACGGGGCGTGGCTGCGTGACCTACAGATCACGCCGATGACGAAGGGTTACAAGATGCTGGCGCTGCGCGCCCTGCTTGATGCCGACCAGATCTTCGAGGGCATGAGCATCGAGGACAATGCTCGCCGTGCCTTCGAGGCCGCACGTCATGACCTGCTCCTGCTGCGCGAGTTGAAGGAGGACGAGGGGCGGGCCACGCTCGGGCCGATGTTCACGAGGAAGTGGCGCGACATGCCGCTCAAGAAATGGACCGGGGCCGACGGGACCTCGCGGCCATGGTTCGCGCTCGAGGACGAGCGCTTCGTGCCGCTCTACGCCGTGAGCGATGCAGATCGGCAGCTCTTCGAAGAGATGAGCGAAGAGCTGGTGGAGCTGCGGCTGACGCAGCACCGCGATCGGCTGATTCGTCGCCAAGGCGAAGGCGAGCTACCAGCGCCCATCGTGCTCGAGGTGTCGCACTCGAACTTCCGGCCCATCCTGCGCTTCGATCGTGAACGGCGTCCGGACATCCCAAGCGGCGTCGTGGCAGTGGTTGTTCAAGGCGAGACCCTGAGCTTCGACTTCAAGAAGATCGCCGTCAACGTCGCACGTCGTGCAGGTAGCACCGTGAACGTGCTGCCAGAGGTGCTGCGGAAGTTGCTCGGCCCTGCCACGGGGCAGCCGGGCATCCGCCACCGGGTGCGCCTCGTGCGGGCGGACGACGCGTGGCTGCTGGAGCGCGAGGAGCTGGCGCCGGCGGTGGCCGACGCGTGCGAGGTCATTCCCTTCCCGCGCCTTCCCTACTTCGCCGACGTGCGTGCCGCGTGCGGCCTCATGGACTCGGCCGTCCAACAGAGCGAGCGGAGTGAGCTCGCCGCCGTGCGGACGGATCGTCCCGTGGATCCAACGAAGCACTTTCTCGTGCGCGCCGACGGGGACTCCATGAACGGTGGCGACGTGCCCATCGCCGACGGCGATCTCGTGCTCTGCGAGTGGACGCGCGGCCTCGACGCTGCACGGGTGGAGGGCAAGCCCTTTCTCCTGGTGGGCGCCAGCGCAGCCGAGACCTCGTTCGCCGTCATCAAGGTGCCACGGCGTCGCGACGGTCGTTGGTCGTTGGACAGCACGAACCCGTCGTTCGCTCCGCAGCCGGTGCCGCCGGCGACCAAGCTCGAACCGGTGGCGCGGGTGCTCGGCGTGGTGGAGCCCGCGCTCGGCCTGGTGCTCTATGGGAGCTACGACCGAGACGCGATCGCCGCGACCTTCGGCATGAAGAACGATCCGTCCTGGAAGGTGGGCCACCGCGACGTCGAGGTAGCTGGCACTCAGCATACGGTGCTCATGATCACCCTACGAAAGGCGGGCAGCACCAAGCTCGAGCATCGCTACGCGGATCGGTTCACGAGCCGCGCCGAGCTCGAGTGGGACTCGCAGGCGTCGACCAAAGAAGACTCCCTCAAGGGGCGACGGATCCGCGGGGTCGACGGCGCCAAGCGCACCATCCACCTCTTCGTGCAGTACCAAGCGAAGAGCGCATTCACCTATCTCGGCCCGGTGCGTTACCTGTCGCACGAGGGCGAAGCCCCTATGCACGTGCGCTTCGCGGTGGCGCAGCCGCTCCCTGAGGAGCTCTGGCGTCAGTGGAGCGGATAGCATTGCGGCTCGGAGCCGAGGGACACCGACCGTCCTTGCCCAGCTACCCTCGGCGGGTACCAACCACCACACACCTGTCGCATCCACCCCACCACCGCCACCCCGCGCACCCCCACCCCACCCCACCACAACCTCCTCCCCAGACCCAAAGGAGCCCGCGATGACCCCATGGACCGGACTGCTGCTCTTGCTCGCGAGCGGGCAAGGGCCCGAGCTTGGGCCCAACCCGGAGTGCCACGGCGCGGTCGAGATGGTGCGCAGCGCGCAGCGGGTCGGCCGCGACGAGGCGCTGCTCATGTCCGACGACTGTCGCCGGCTGGCGCGCAACGCGGCGTTCGCGCGCCATGGGCGCGCCTTTGCCGACGCAGACATCAGCTTCTATTTCGGGAATCAAGACCACAGCGGAGACCAGTTGTGTTGATCGAGCCTGGCGCAGGGACTTGCCACGAGCCCAAGGAGTACCGCAGCCGCGTACCTCGTGGTACGCGGCGAGGACACGACGCAGGGATCGTGGCAAGGACCAAGCCCGGCGACCATCAACGCAACTGGTCTCCGCTGTAGTATGCGGTCAACCCGAAGTACTCAGACAAGCTGCTCGGTGCCGCAGACAAGGCCAACGTCGCGCTCTTTCTCGCGCTCGATCGTGAGGTGGCGGCGGTGCGCGCCGCCCTCCGGCGAGGCGCGTTACTGCTTCGCTTCATGACGCAGGTCTCTGCTGGGAACGGCGGGCCCCTCGCTAGCGCCCTCGAGGGGCTGGCGAGCAAAGCCCACGGGGAGGGTGTGGGAGCGCTGACGCCACCCTCGGAGACGATCCCGGCCGTGCGCATCTGCCACGACGGCGCACGCGCGGCCGTGCAGGTCCGCGTTGCTGCGGCGATGAGGGTCGATGTCAGCGTCGACGTCGAGCTCGCCACTGGGCCCGGCGACGGCGAGTGCGTGATCGTGGCGGGACCGCTGGCGCCGCGCAACGGCGTGCGCCTCACCGGTCTGGCGGAGTGGAGGGGCGGTGACCCCTGCTCGCGAGAGGCCCTCGGCATCGCTGCGGACAATCCCCATGAGCTCACGTGCTCCGCGAAGCGGGGCGATTGGGACGGCGACGGCCGCGAAGATCGCCTGGTGCGCTGGTCCTTGCAGAGCGCGCCCAGCAACGAGGGCGCGACCCTCCTGTTCGACGAGAACGGCACCATCCAGGGGGTCGCGGTCGGGTCGCATACGCTCCCTTGACCACGACCTTGGGCCCGCGTGCGTGGTCACGCGGGCCTCGTCAACGGCGCATGCTCCTCCGATGCGGCCTCCCTGCTCTCTCGCGGCGCCCCACTCCCAGCCTCGACGCCACCAAGGCACCCCACCCATGAGGCCCCGCCGTACCAGCGTTTCACGCTCAGCGCTCGCCACAGCGACGACGCGCGCGTTGCTCGTGGCCACCCTCGCGCTCGGCGCCTGCGCGACACCGCCCCTCTCGCAGTCCCAGCACGACGACGTGAGCGCCCTCGCGCGCGAGCTGCAGGCGCGCGCCTACCCCGAGCTTGCGGGCGTCACCATCGACATCGGCGTCATGAGCTCCGCCGACGTCTTCTTCGAGAGCAACTTCGATGTGCCCGCGGCGCTCGCCGGCGCGCGCCGCTACCGGATCGCGGTGAACCCCCAGCTCTTCGAGCGAGGGGCCCCGCGCGACGCGCTCGCGGGCGTGCTCGCGCACGAGCTGGCGCACACCTACGACTATCACCGGCGCGATGCCGCGGGCCTGCTGGCGCTCTTGCCCGTGCTCGTGCTCGACAACGAGGGCGCGGTGTTCGAGCGCTGGACCGATCTGCAGGCCGTGGCGCGCGGCTACGGCCCCTCGCTGCTGCGCTATCGCCAATGGCTGCGGCGCGTGCTCAGCGACGAACAATGGCAGCGCAAGCGCCGGCTCTATTACGACCCGCGCGAGCTCGCCTGGCTCATCGACGTGCGCGAGCGCTGCCCCGCGCTCTTCCTCGCGATGCTGGACGCGCCACCACGGACCACGCGCGACGTCGTCACGCACTGCCCGTGAGCGTTGCCGCGCGCCCGCTTCATTGACCGGTGCGTCGCACAACCACACCCGCCCCGAATCGCGCCCGTCGCGATCGTGCTAGCTGAGACCGCCCCATGCCCCCACCTCGCCAACCCTACCCGACCCGCGACGCCACCTTCGCTGCCTTCGCCGCCCACGTCTCGCCGGGCAAGGTGCGCACCTTCCAAAAGTACGGCGTCGACCTCGTCATGGGCGCGCGCGAGGGCGCCTCCTTCACCGACGCCTTCGACGATCGCCGCCTCTACAACTGCCACTGCAACGGCGGCGTCTTCAACCTCGGCCACCGCCACCCGAAGGTGCTGGCCGCGCTCAAAGACGCCCTCGACACCCTCGACGTCGGCAACCACCACCTGGTCTCAGGGCTGCGCGCGCGCTTGGCCGAGCGCCTGGTGAGCACGACCAAGGGCCGCTTGCCGGGCGTGGTGTTCGCCGTGGCCGGTGGCGAGGCCATCGACCTGGCCATCAAGGTGGCGCGCGCCGCCACCAAGCGCCGCCACGTGGTGTCGGCCAGCGGCGGCTACCACGGGCACACGGGCCTGGCGCTGGCCGCCGGCGACGCCAAGTACCGCGAGCCCTTCTGCTCGTCGTCACCAGACTTCACGCAGGTGCCCTTCAACGAGCTCGAGGCGCTGTCGCGCGTCGTCACCGAAGAGACGGCCGCCGTCATCCTCGAGACCATCCCCGCCACCTTGGGCATGCCGCTGCCGGCACCAGGCTACCTGCGGGCCGTGGGCGAGCTGTGCCGCGCGCGCGGCGCCAAGCTCCTGCTCGACGAGGTGCAGACGGGCCTTGGACGCTGCGGCAGCTTCTGGGCCCACGAGGAAGACGGCGTCGAGCCCGACGCCGTCGTGACCGGCAAGGGCCTCTCGGGCGGGCTCTACCCCATCGCGGCCACGCTGATGACGCGCGAGCTGCACGCCGTCTTCGACGACGATCCCTTCCTGCACATCTCCACCTTCGGCGGCGCCGAGCTCGGCTGCGCCGCGGCCCTGGCCACGCTCGACGTCGTGGAGGCGCCCGAGTTCCTGCCGCGCGTGCGGGCCCTCGGCGAGCGCTTCGAGCGCGGGCTTACCGGCGCGCCCCTCGAGCTGCGGCGGCGCGGCATGTTCATGGGGCTCAAGTTCCCCGTGGAAGACGCGGGGCTCATGGGCAGCAAGCTGCTCATCGACGCCGGCGTGTTCGCGGTGTGGGCCAACAACGACACGTCGGTGCTGCAATTCCTCCCCGCGCTCACCTGCAGCGACGCCGAGGCAGAGGAGATCATCGCCATCGTGCGCCAGGTGTTTGGGTGAGCGAAGCCTGTCCCGTGGGCGCCGACGAGCTGTGGCCGCTCGAGGCGCGCGTGCAGCACACCCTGCGCACCGACGACGCCAGCGCGCTCACGGTGCTCGGCTACGGCGAGATCTCGAGCGTGCTCTTGCTCGAGGGCGCGGCCGGTCGCTTCGCCGCCAAGCGCCTGCCGCGCTTCGATGGCGCCGAACGCGTGGCGCGCTTCTCGCTCCTCCTCGACGAGTACCTGGCGGCGTTGCGCGCGGCCGCGGTCACGCCCGTCGAGAGCTGGCTCGTCGATCTGCCGCAGGGCGACGGCACGCGCATCGTCTACATCGTGCAGCCGCTGCTCGATCCCGCGGGGCTCGCGCCCAAGCGCCTGCACGCGCTCGCGGAGCGACCCGCCGGCGACGCTGAGGTGGCGCGCTGCATCGATGCCATCGTGGCCGCCACGGTGCGCTGCGTATCGGGCACGGTGGGCTTGGACGCGCAGCTCTCCAACTGGGTGTTCGTGGGCGAGGAGCTCAAGTACCTCGACGTCACCACGCCCCTCCTCAACGACGAACACGGCACGACGCGCCTCGACACCGACCTCTTCCTCGCGTCCTTGCCCGCGCTCTTGCGCTGGCCCGTCAAGCGCTTCGTCTTGCCCGACATCCTGGCGCGCTACCACGATCGCCGTCGCGCCCTGCGCGACCTGGTGGCCAACCTGCACAAGGAGCGCCTGGCCGCGCGCGTGCCCGAGCTTCTCGCGCGCTGCAACCGCGACCTGCCGGGCGCGCCGCTCACGGAAGCGGAGTGCCGGAAGGACTACCAGAGCGACGCCTCCACCTGGGCGCTCTTGCAGACCCTGCGACGCTGGGATCGCTCGTGGCAACGGCAGGTGCGTCGACGGGTGTATCCCTTCCTGCTGCCGGGGAGCATCGAGCGCTGATACGCTAGAGTACGGCGTGCTCGCTCGTCGTACCGCCCTCGTTGGCGCCGCGCTTTCCGCGAGCGCGTGCTGGTTCAATGGAGCGCCGCCCGACGACGCCGTGCTCTTGTGCACCGCCGATGCCGAGTGCCCGGGGGGATGGAGCTGCGACCTCGCCGTGCACGAGTGCGTCGCTCCTGGCGCCACGCCCGATCGCAGCGCGCCGGCGTTGCTGGCCGCGGCCTTCTCCCCCGCCGTGGTCGCCTTGGGCCTGGTGGAGCTCACGCTCACCGCCGATGAGGCGCTCGGCGAGGCGCCGGTCTTGCACTTCGAGGGCAGCGGCGACCCGGGCTTTGTGCCGCTCGACGTGGTGGGCGCGGTGGCGCGCCTCTCGCTCGACGCCACCACGGTGGCCGCCGGCGCCTGGCCCCTCGGCAGCGTGGAGCTCGCCGACCTGCAGGGCAACCGCGCCACGAGGCTCACGCCCGATCTCACGCTGGTCGTCGATCGGCGCGCGCCGAACATCCTCGACGTGGCGGTGGCCCACGCCGACGCCGCGGCGGAGGGGCTGCCCTTCTCGCCCAACGCGGGCACCAACCAGTTGGTGGCCTCCTTCGTCGTCGACGAGACGGTGGCGAGCGAGGACGTCGAGGTGCAGGCCGGCCCCGAGGCCGCCACGTGCACCGCTGGCGCCGGCAATTCCTTCTCGTGCCTGGCGACGGTGAGCGGCGCCTTCACCGACGGCAGTGACCGCGTGGCGGTGAGCGTGCGCGATCGCGCGGGCAACCGCGCCGAGGCCACCGTCAACATCAGCACCGACCTGCGCGCGCCCACCCCGATCGACGTGGTCACGGTGCTGCGTTCGCCCTCGTCGAGCGCGCCGGTGGGCGCCGCCGTGGCCGGCGGCAGCGTCGAGCTCGAGCTCATCCTCGACGAGCCCCTCGGCGTGCCACCCCTCGTCACGCTGACCGGCGACGCCGCCTTTGGCGCCGCGCAGCTCGAGCAACTCACGCCGCTGCGCTGGCGCTGGCAAGCTGAGGTCGAAACGGTAGGCGCGCCCGGCGCGGCCTTGGTCAGCGTCACGCTCGAGGACGTCGTGGGCAACGCCGGCACCCTGCAGATCGCGAGCGTGCCTTTGGCGCAGGCCGTGCTGTCACCCTGCGCGCCGCTCGACCCGAGCGCCGCTTGCGTTGACTTCGACGGTGACGGTGACTTCGCCATCACGGTGGCCTGTGGGCCAAGCGGCGGCGACTGTGACGACACCGATCCCCTGGTACGCAGCGACGGCCCCGAGATCCCGGGCGACGGCGCCGACAACGACTGCGCCGGCGACGGCGACGCTCCCATCGACGAGAGCAGCGGCGTCTTCGTGGACGCGGGCGCGGCGTCCCCCCGGACCGGCACGCGCGCCTCGCCGGCCCGCACCATCGACGAGGCCCTGTCGCTCCTTGCCGGCCGCTCGTGGCTCTTCTTGGCGCACGCTGGCGGTGCCAGCTACGGCATGACCGACGATCTGCGCGTCTCGTTGCTCGGCGGGCTCGACGCGAGCTGGCAGCGCGTGCCCGACGCTCGCAGCAGCGTGCAGCTCGGCGCCATCGCGCCGCCCGCCACCGGCGCCGCTGTGGTGGTGCTCGATAGCATCCAGTTGGGCCCGGGCACCGTGTACGTCGGCGTGTGGCTCATCGCCGCCCGCACGCGCGTCCCCTATGGCAACACGATCGTCACCTGGAATCGCATCACCGCCGTCGACGCCTCGGTCTCTCACCTCGAGATCCACGCGGACGTCACCGGCTCCTTGCTGTCGCGCACGACGATCGACGATCAGATCGTCGTCGGCGGTGGCAGCAGTCTCCTGATCCACGGCGCCGACAGCGACGATCTCACCGATGGCAACGTCGGCCCCGATCTGGTGGTGGGTACCGGCGCCTCCCTCGACGTCATCTCAAGCCGCGTGCCCACCATCGGCTGCGACGGGTGTCGCCTGCGCGTGATCCACTCGATCATCGGCACCGGCGAGCCGAGCACCACGGCGCTCATCGACGTCACCAACAGCCCATGGCCGGTGGAGCTGCGCAACAACATCCTCACGTGGACCGACGGCGGTCTCGGCGATACCTGCGTGCGCAACGACAACGGTCAACTGCGCGCGCTCGGCAACCTCTTTCACGCCCCCTTCGCCGGCGCGCTCTTGGTTGCGGACAGCACCTTCAACGCCAGCAACGTCGAGGTCATCAACAGCTGTGGCCCGCCCGACTGCGCCGACGGCGACGGCAACATCGCTGGCGACCCGCGCTTCTCCGCCTTGTCCGGGCACATCGAGCTGGCGAGCCCGGCGATGGGCGCAGGCGTGGCCGCGTATGAGGGCTTGCCGGCGTCGGTGGCGCTGGACATCGACGGCGAGTGTCGCGGCGCGTCGGCGCCCGAGATCGGCGCCGACGAGAGATAGCCGAAGCAGCCCATCGACGTCTCGGCGCGCCACCGAGCCGTCTGGTTTGCTACACCGTCCGCATGAAGATCGTCGCCGCCGCGTTCTCTTCCGTGTCCCTCCTGCTCACGCTCGCCGCCGCGCCCGCGCGCGCGCAGGCGTGGAGCGACGGCGCGCCATCGCGCGTGCAGCACCTGTGCTGGCAGGGCATCTACGACCCCATCCCCGAGGACCTCGCGTGGACCTGGACGGGCTTCTCGGGATCGCCATCCACGGGGCAGCGCTACCTGGTGCGCATCGTGGTGGCGGGGCTCGGCTGCAGCGGCATGTGGGCGCGGCCCGAGCTCAAGCTGCCCGCCGACACCACCCTGGCCATCGACGGCGCACACCCGGTGCGCTGCTACTACCAGCGCAGCGACCAGGCCGTGGCCAATGAGATCCTGGACGGCAACTGCCCAAGCGCGCCCATGCTCGGCCTCACCCCCACGAACACGAGCTTCCCGAACGCCAGCGGCAGCAACAACGACTTCCTCGCCCTCCCGCCGACCACGCAACCCTACTGGCCGCTGCCGCCCAATCAGATGCTGATCATCGAGGTGCCGGTCATCAGCAGCTCCACCTTGTCGGGTATCGCCAGCAACGACTACCTGCTCGGCGCCGTGGAGCTGCTCGACAACAGCCCCGGCAACCCGGTGCCCATGAACGACGCGGCCCCGCTCTCGTACAACGGCCTCGGCCTGCCGCCCGACGGCGCATGGCAGGGGGTGTTCGTGTTCCCCGGCGCCACCGCGGCGCCGCGCATTGCCTATCCGCAGCCGGTGGCGAGGAACCTCACGCAGACCACCGCCGACACCATGGCCGTCGTGTTCAACACGGGCTGCCTCAGCCCAAACCAGGTGCGCTTCAACCTGCTCTATCCCGACCTCGTCACCGACCCGCCGGGCTCCACCTTCACCGGCGGCAGCTGCGTGCAACAGGTTGACGGCAGCTCCGAGTGCACGGCCTCATGGGGCGGCCTGCAGGCAAGCACCACCTACGCCTTCCAAGCCACCTTCGACCCCGACACGCTCTTGGGCTGCCCCACGCCGGTGGGCGATGACCAGTGGCAGCTCTTCACCACCGCCGATCCCCCGGGCGCCACACGCTACGCCGTGCTCGCGCGCGCCGAGGGCCCGGGCTCGGTGGCGCTCTCCCCCGAGGGCGGCAGCTACCTCGCCGGCACCAGCGTGAGCGTCACCGCCACTGCCAACACCGGTGCGCACTTCGTGTCCTTCACTGTCGACGGCGCCACCAGCACCAACAATCCGGTCACGGTGGTCGCCAACGAAGAGCACGACGTCGTCGCGAGCTTCGCGTTCGACGGTGGCGAGGGCGAAGGCGAGGGCGAGGGCGAGGGCGAAGGTGAGGGCGAAGGTGAGGGCGAAGGTGAGGGCGAAGGTGAGGGCGAAGGTGAGGGCGAAGGTGAGGGCGAAGGCGAAGGACCAGGCGAAGGCGAGGGCGAAGGTGACGATGAGCCGAGCGGCTGCTCGTGCGGCGCCGCGCAGCGCGCGGACACGATGGCGTTCGCGCTTGCGGGCGCGCTCTTGTTCCTGGTGCGGCGCGCCCGCACTCGCAGTAGCGTTCGGCCATGAAGGCAAAGCGGATCGCGCTCATCCTTGGCATCGTCGTCGTCGTCGGTGGCCTGCTCGGCGCCGGCGCGCTGTGGTTGCGTTTGCGCGCGGGCGCTCAGGGTGCGCGCGGGCCCGCCGCCGCGCCGGAGCTGGTGTTCGAGGTGAAGAAGGGCGCCACGGGCAAGGCGCTCGGCGCCGAGCTGCATGCGCAGGGGCTCATCGAGAGCCCGCTCTACTGGCGCGTGTACTTGCGCGAGCACCCGGGCTTTTCACCCAAGGCCGGCAAGCACGCGCTGAGCCCGCGCATGACCATCCCCGAGATCGGAAAGGCCCTCGAGGCGGCGCCCATCTCCGAGGACGAGCCCTTCGTGATGATCGAGGGCTGGCGCCTGCGCGACACCGACGAAGCCTTGGCGGCCAAGGGGTGGATCAAGCCCGGCGCGTACCTGGCGGCGGCCAAGGACGTGAAGCGCTTCAAGGCGCCCTTCCCGCTGCCCGCGCGCGGCCTCGAGGGCTACCTGTACCCCGAGACCTACCGCGTCAGCCTGGAGGGTGGCTTCAAGCCCGAGGCGCTCATCGAGCGGCAGCTCGGCACCTTCGTGGAGCGCTTCTACCAGCCACACAACGACGAGCTGAAGAAGACCGGCCGCAGCCTCGACGAGATCGTCATCATGGCCTCGATGCTCGAGCGCGAGGAGCCGGTGCCCAAGCAGCGCATGACGGTGGCGGGTATTTTGTGGAAGCGCATCGACAAGGGCTTCGCCTTGGGCGTCGACGCCACCAGCCGTTACGAGCTGGCCGACTGGAACAACCGCACCGAGTTCTTGAAGAAGCTGCGCGACAAGAGCGACCCCTACAACACGCGCGAGCGGGTGGGCTTGCCGCCGAGCCCCATCGGCGCACCCACGGTGGACTCGCTCACGGCCGCCATGCGCCCCGAGAAGAACGAGTTCCTCTACTACCTGCACGACAGCAACAAGGTGCTGCACCCGTCGCGGAACGCCGCCGAGCACGAGGCGCTGCGCGACAAGTACAACGTGCATTGAGCGGAGATCGGCCCGGCTGCTCCGACCGCCACGCCTCACTGCACGTCGGGCAGTCGCTCCAAGGGTCCCAGGCTCCAGAGCTGGTTGTTGGGGCCATGATCCGTGTCGCCGCCGAACACCCAGAGCAGGTCGGTGGTGCTGTCGTAGTGAGCACTATGGAAGGCGCGGCCGTGCGGCGCAGTACCCACGGTGTCCGCGGTGACGTCGAGCGATTGCCATGCGGCGGGATCGGGCGCTCTGGTGTCGATGAGCCACACGTCCCCGAGCGTCGACATGAGGTCGGCCTTGCCGCCATAGACCAAGAGCACGTCCTTCGACACGAAGCTCATGGAGGCGCCGGTGCGCGCGGGCGGGCGGCTCGTGGTCAGGCTCTCGGTCCAGACCTCGCCGCCGGTGACGTACGAGGGCGACGACCACAGCGCGTTCGTGATGCTGAAGTCGCCGTTGCGCCCGCCGAAGATGACGGCGATGTTGTTGCCCGCCGAGAAGCGCGTCGCCACTGCAGCGTCGAAGAGCGCGGGCGGCACCAGGGACGCGATGGAGCTGTAGGCGCCGTTGTCGAAGTAGGGCTCGGTCGAGTAGCTGGAGGTGAACAGCCGATCGTCGGCCAGCGCGACCTCGCTGGCGTTGCGGCCGCCGACGACGCGGAACGAGGGCTGGCTCGCGCCCATGTAGATGCCGATGCCCATGGCGCCGACGCGCGCCGGCGGCGGCGTGGCGCCTGGCCAGCGCTCCCAATTGATGGTGGAGCCGGCCACGGTGGCGAAGTAGGTGTCGTCGCAGACCACCGCCTGTCCGGGCTGCCCCACCACGTAGCCGCAGATGCCGCCGAACATCGCGAACGGGACGCCTTCGCCTTCACCGTCGGGCTGCGGTCCCGCGGCCGCCACCGCCATGCCTGCGCGCGCCGAGGGCGACCCGTCGCCGGCGGGGGTGAGCTCGGTCCACACGCCGGTGTCGAGGTCGACCTTCCACGAGTCGTCCAGCAGCACGCCGTTGAAGCCGTAGTTCACCTCCCAGTCGCCGCCGTGGCTCACCACCATCTCGCGCGAGGCAAAGCTCGTGATGCCGGCGGCGTGCCGCGCGCGCGGCGGCGGCAGGGTGCCGGCACTGGCGTGCAGCACCGTCGACGTCCACGTGCTGCCCGCCGTCGGCGTGACCTCGACGATCTGGAAGTCGCGTGAGTCGGCGGCCTCGTCGCGCGTGAGCAGCAGGAAGGTGCCGGACTCTGCGCGGAAGGCGCCGTCAATGACCGGGCCCGCCAGGGGGGGGTCCACCGTTGTCGACGACCAGGCCTCGACGCCGGGCGTGAGCTCGAGCAGGTGCACGTTGCTCCAGTCATCGCTGGTGGTGCAGGTGCCGGTGGAGGCGCAGCCGCCGACGATGGCGAAGGAGTTGAGCTCTGGCACCACGCCCGTCGCCGCGTACAGCACGGCGCCCGGCGTGTTGGGCAGGTTGAGTGGTCGCCACGCCTCGGCGCCCTCCTCGAGGGCGAGCAGCATCGTGTCGCCGAGCGGCAGCGGTTGGCCGCCGCCGCCGTACAAGAAGTCCGGCGCGTAGCCGCCGTGCACGACCACCTGGTGGCGCAACGCATCGAGCTGCACGGCGGCGCTGATGCGCGGGCCAGGGGCCGTTCCGCCACCGGGCGCAAGCGGCGCGGCCACCTGCCAACTCTCGCCCTGCAGCGAGAGCACGGGGGAGCTTGTCATCTCGAGGTAGTCGACGCCGTCGCTGGTGACGCCGAAGAGGTGGATGGCGCGCTTGGCCACCGGGTCCCACACCAAGGAGCCGCCGGCCACGATGGGGAGCGGGTCGCCGGTGGGCGCCACGTTGACCAGCTGCTCGCAGCCCTGTTCGAGCTGCAGCGCGGCGACCGTGGCGGTGGGATCGTTGGTGTCGAGGTCGATGCCGCCGTAGTGCAGCACCGTGTCCAGGTCATCGACGTAGGTCGAGGCGCGCAGCATCAGGACCGGATCTGGCAGCGCGACGTCGAGCGGGTAGAAGCGCGGCAGCGCTGACAGGCTCATCTCGAAGGGCCCGCGGTCAGAGGACGGGTCGCGGCCCGCCTCCGTGAACAAGAGCAAGCGGTCACGACGTGCGTCGAGCGTCAGGAAGCCGGCGGTGAAGCCCTCGGCCCACAAGCTCGAAGGATAGTGCTGACGCCACATGGCGGCGTTCGCCGGCGTAGTGCGCACGCAGGAGCGCACCGGCGGCCCCGCGCTGCCCGAGACCGGCTGATCGCGCGGCACCAGCTCGACGAAGTACTTGTTCGAGAAGTCCGGCGGCGTCCACGTGGGGTCGGTGGAGCCGCTCTGCAATTCCTCGACACCGCCGGCGTCGACGACGTACCAGCGATACTGCACGATGTGGAGATCGCCCGGATCGGGATCAAAATACCCGACGGGCGCGGCGGTGAGCGCTTCGCCGATACGCGGCACCGGCGGGCGCAAGGTTGCGCCGCGCAGGGTCGGCGGCGTGTTCTGGATGGTCACCGAGGCGTTGGCCGACGGCCCGTCGAGCCCACCGGCGTGCGGCGTCACCGTGACGGCCCAGATCTGGCCCTTCTCGGTCTGCGCGTTCGGCACCACGCTCGCGTCGTCGAGGCCGGCCTGCGCGAAGCCGTCGCGCGTCCACGCGATGGTGTAGCTCACCGGCGCCGACGCCGTGCTCGGCACCGTGATCTCGAGCGTGAGCTCGTCGAGGGTGCGCGGCAGAGCGGGCAGGATGCTCACGGTGGGTTGCGTGGGCGCCTGATCGCCCTCGCCCTCGCCCTCGCCCTCGCCCTCTCCTTCGCCCTCGCCCTCGCCTTCACCTTCACCCTCACCCTCACCCTCACCCTCGGCGCCCTTGTCGGCGCACGCGCCGTCGGCGCCGCAGACGAAGCCCTCCGGACAGGGCGTGGCGTCGTCACAGTAGACGGTGGCGTCGAAGAACAAGCAGCAGGGCAGCGCGGTGAGCGTCACCAGCAGCGTCACCAGCAGCGTCACCAGCATCGGAACGCGCGCGCTCATCATTCGCCCTCCCAGCCGAGCGCCACCAGGCCCACGCCGACGGCCGCGAGCGCGCCGCCCGCGCCGGCGCCGATGGTGGCGATGGCGCCGATGCCCTTGGCGTCGTTGCGCTCACGCGCGGCAACCTTGTCGTCGAGCACACGGGAGGCAGCGAAGCCCGCGCCGCCGGCACCCACCAACGCGACCATCGCGCCCACGCCCGCGGTGACGCCGCCGGCGATGAGGAGCGCGCTCGGCCCGCTCGGCTCGTCGACGTCAGGGCCGGCGTAGGGCGGCAAGAGCTCGCCGGCCAAGGCGTGCACCTCGCGCGGCGTGCGCTTGAGGAGGAGCGAGAGCGAGCTCGCCTTCACGTCGCGCCGGCCCACCGGTCGCGCGGCCACCGCCG
>JADZDP010000167.1 GCA_020850995.1 Deltaproteobacteria bacterium
CGCTGCTCGGCGGCGAGGCATGCCGCAGCTTGTTCGCGGGCATGACGGCGGAGCTCACCAGCGACGTCAAGGGCGCGGGCAGGCCGGTCGCCGACGTTGATCAACGTCGCAAGTGCGCGCGGGCGCAGCGCCCCGGGGATCATGCCGCACGTCCATGAGGCGCGCGCTCGGAGCGCGTCGACGATGCAAGGTGCCCCACAGCGCCCGCGGCGCGAAGTGGGCCGAGCACGGAGCACGCCGCTCTCAAGGACATGGTGTCTGATATGCACGGGCCGGCCCGCAGGGGCAGGGCGTCGCGGGGGGCGGCAACCGCGCGCAGCACTTCGATGGCTCAACCAGGCACGCGCGCCACGAGGATCACCACCGACAAGAAACCCCAGTCCAGTTTCTCAAGGCGGTGAACGTCGAGCACAGCCGGCACCGGCCGGGCACAGGGTTGATGGTAGCAGGTGGCCTGCCCGGCCGGTGACCCCGCCGCCGGCTACGCGATCATCTGTGAAGCGTCGGCGGCGGGGCTTGCGGCTGTGCTCTGTTCGCGGGTTACCCGGGCACGACGCATCTGCGCACCCATGCGAGCAGGTCGTTGCGCGAAGCCGTGCCGGCCGCGACCCCGAGTATCACGCGCTCCGCCTCGTCAACGGAGCTGCGCAGTTGATGACCGTTCATCATGAGCGTGGCCTCGATGGCGGCGTGCCCGACCCGCTTGTTGCCGTCGGTGAACGGATGGTTGCGGATCAGCGAGAAGGCGAGCGCGACAGCCTTCTCCTCGATGGTTGGGTAGAGGTCGTTGCCGTCAAAGGTTGCGCGCGGCTGCGCTACGGCCGACTCGAGCGCTCGCAGGTCGCGCACTGAGGCAGCGCCACCGGCCAGTTCGACGACGGCGCGGTGGATCTCCAACACCTCGGCGACCTTGAGGAGCTTCATTCAGGCGAGGCGCTGGTACAGCTCGCGGTTCTTGTCGAGCACGGCGGCAAGGATCGTGTTGAAGTCCGGATCGGACGTCGCGAGCCCGTCCTTCAAGACTGCCGCGGCGAGCTCCTCGGGCGCGACGTTGAGCTCTCTCGCGCGCTCACGCAGGCGTTGCTCTTCTTGCAGGGACAGCTCAACAGAGATCGTGGTCACCCGACGATGATAGCAGATCGCCTTCGCCGCCGCAGCCCACCCCAAACTTCCCGACGGGGAACTCGCGAACGTTGTGCATGGCCGACACCGGCCGGGCACGGCCTTCATGATGCCACGGACCCAAGCGGCGCTGCACGTCGTTGCGACCGGCCGGTGTGCCCGCCGCCGGCGACGCACATCAGTGAAGTGACGGCGGCGGGCCTCTGCGGCCATGCAGTGTTGGCGCGGGCCGAGGCGCCGTTGCGGCACAAGTTGGCGCGTCCGGATCACTCCGAATCGGACGCAGTTCCTTGGACAAGCTCAAGCGCGCTGCGATAGATGAATGGGATCCAATATTGCGGTTCGTCGCGGGTCCCGCGTTTTTCAAAGAAGCCGATCTGGGTGAGATGGTTCGCGGCAAATTGGGCGTCCGCGGCGGAAACACTCCATGCAGTTTCGAGGGACTTGGTTGTCTGACTCGTCTTCCCTTGCTTGAGTGCCTCGACCTTGGCCTTGACCTCCGGGTACTCGGCGAAGAGCGTTTGGTGCAGTCGTGCTTTGGAAATTGTGGGCAACGCCGCGTCGATCGCTCCGTGAGAAAGAAGGTTGTCCCCAGGGGGTTCCTCGTCCCCGAGATCGAGCATCTTTGTTTGCTCGTTGCGCGCCTCGTTTAGCAGTTGGATGAGTTCTCGGGGAGCGGGACGGCGCGTACCGTCCTGCGTTCGTGAAAGGAGCCAGGTGAGGGTGTCTGGGCGTTTCTCTCCTTGCGCGACTTTCGGCGGGAAGATCCTCCAAAAAAGTTCGTTCTGCTTCGAGGAATCGTCGAGGATGTCCTTCTTTGCGACGTTGTAGTACTCGCGAAGTTTGGGAACATCGAGAGCTCGCGACAAGACCAGGTGGGTCAGGGTACGTGGGGTCCACGAAATGGTTATCTGTCTTGTGATGTGGCTCGACTCGCGGAAACCTTTGGCCGTCACTCGCTGCCAGATGTCGTCTCGAAGGAAGACCTTTGGGGTGATGTGCTCAAGAACCCGCATGTCGAGGTAGACGTGCAGGAGCGCCCTTAGTGCGTTCTCTTCGAGAAGCGCGCTTTCTGCGAAGGCAACGTCGAGCCGATCTAGCAGGATCCAGACGTTCTTCCCTGATTCCCCCAAAGCCTCGTCTGCGAGCTTCAACAAGTTGTCCGCTGACTTCACGCCGGATCGCGCCTGCTCCGGCGATGGCTCGTTAAGGGAGATCTTGCCGGTGACTCCTGAGGGGATTCCGCTCAAGGGGTCGAACTTGAGACCGCCCTCAACGCTTCCTCGTTCGAAGAGACGCTTCGCGTACCTGATGACTGCGAGGACTCTTCCACGCAGGTCTGAAACCTCAGCGAGGCCAGCTTCTTGAAGTGCGTCCAGGACCTGCCGCTTCTTCGGGTTCTCGCTGCCGTTCTCCCGGAGGACGTCACCGACGAGGGAGAGAAAGTAGGCTTTCCACAGAAATGAGAACTCGTGCTCGGACGCTGGCGGGTCGCCTGCGACGTCCTTGAAGGCAGGCGCGCCGCGGAGGTTCTCTGCAGGCTTGATGATGACACCTCGGGCGAGGAGTTCATTGCCCTTGTGGACGAGCAGGAGGTGAATCGCGCTCTTTCCTGAACCTTTCGGTCCGAACACTACATCAATGTCGCCGTTGAAAATCTGCTTCGTGAGATCGGTCTCTACGAAGTAGTTGACAAGCGCAGCCTGTTCGTCTTCTGCGACATGAGCTCCGAAGCGAAGTTCTCCGAGGACATCGCGCTTTGTTGGCATTGACACTCCCGTTCCGCGGCAATCGGCGGCCAGCGGCGGGAGGCTACCAGCAACTACTCCTGCGATCACGCGCGCAGATCCGCTGCCCGCGCCAACGTTGGCCATGGCCGACAGCCGTGGCGATGACTTTCATGATGGAACCACTTTCAGCGGAGCACAACTCCGCGCACGCAGCGAAGCGAGTACGCGGCGACCGAGGCTGTCTCGCGCGCAGCGCGAGCTTGCGGCCATGGCTTGTTCGCCGGCACGACGCTCATGCTGGCTTCTTTGCAGCCGGTGCGCTCACGGCGATTTCCAATCCGCCAACTCCGACGACCACTGTCGCGCCGTCCGCGACATCAGCGACGACTTCGAGGAGAGGAGGGATTGCCAAGCACACGATTCGCGCCAAGTAGAGAAAGGGTTTCTCGACTGGAGCGGCGACCGGATCGGGTCCAATCATCACAAGCACGGGGATGAAACCATCACTGCGCGGCCAGTTGTGAGCGTTCATTTCCGCGAGCAAACGCGGGTTCGCGTGGGCATCGCGTTCCCACCCGAGTGACAGTCGCGGCGTGACGATCCCATCGGGCTCGTGTTTTCTGGAGCAGTAGTCGGTCTCACTGAAGAAGATCGTCAGCAGCGTGTCGTCGAGCCTGGCAACAAGGCGCGGACCTGCTGACCCAAGGTCGACGATCAATTGATTCGTAAGTGGTGCAGTAAGCGCGTCCCACGGTCTGGCGTCGCGGAACGCGCACGCTGCGCTCAGAAATTCGGCAGCGTCGGCCGTCGTGACCGCAGCTCCGTCGAGATAGCTCGCAAGCTTGCCGCTCACGATACGCGCACCCTCCTCAACGTGTTCGGCGAACGTCGAGCACAGCCGGCACCGGCCGGGCGTGGCGTTCATGATGCCACGGACCCAAGCAATGCTGCACGTCGTTGCTTCCGGCCGGTGACCCCGCCGCTGGCGACGAACTCGTGTGTAGTGAC
>JADZDP010000168.1 GCA_020850995.1 Deltaproteobacteria bacterium
CCCTCGACGTCACGAGGCTTCTCATCTTGCTTCTTGTTGTTCACTGCTCTTGCTCCTGCCGACTCCCAGGGTCACGCAGGGATTATCGCCCCTACGAGTGTCAACCTGCGACAGGGGAACGGAGTACGTCAGTGTCGACGGATGGCTCATGCAGAACACAGCGGAGGTGCAACACCGTCGCACTTGCGCGCCGGCCGGGTCCGGTCCGATAGTCCGCCGAGGGGGAAGAACATGCGCTTCGATGGGTTGAGCACAAGCAAGATCTTGAGCGTGCACGTCATCGCCGGCACACACGTCGTCACGCTGGGAATGGATGTGAAGGAGAGCGAGACGAAGGGGCTACTCGGTTTCGCGATCCACCGCACCGATCACAAGACGGGCGATTCGTATTGGTTGAACGGCCTGCGCACGTTCGAAGCCGTGTATCCGATGCCGCCGCCGGGCGCGCTCGTTTCCACGATGGAGCATCCCATCCAGGACTTCGTGTGGGCGGACTACACGGCGAAGCCGGATCACCAGTACACCTATCGCGTCGTCGCTGTGTACGGGAAGCCAAAGCAGCTCGACCTTAGGCGCGCAGAGGTGAGCGTCCTCGTACGCACGGAGCCGGAGGAGCACCCGCGCCACTCTATCTACTTCAACCGCGGCGTCATCGGCAGTCAGGCGTACGCGCGGAAGTTCTTCAACAAGGATCCGAAGGAGGATCCGGAGGCGATGAAGTGGCTGGCGCGCGGCCTCGACAAAGCGGTGCTCGACTTCATCGGTGAAGCAAGAACCACGGAACACGCGCTGCGCGCCGCCGTCTATGAGTTCACTTGGGATCGGGTAGCTGAGGCACTCGGCAAGGCGCACGAGCGCACGAGCGACGTCGAGATCGTTTTTGATTCGCGGTACAGGAAGCCCAAGCCCACGTCGTCGGAGGCCACAAAGAAGGCGGCGGCCGAGACGAGGAAGCGTATCGACAAAGTGAAGGCACTTCTCGATGCGCACGGCCTGCTCGAGGTGTCCACGCCGCGGACGACGAACGCGAGCTACATCTCGCATAACAAGTTCATCGTGCTTCTGAAGAAAGGCGTGCCCATTGCGGTGTGGACGGGCTCGACGAACCTGACGGAGTCCGGCGTATACGGCCAGTCGAACGTGGGCCACATCGTGCGTGACCCCGACCTGGCCGCGACGTATCTCGCGTACTGGGAGCGCTTGAAATCGGACCCCGAGAACAAGGACCTGAAGCCCGAGAACGACCTTGCCTCGCCGACCATCGCCGCGTTTCCGCCCGGGCAGGGCACGACGGCGATCTTCAGCCCGCGCAGCGACCTGTCGATGCTCAAGTGGTACGCCGACGCGTTTAACGAGGGCGAAGAGGTCGTGGCCTTCACCGCTGCGTTCGGCATCAACAAGGTCTTCCACGACACGTTGTCGGATCCAAACGAGCAGGATCTACGCTTCCTCTTCCTCGAGGACTGGTCGAACAACAACAAGACCGTCGGCGAAGCGACGAAGAAGGTGGTCAACAGCAACAGGAATAACCTCGTCGCGGTGGGTGGCAGGCTGACGAAGGACATTGTGGAGAAGTTTCTGAGGGATCGCTGGAAGGAAGAGCGCAGCAACTCGCTCTCGCGCAACGTGAAGTACGTGCACACGAAGTACATGCTTATCGATCCGCTCGGACCGGACCCAGTGGTGATTAGCGGGTCCGCGAACTTCAGCGATGCCTCGACGATCGAGAACGACGAGAACATGCTTGTCATCCGCGGCGACGAGCGCGTGGCGGACATATATCTAGGCGAGTTCATGCGGCTGTGGAACCACCATCGTTTCCGCTACATCGAGACGAAGAAGGCCGAGGAGAACGACAGCGACGGCTACGAAGCCTGGTACCTCGACCCCACGGACAAGTGGACTAAGGTGTTCTACAAGGCCGGCACGAAGCTGAAGAAGCGCAAGGCGTTCGCAGGGCCGTTGGCCGCATCGCGGTAAGCGCAACGAGGACGCAGCGTGCGTGAGCCCGACCTGGTCCGGCATGTTCTCGAGCCCGGTCCACGGTTGGGTGATCGTAGGTCGGCTCTACGTTCAAGGCCTCGGTCCTCAGCTGTCCATGCGCGCGGAGAGGTAGGAACGCAACGGCTCTGGGTCGTCGCGCCGTGGGTCGCGGAGCGCGCGCTCATTCGCGGCGCACGTGGGACACAGGTGCGTCGAGTCGACCTCGGGGCTCTCCTCGGGATCGTGCTCAGCGCCGCAAATGGCGCAGACGGCGTCGGGAACTGGGCTCATTTTGTCCTCGCGGGTTGCGAGGCGGCGGCGACGCCGCCGCCCCGGTGATGCTCAGCCCTGCGCGGCCTTCTTGGCCCGGCGCACCACGCGCATCTGGTACTTGAGCTGGTTCGCGTCTCCACGGTCCCCGATGAGCAGGCTCAACGAGTCATCTCGGTTCAGGAACGCAACGCCGTCGCGGCGCTTGAAGTCGATCTCGTTGTTGGTGGCGTCGAACACGCTCGCGTAGGGCTTGCGCTTGGGCTCATCGCCCGGGCGCGAAGTGTCCTTGCCGTCGAACTGGCTGTTCGGGCACACGAGGTAGACCTTCTGCTTGGGGTCGCCCTTCTTGCCAATGAAGACGCGGTGAGAGGCGCCGCTCCTGGTCGGGAAGGCCACGCCGACCTTGATCCAAGTGGTGTCGTTCCCCTCGCCCTCGACCACGAAGATCTCGTGCGTCGGTGTGTTCCTCTTGGCTGGCTCGGTGCTGGTCGTCGTCGTCATGCGCTGTTCCTCTTCTCTGGGGTCTTGTTCGCGGCCCCTTCACCGGGCGCGAGGGGCGCGGACATGACCCGGCCCGCCGGCGCCGTCGTCGACGCCGTGAGCGAGGCAGCAGGCGTGACAGGGACCGCGCTCGGGCGGCAGCGCAGCGTCCCTGGCGCGACGGTTGCCGTAGCGAGTGAGGAGCAGGCGTCGGGCGGGCGTAGGAGGCAGCGCGGTGACGCGAGCAGTGGGGCGCTTGTAACGGCGCTCCGTCCGCATTAGCAGCGCGGCGATGAACGAACAGGTCAAGCGTCAGTTGCAGGCGCGGATTGAGTCATTCGCCGCGGACATCACCGCGGTTCTTCAAGCGGCCGTGGCGGACGCGGTCTCGAACGCGGTCGGCGCCGGGCGCGCCAAGGTGACGCGGGTCGCCGCCAAACCGGGGGCGGATCGATCGCCGGTGGGCGCCGCCGCGCTGCTCCGCGAGATCGCGCGCAGGCCCGGGCTGCGGGTCGAGCAGATCGCCAAGAACATCGGTGTGCCCTCGAAGTCGCTCAAGGCGCCGGTCGCGCAGTTGGTGAAGGCGAAGAAGCTGAAGAAGTCAGGCGCCGCGCGCGGGACGAAGTACCGGGTGGCGTGACGGTTGAAGAGGTCGTCCGCGCGCGGGGTTCGAGCGCACCGGGGGTAGATGGCCCGAGCGCGCGCGGACGAACCAACCGAACGGTACCTTGCCGTGCGCTCACGTGCCGAACCCGCGGTCGCGGCCGACGGCCTACGCGCGGGGTGGCGAGGTGATGCGGTCGAAGAGACCGGCGGCGAGGCGCTCCGGATCGAGCGCGGGGAGCCCGGTGACCTCGTGGGTCAGCGCGCGGAGCACCGCCGGCGCGTGGGCGCCGATGTGGATCGCATAGGTCGTGAGGCCCTCCCGCCGCGCGCGCTGGGTCCACTCGCGCAGGAACTCGGGAGAGAGCTCGGCCTCGCCGTCGGTGATGAGCACCACGTCCGCGCGCTCGTAGGCGGGCTCCCGCTCGATGGCCTCGCGCGCGGCACGTAGCGGCATTTCGAAGCTGGTGCCGCCGCCGACCGGGCCGGAGAGGAAGGCCAAGAGCTCCTTGGCGGAGTCGCGGCCAACACGGAGGTCGAGCACCGCGTTGATCTTGTGGCTGAAGCGGACGAGGCGGCAGGCGCGGCGTTCGGTGAGCGCGAGGTCCGCGAGCGCGAGGGCCGCGGCGCGCGCGAAGGTCGCCGGTGGGCCGTCCATCGAGTCGGAGTCGTCGATCAGCACCACCATCGGCCCGCGCCCCTCGCGCTCGTTGCCGACGAGCTCGTACTGGAGGAGCGCGCCCTCGACGAACGCGCGCAGGAAGTCGAGCGCCAGTACGGGGTCGGTGAGCTTCAACAGCTCGTGGGGGAGGACGCGTGCGAGGTCGCTGCCGTTGGTGACGTCCGACAGCTCGGAGGCGGCGTGTCGGGTGCGCGTCCGGCGCTTGCCCATGGCGATGCGGCGCATGCGACCCGCGAGGAGCCCGAGTCGTTTGAGCGCGTCGGAGTCCTTGAGGGTGTTCGCCAGGAGCGCCTGGGTCGCGTCTGACGACGTGTGCACGCCGCCGAGCCCGGAGAGCCCGGCAGCGGCGCTCGTGATCTCCTCCACCTCGGTGGCGCAGTCGTCGACGCTTCGGCGCAGCGCCTGCCGCAGGGCGTCGGGGTCGAGCGCGTCAGTGAAGCGTGCCATGACGTCGACCGCGTCGTGCCCGTGCGCCTTCGCCTCCTCGATCTGCTGCTCGAGCGGCGCGCGCGCCGGGTCGTTGGCGTTGAGCGCGGCGAGGAAGTCGAGGAGCCCGCGGACCTCCCTCCTGCGTGCGTCAGGGTCGTCGAGCGGCGCGGGCGGATCCGGCAGCCGCTCGACCAGCTGCTCCAAGAGGTTCGCCGTGGCCGCGCTCGCCAGCTCCTTGTTGTGCGCGCAGTGCGCCGCGAGCTTCTTGAAGGCCGGCAACTCGTCGAGCGCGGCGTGCAGGACTTTCGCCCAGTCGTCCTCGGGCCGTGTGCGCAGGCAAGGCTTCGGCGGGGAGTAGAGGCGCGCGAACACCTCGCGCGCGAAGGACGGGAAGGTCGCGAGCTTGGCGCGCCCGCGATCGACGTGCTCGCGCACGACGGCGCTGTCACGCACCAGGCCCCTCCACAGGTAGGTGGTCCACTTGTCGACGGAGTAGATGAGGTCGCGCATCGGTAGCTCCTACACGCTCGGGGCGTACATCGCGTTCACCTGCTCGGCGATCCTGCGCTTGAGCTTGGTGATGGCCGCGGTCGCGTCCTGAACCTTCTTGCTCGAGCCGAGGGCAGCGAGCTCCTTCAGCATCGTGTCGAGCTCGTCCCCGACCAGGCTCGCGGACGAGAGCCACTCCGCGCGCTTCTGCGGGTCGCGCTCGGGCGTCTTGAGGAGCGTGACCTTCTCCTTGGCGGCGTCCACGATCTCGGCGGCCCGCGCCGCAGTGGGGTTGCTCGCCGCAGCGACCGCGGCCGTGATCGCCGGGCGCTGGCCCGGGTCGCGCCAGAGCAGGTCGGTGAGGATGTCGCAGTGGTCGATGCTCACCGCGTCGCGCCCGTCGAGGTAGGCGTACGCCTGCAGGAAGCGGATGATGTGCTGCCAGCGCCGGTCGCTCGCGCGCACCCCTTGCTCTTCGAGCCGCGGCTTGACGGCGTCGACGATGACGTCGAGGAACGTGTCCGGCACGTCGATGGTCGATGCCTCCTGCTGGCACGTGCGGAGCTCATCGAGCGTCATGGTCGCTGCCGGGATGGGCGAGCCGCGCTCGGAGAGGAGGCGTTTGACGTTGTCGGGATCGCCGATGTACGGGACCACCAAGCGCAGGGCGAAGCGGTCGAACAGCGCCTCGAGGTCGTCGCCGTCGGGGAGCTCGTTGCTCGCGCCGATGAGCGTGATGAGCGGGCAGTCGACCACGGCGGTGCCGTTCATGAACTGCCGCTCGTTCATCAGCGTGAGGCAGGCGTTCAGGATGGCGCTGTTGCTCTTGAATATCTCGTCGAGCAGCGCCACGTGCGCCTCCGGGAGCTTCTTCGCGGTCTGCCGCTCGAAGCGTCCCTGCTGGAGCGCTTGCAGGGAGAGGGGGCCAAAGACGTCCTCGGGCGTGGTGAACTTCGACATCAACCAGGTGAAGCCGGTAGTGCCCTCGACGGAGGCGACGATCGCATTCGCGAGCGCGCTCTTGCCGGTGCCCGGCGGGCCGAGCAGGAACGCGTGCAGTCGGGCAACGACGGCGGCGAGGAGCAGGTCGATGACCTGGTCGCGCTCGAGGAAGCGGGCGCGGAGCGAGGCGCGAACGGAGTGGAGCCGCCCGAGAGCGGGGGTCGATGCGATTGCGAGTTGGGCCTTCATCAGCTGCACCTCCAGAGCGCGCGGGGCGCGCACCGGAGGGGCGGCCCGCGCGGCGGAAGCCGGAGGTGTGCTCACGCGCGAGCGGCGCTACCGCGGAGGTTTCGCTCACGAATCGCGAAGGGCCGCGACGTCATCCAGCGTGTTTGCCGATCGCGCCCTTCACGCTTGGCGGGCCGCGGCTCACTTGTCCAGTGCTGTCAGGATGTGCTTTCGCTTGTCTGGGTCAATGAGGGCGAGAAGTTCAACGAGGCCGTCGGCGTCAAGCTGATTCAGGTGTTGTGCAGCGCCCAAAACATCGTCCTCTCGGAGGCGCGAAGCGACAATGGTCTTGGCGTGGGGCAGCAACTCCTTCGGCACTCGCCGGAGGAAGTCATCGAGCTCTTGTGAAGTCAGTTCCGGGTCTTCCGCCACGTGTTCCTCCGTTGAGCCGTCGGCATTTGCCGGCAGTAGATGAGCCGCGTCGAGTGCGCGGCGTGTGCGACTGTAGTCTGTTCGTGCAGCGACCCACGTCGTGCTGCGCAGTTCAGCCGCCGCGCGGGCGGCGTCGAAACTCCCGTGATTGACCATGTCGATATTGATGAGAACGAGGTCCGTTCGCGAGGGGAGCGAGCGAAAGCTCTCCTGTACTTCGACAACCTCGATGCCGTCGCACGCAAGTTTTCGGCGGATTCCGAGAAGCGTCGCGCCCGGTGGGCCGCCGACCCAGAGCGCCCGGGTCATTCCTCGTCCCCGTCCATGGCATCTCCTGACTTGCCAAGGATGTGCAGCGCGACCAAGCCGTCCTCTCTCTTTGTGCCGTCTTGCGAGGACGCCATCCAACGCGCGATGTCTTCGATCTCAGTGAGGCGAAGGCCGGCGGGAAAGGCGGTCAGCGGGCGGTACGCGTTGGTGCGCATCGCTTCCGCTTGCGATCGAAAGACCTGCTCAAAGCCCGGGACGCACAGGCGTTGGCACATCCGCTCGACGGGTCCGCTGTTTTGCCACCGCTTCCGTGCGAGGTCGTCCATGAGCAAGAAGCCCTCTGGTCCAACCATGTCCGCGAGCGTGCGGCTTGCGAGGATGCCGTCGTCCTTCGCCCTCTCCGCACGTGGGTCACGCGAACACCGCTGTGTCGGGGACGATGGCTGCTGGCCAGCGTGCACGAGGCGAAGGTCGCGATGGTGGCCACCCTCGAGTTCCACCCATTCGAGCATCCCATCGCGGACCGACTGGATTGGGCTCCGGCAGGTCTCGTTGTCGCAGCGCCACTTCCATCCAACCGTGCGTCGCTCCAACTCCTGTGTCCCGATGTCGAGCGCAAGGCCGAGCGCTTCGGCTTCCTTCATGGGGCGTCGCTGAGTGCGCTGGTCGCCGCGACTGTCGGCCAAGATCCCCTTGAGGCGGGCATCAAGGGGACTGCTGACTCGGACGCTCTTCACGATGGACGGCATGAGCATATGTTGTAGTGGTCAGTATTTTTTGTCAACTGTCGGTGCTTATTATTCGTAACAGGCTGAAAAGTCGACGGAATCACTGTCAGAAGCCGACGTCGGCATCGAACGCCTCGATCGGCTGCTCGCTCGACAGGCCAATGGTCGGCGAGATCGGCAAGGTGAGCGCCTCGCCGAGCAGGCGCCGCTTCACGTCGCCCTCGAGCGCGACGAGCTTCTCGTGCAGGGCGTCGGCGCGGAAGGAGAGCGCGCCCGCCATCAGGTTGGTGCGGGCGCGCAGCTCATCGAAGCGCTTGAGGCGCCGCTGGAGCGTGCTGTCGCGCGTGTCCACGTCGCGCGCGTCGAAGGCCGCGAGCTCCGCCTCGACCGCCGTGATCTCGGCATCGAGGGTGTCGCGCGCGAGCGCGCCGAGGGTGACGGCCGCGTTGCCGAGGTTCGCGACCGGGAGCACCCACACGGTGTTGGCGCCAACCTCCCCAAGCACATCGGTGAGCGCGCGCAGCGTGCCGGAGAGCGCCGGCGGGATGAAGTAGACACCGCCCGCGTGCCGGATCGACACGCCTGAGCGGCGCACGAACGCGAGGACCATCGCGCGGATGTCCTCGGTGGTGATGGCCGAGTAGTGCGCGAAGAGCGCCGGCAGCGGGTCGAGCACCGGGTGCGGCTCGAGGAGCGAGACCGTCGCCGCGCGCTTCGCGAAGGCCGCGCGCGCTAGCACCTGGTACCGCAGGTCGAGGTTGGCGACGTCGGGGTGCTCGCGGACCACCGCGACCACGATCTGATCGGGGGTCTCGGCGATCTCGCGGACTAGGAGGTCGTCGCTGATGCGCCGCGCTGCCGTGTGCCACGCGCGCTTGAAGGCGGTCGAGGGCTTCACCGCGGCCGGCAGCAGCGCGGCGTCGAGCCCGGCGGCGCGCGCGCGCTCGACCAGTGCGTCGTGGTCGATGCGGTTGGCGCCGAGGTCCCACCAGAAGAGCGTGCCGAGCAGGCCGGCCTGCTTCGCTGCCGCTTCGAACGAGCTCTGCACGATGCTGAAGTTCATCACCGGCCTCCGTTGCGCCGAGAGCGGCGCCACCGGCCGCGCCGCTCTCGAGCGGGGCTGGGCAAAGGGCGTGTGCTGAAGGTGCGCCGTGCGGCGACGCGGCCGTGGCGTCGAGCGCTTCGACGGGCCGAGCGCGACGTGCGCTCACTGCGAGGTGCGGCCCGTCCCATGCCCCGCTGCCCGCTCCTCCGCGATCACCTGCTCGGCGACGTCGACGAGGGCGCGCGGGAACATCGCGCAGTCCTCGAAGTACAAGTCGAACGCCTCGGCGGCGCGCTTGGCGAGCGTGGCCGCGAAGACGTGGCCGGTCGCCGGGTCGCGCTCCTCCTCCAGGATGCGACGCATGAACGCGCGGACGAGCGGGCGCCTGGCCAGGTTATCGACATCGACGTTGGTGGTTCGACACGGCACGGATCCTCCTGCGCGCGGCGCGGCGCCCCGCCTGGCGCCGCGCGCAGGAGCGGCACCTCACGCCGCGATCAGGGTGTGATCGAGCTGATCGTCGGCGAGCGGGCTGTGCCGCTCGTAGTAGCTCCGCTCCTCCGCGGCCATCTCGGCGAAGAGCTTGGCGACTGCGTCGAGCGGCATCACCTTGAGCGCGTCGCGCATGTAGCGCGCGGTCTGATCGGGGCGCCACCCGTACAGCTCGAGCTCGTCCTTGAGGGCGGCGAGGCGGTGCTTGAGGGCGATGGTGGTCTTCGGCTTCACGGTGTTCACGCTTCCTCCGCGAGGGGCGTCGTTCGGTGGGCCCCTCTCGAGCCCGATCGAGGGGCCCGCCCACACGACGAGGGCGCGGCGAGAGGCGGCCGCCGGAGGCGAGGCGGCGGGCGTGCCAGGGCTCGCTGGCGAGCAGCGAAGCGCCCTGGCGCGACCGTTGCCGATGCCGAAACGGGCGCCCGACGCGCGCCCGTCACCGCGGAAGTGGAGCGGGTCGCCGGGGCCGCTTGTTCACGCGGCCTTGCTCTTCCTCGTCACGCTGCGCGCGGGGTTGGGCTGGTGCTCGGCGGCGGGCTCCGCGGCCGGCGCGTCACGCCGTGCGCGCATCTGGAAGCGCGCCTTCGGCCCGTCGCGGACACCCTCGTCGAGGATGAGGCTCAGAGAGTCGTCCTTGTTGGTGAAGGCGACGCCGACGCGCTTCCAGTCGTTGGGGCCGCCCTCGACCTCGGTGACCGCGAACAGCTCGTGGGTGGGGAAGCGCTTGGTGTCCGCGCCATCGGCGAGCGGCCGGCGCTCCCGGTCGATCCTGCGGAGCTGCAGGCGCTTCGGCTCGGGGATCCCCGGCTGGTAGAGCAGGACGCTGTGGCTCGCGTCCTTGTTCTCGAATGCTGCGCCCACCTTGTTCCAGAAGGGTCGCTGGCCTTCGCGGTCCTGCACGTCGAACAGCTCATGCGTGGGGAGCTTCTTGATGGTGACGGTCATGTGGTTCCTCCTTGAGGCGGGGCGTTCGTCGTCCCGCACCGACGCGGTGGGGCGACGAGCGCCGCTACGCTCGGGGGAGCCTGGCTGCAGGGCATCAAGGTCGGCGTTCCGCCGGTTGAGTGCGAACGAAATCGGACGGCCGCGGGGCCGTCCTCTCGATCGCGGGCAAGTCCTTGGCCGTGGGTCAGTACGGCTGCTCACTGGCTACGGCGACCGCTGGCGGCCCCTGATCGAGCTCTACACGCACGGTGTCGGGCAGTTTGTGGCCAAACCAGAGCCAGCCGGCGAGCGGCGCAGACAGGAGCGACGCCCACGCCATCGGACCCGTGACCAAGACGCAGGGCGTGAAGACGAACGCCGACACGAGAGTGGCCGCCGACGCCGCCATACACCCCGCCGCACCCACCGCGGCGCCCGCACCAACGGGAGCGAGGTCGACGTCCGAGCGCTGAAGCTCAACCGTCTTCTCGCGGCCACGCAGCTTAGCGGTGATCGTCACCTTGTCGGAAAGGCCGGTGGTCTCGTGGTAGGTGGCCGGCGAGGTACCGACGCTCTGGCCGTTGACGAAGAGCTCGGCACCGGGGGCGCTCTCGATGCGGACAGCATGAGCACAGGCGAGGTTGGTCAGGGCGAGGGCGAGGGCGGGGGCGGCGAGCAGCAGGCGCATGGGTTCTCCGTTGGTTCGCCTCCCCCTGTTTCAGGGTTCGTGCCGGGGCTGGTTCCGCGTCAGTACGTGATCAGGCTTGGTCGGCGCGTTCCGCTGGCGGAACGCGCGGAACCGGCGAGGCGGCTCTTCGGAGGCGGTGCGACGTGGATCACAGTTGGCCTGCGACAGCACCTGTCGCAGCCTTGGGGGATGCTGCTCTGGATGGAGGCACCGTGGCCGACAACTTCTTCCGCCTGTTCCGACTACTCCAGCTCGTGCCGCGCGCGCCGAGGTCGATCGACGCCGAGCGCCTCGAGTCCATCCTGAGGGGCGAGGGCATGGACTGCTCGCGGCGGACCATCCAGCGCGACCTGATCGAGCTGTCGCGTATGCCGCTCGGCCTCGAGTGCATCGACGACAGCAAGCCCTACCGCTGGCGGTACGCCGAGACGGCGCCGCTGGTGCAGCTGCCCGGCTTCGACCCGCAGGCCGCGCTCGCGCTGCGCCTGGTGGAGATGCACATGGAGCGCGCGCTACCGCGCTCCACCGTGCGGGCGCTGCAGCCGCACCTGCAAGCGGCGAAGCACGCGCTCGACGGCAAGCCGGTGGCGCGTTGGCTCGACCGCGTACGCATGGTGCCGCGCAGCCAGCCGCTCTTGCCGCCCAAGGTCGACGGCGGCGTGACCGGCGTGGTCCACGAGGCGCTGCTCGAGGGCCGGCAGATCAAGGCTCGCTATCGCAAGCGCGGCGAGACCCAGGCCAAGGAGCTGACGCTGCACCCGCTCGGGCTCATCTACCGCGACAGCGTCGGCTGCCTCTTGGCCACGACCTTCGGCTACACCGACACTCGGCAGTACCAGCTGCACCGCTTCGTCGACGCGGAGCTGCTCGACGACGCAGCCAACGCCTCCCCCGGCTTCGACATCGACGACTACATCGCGAAGGGCGAGATCGACTTCCTGCTCGGTGAGGGCGAGATCGAGGTCGAGCTGCGCTTCGACGACAACGCGGCCATCCTGCTCGAGGAGACGCCCTTGTCGGCGCGGCAGGAGCTGCGCCGGCAGGCAGACGGGCGGGTGGTGGTGCGGGCCGCGGTGCCCGACACCATGGTGCTGCGCTCGTGGCTGCTCGGCTTCGGGGGGAGCGTCGAGGTGCTGCGGCCGAAGTCGTTGCGGGACGCTATCGGCGAGGCGCACCGAACAGCAGCGGCCCGCTATCGGGCGGGCGCACGATCGCGTGGTGCGAGCGCGCGCACCAGTAACGACCGCCGAACGTCGCGCAGGCAGCCGCGCAGCGCTGCGACCACGTCCGTCGGAGCGAGGTAGCAGGATCAGCCTATGAAGAAGCCCAAGCCAACCCCGCGCCTCTCCAAGTCGCGCTTCATGGCCGGGCGCCAGTGCCACCGGCTTCTTTGGTGGACGGTCCACGAGCCTGACGCCGAGGAGCTGGTGCGCGACCCGAGCACCGAGGTCGTCTTCGCGCAGGGACACGAGGTCGGCGAGGAGGCGCGGCGCCGCTTCCCCGGCGGCGTGCTGGTCGACAGCCCGCACTACGACATCGCCGGCCGCGTCCGGCAGACGCAGGC
>JADZDP010000169.1 GCA_020850995.1 Deltaproteobacteria bacterium
CGGCCGCGAGCTCCGCGCCATCCTCTTCGCCGTCGTCGTCGCTGTCGGCGTCGAGGGGATCGGTGCCCGCCGCGGCCTCGGCGGCGTTGTCGGCCAGGTCGCCGTCGGGGTCACCGCTGGGGCAGGCAACCGCGTCGGCGTCGGGATCGCAGGGATCGGCGGGGTCGGACTCGCCGGCGTCGACCACGCCGTCGCCGTCTTGGTCCTCGCCGCTGGCGCACTCCCCCAGCACGGCGGCGGCGCCGTCGCACAGGCCGTCGTCATCGGTGTCGGGGTCGGCCGGATCGAGGCCCGCGGCCACCTCCACCACATCGACGACACCGTCGCCGTCGGAATCGACGGTGTCGCACAGGCTGGGCGCGCCGGCGCATCCCGCGCCGGCCTCGATCTGGCAGCTCGCAGAGCAGCCATCGCCGCCTGTGCTGTTGCCGTCGTCGCAGCCCTCCGCCGCGCTGGCCGTGAGCTCCACCGTGCCGTTGCCGCATGCGATGGCTGCGGTGCTGACGCAGGTCTCCGAGGGCTGGCCGATGCGCGCCGCGCAGCTGTCCTCGGGGCCGGCCCACGAGGCGGGCGCTACGCGCTCCGAGCTCACCACGGCAAAGCCGCTCAGCTCGGGCGTGGGCGCGGCAGCGATGTTGCTCAGGTCGGTGCCCGACCCGGAGCAGGCCGCCTGCGTGCGAGCGCTGAAGCAGCGCTCGTCGTCGGCGTACATGAGCTCGATGACGGCCTGCCCGCCCTGGTCCCAGTAGACCAGCTCGATGGGGTAGACGCCGGGCTCGTCGAACTGCACGCGGCGGGTATCGGTGGCCGGGCCGCGGTTGCCGTTGAACTGCGCCACGACCTGCCCTGCCACCCGCAGCGAGTAGCCGTCGTCGCTCTGCACGAGGAAGGTCTTGATGCCCGGCGTCGTGACATGCAGATCGCCGCGCAGGCGAATGGCCAGCCGTTGCCCGTTGCGGTCGCCGCCGTTCGACGTGCAATCGTCCTCCCAGGGGACGTTGAGGTTGTAGGGCGCGTAGCCGTCGTTGCTGTCGTTGCTCAGGTCGGCGATGGGCACGAGCTCGCGGAAGCTGCGATCGGGGATGATCAGGTCCGGCGCGGTGGCGGTGCAGATGCGTGGGGTGGGCCCGCCGCCACCGTCTGGATCGCTGCAGCTGCCGCCGGGCGCGCCCGGCGCCGTGCAGTCGCCGTTGTTGCTGCACAAGAACGCGGGCGTCAGGTCATCGAGAAGGTCGAGCGCCTCGCTCACGTTGTCGGGCTTGTGCGCGGTGGCGTCGATGGCGAGGGCGAACTGCGCGCAGAAGCCCGCATGCCGCCCGTGCTCCACCTCGGCAGCATCGGGGGCGCCGTCGGCGTCGGCGTCCAAGCGAGCGCTCGCGGGGACGACGGTGACCGTGCCGGCGGCCGGGCTCGTCTGCGCGAGCGCCGCGCCAGCCAGCGAGAGCAAGGGTGTGGCAACGACGAGGATGCTGCGAGTCATGCGGCAAGCGTCACCGACCCATTCGGCCCCTTCAAGTTTCAGCGGCGCGTGCCGATAGCTGTCTCGGATTCGTGTGATCCGCGGCGGGTGCGACAGCGCCCGACCTGTGGGGCGAGCCACGGGCATGCGGAGCGCTCAATCGGGGTCGACGCTCTCGGCGCGCGGCTCTCGCCCGTCGTCGGCCGGGGCCGGCAGCTCGGGAGCCGCGCCCTGCACGCCCGCCGAGCGCGGCACGAGCTCGAGGCCTGCTTCGTTGCAGCGCTGATCGGCGCGCAGCTGCGCGATGCGCGCTCGCAGCGCCCGCGCCCGTACCTCGGCCACGCGCAGGGCGTCGGCCTGGCCGGCCGCCATCGTCGCCTCCACGTCGGCGATGCTGCCCGCCACCAAGGTGCCGGCGGCCTCGTCGAGGACGCGCTTGGCCTGCCAGGCGGCCTCTTGGTCGGCGATGACGCCGGCGAGCTTGGTGCCAAGCGACTCCTCCTCGTCGCGCAGCTGGATCTGCAGCTGGCGCAGGCGCAGCTCGAGATCGCGCCGCTCCTTGGCACCGAGCTCGAACACCGGCAGCGCCAGGTCGATGGCGCCGCGCACCTGATCGCGCTTGTCGAGCGGCTCGTTGAAGTAACCGAGCTGTATGGAGTCGAGCCAGGGCAGGAAGCGGATCCACGACCAGGTCACGCGCGACGAGGCAGCGGCCACGCGCGCGCGCAACGCCCGTACGCGCGACGAGCGCCCGAGGGCCTGGGCCAGCGTGGGTTCGAGCGCAGGGGGCGCCGCGCAGGTGCTCTGCGCGGCCACCACGTCGAAGGGCGGCGACAGTCCCGTGAGCGACGCAAGGCGTTGCTCGAGCGCGCGCGCGTCGGCCTGGGCGTCGCTCAGCTCGAGCACGGCGTCGAGGCGATCGAGGCCCGCTAGGCGCGCGTCGAGCACCGTGGTGGCCCGGGCTTCGGCCTGCTCGCCCACGATGCGCTCGAGCAGCTCGGCAAGGCGTACGGCCTCTTTGCGCAGGTCGAGCTCGGCGCGCTGCGCCACCAGGCGCCCGTGCACCTGGCGCACCTCGACGGCCAGGGCCACCTTGGCGTCCTCGAGCTCGTCCGTCGCCGCCGCCGCGTCGTCGGCGGCAGTGAGCAGGCGCGCCACCCGCCAAGGCTCGGGCAGGCGCCAGCCGAGGGTGACGTAGGTCTCGTCGAGGGGCGCGTAGCGGACGCCATTCTTTTCGATGGGCACCACCCACCCGTCGAGTGCGCGGTGGCCGAGGCGCAGATCGAGGGGCCGCAGCGGCAGCGCGCGATCGACCTCCTCCTGCTCCACACGTACGCGGTGCGCTTCAAGCGCGCCGCTGTTCTTTAGGGCCGCGGCCACGGCGTCGTCGGCGCTGAGCGACGTTGTCGCCACTACGGCACCGAGCAGCACCGCGATCATGACGCGCCTCCTCGGCCTGCCGTGAAGCTCGACTCGAAGGCCTGACCCGGCAGGGGCGGCAGGGCGCCCTCGAGAGGATCGAGGTCGAGGAACACGGCGCGCCCGAAGCTCACCTCACCGGGTATCTGGCGAAAGCGCGGCGGCAGCTCGGCCACGCCGGCGCCGAGCGCGCGCACCACGCCGGTGCGTTCGGCGCCGCGCCCGTCGGTAGGCCGTAAGCGCGCCCGGTCGCCCACGGCCACCTTGCCGGCGCTCTGCTCGTCGACCCAGGCGGTGGCCGTGCGCGCCGAGTCGTCTTGCACGCGCACCGCCACCTCACCCGCCGCGAGCGCCGCGCCCTCGACCGCGAGCACGGCGCTCACCCGGCCGGTGACCGGCGCGCGCAGCGTGTGCGTGTCCTTTTCGGCGCGCAGCTGACGCAAGCGCTCCTCTTGCGCGCGCACGCTGGCGCGCTCGGGGCCCGTACGCGCGTCGTCGGCGCCCTGGCCGTGGCTCTTCTTCCATTCTGCCAGCCGCGCGTCGGCGCGCGCGGCGTGCGCCTGCGCCGTCGCCAGGCGCGCGGTGGCGTCGGCCACGCTCTCGGCGAGCGCCGCGCGGCGCAGGTCGAGCTGATCGCGCTGCTCCGCCGAGGCGAGCTTCTTCTCCACGAGCTCGCGCTGCTTGGCCAAGAGGCCCTCCACGGTGGCGAGCTCGGCGGCGTCGCGCTTCTGCTCGGCCGCGAGCGAGGAGAGGTCGACCGCCGCGCGCTCGGCGTCGGCCTCGAGGCGGGCGCCGGTCTCGAAGTCGGCGCCGCGCACGTCGAGCACGGCGGCGTCGACGGCGGAGCTCAGGCGCGCGAGCTCGGCCTCGGCCACGGCGATCTCGAGATCAACGTCGGCGGTGGCCAGCTCGACCAGCGGCGTACCTTGCGCCACGACGTCGCCAGGCCTGGCCACCACCTTCTGTACGCGGGCGGCGCGCGGCGCCAAGGCGGCGGTCTCGGGTCCGTCGATCGTTGCGGGCGCGCGGCCCACCGCCGAGGTGTCGAGCTGCAGCATGGCCACGCCCGTGGCCACCAGCGCCCACACGGCCCACAGGATGGCGCGGCGCTGCCGACGTGTGCCGTTGACCGACGCGGCCGCATTGCCGGCCGGCGCGGGCGACGACGCCGGGCCGCTCTCGTCAGTCATCGTCGCCCCCGCCGCTCTCGGGCGTGGCGTTCTCGAGCTCCACCTGCACCTCGGTGGCGGCGCCGGAGCCGCGCAACGCGCGCGACAGCGCTCCCCCGTCGTCGCCACCCTTGAGCCCCACGCGCCACCACGAGCGGCTCTCCTTGCCCTCGGCGACGTCGCGCCGGCGCAAGAGCGCGAAGCTGACCGCGTGCTCGCGTAAGATCGCGCGGACCCTCTCTTCGGCGTCGGGGCCCGCAGCCATGCGTACGCGCAGCTCGGCGTCACGCGCGCCGCCGCCCTGCATCAGCGTGCTGGTGCCGGCCACCACGGCCAAGAACATCACCGTGCCGAGCGCCCCCGTGACGATGTTGCCGGTGCCCGCGGCGATGCCGCCGGCGAAGGACGCGAAGATGAACACCATGTCGAGCGGGTTCGACAGGTTGGTGCGGAAGCGAATGAGCGCCAGCGCGCCCACGATGCCGATGCCGCGCGCCACGCTGTTGCCGATGGCGAGCATGAGCATGGCGCCGACGATGCCGCCCACCACTAGCGCCTGCACGAAGGCCTGCGACACGTCGCGGCCGCGGTGGATGAAGCGATAGACCTCGGAGATCGCCTGGCCCATCAGCCAGGCCGCGAGGATGGCGATGGCCACCTGGCGCAAGCCGGCCGAGTCCAAGCTGCCGAGGTCGAGCGAGCCCATCCGGTTTCCTCCTGGCGCCCCTGGGCGCCAACCACGCACACCCCGTGCCCGCGCGGCGGACACGAGGCGAGCAGACCAACCGTGCCGGTCGATCTCAAGTTTTCGGCACCTGCGATGCCAAGCACGCGCTCATTCGGCGCCCAGCTCGCTGGCCAGCGCCTCGTGGCGCGCTCGCACGTGCGCGCGCAGCTCGTCGAAGGCCTGGGCCAGGCCGTCGGCGGTGCTGACGAAGGTGGATCCGGCGCGCTCGCCGTCGGGCCCCACCAGCGCCGGCGTGGCCAGCGCCTCGGCCTGATCGACCGCCGCTTCGAACGACGCCACCGAGAAGGCCTCGGCGGCGGCGGCGAGCGCCGCGCGGTAGCTGGTCGCGTACTCGTCGTCATCCATGAGGAACCGGATCAGCGGCCAGTCGTCGCCCACCTCGTCGAGCGAGAGCGACAAGGGCGGGCGCACGCCGCCGCTGCCGCCCACGAAGGCCTCGTTGTGGTCCCAGGGGATCCAGTGCAGGCGATCGTCGTCGTCGGGGGCGCCATAGAGGTAGAAGTTGTGCGTCATGTTGCCGTAGGTGTCCCAGTCCTGCACCAAGGTGTTGGCCGCGAGCCAGCGCAGGAAGCCGTCGACGTCGAAGGTGGCCTCGAGGCCGGCGCGCCATGCCGCGGCGTCGCTGCGATCGGCGTGCAACGCGCTCACCATGCGTTCCACGTCGCTGCCGTCGCCGTCGCCGTTCTTGTCGACGAAGGTCGACGCGTCGAAGGCGGCGAAGCGCGCGCCCTCTCCCTCAGGCTTGTAGAGCGTGCCCTCGTCGTCGCCGAACTGCTCGTCGAGGAAGGGCCCTTCCGGGTCCTCCACCAAGGCGTAGAGCCCGAGGTACACGGCGCCCTCGCCGTGATCGAGGTAGAGGCGCACCCAATTGGCGCGCGGCGTGGGCACAGCAGCGGCGCGGAACACGCGGGCCGCCAGCACGTCGCGTGAGGCGGTCTGGTCGCGGCCGCCGTTGTTGAGCGCCAGCTTCTTGAAGCCGTAGAAGCGCTGGTCCTCGATCTCGGGGTAGCTGTCTTCGTAGGCGTCCAGGGAGATGCGGAAGGGCAGCTTCTCGTTGCCGCTCTGCCAGGCCATGGACAGGGTGCTGTTGCCCTTGAAGCGCACGCCCACGTGGGTCCAGACGCCGCCTTGGTAGCGCACCGTAGCCTCGACGCGCAGGGGATCGCGGCCGAAGCCGTCGCCGGGCGGCGCGGGACCGCCGGGGCCACCGGGACCGCCTGGACCACCCTCGGGCGCGCACAAGAGCGTACCGCCGATGTCCGTGCAGGAACCGCTGATGGGCGTGCCGTCGAGCGTGGCGGCGCACGCTTGGCCAGGGTTGAGGCTCTCGCACGCGACGATCAGCTCCTCGGGAGGCGGGCCTGGGGGCGCAGCACCGCCGCCACCGCTGCCCCCCTGCCCGGCCGGGCCGAGCAGGGTCGCGAGGTCGTCGAGCATGGCCTGCCAATCGGCCGCGGCGATCTCGAGGTCGAGGCGGCGCACCTCCGCCACCTCGAAGATGCTCGCATCGACCGTGCCTTTCTCGTGGGTCGCGGGATCCCACCCGGCGGGTCGCGACACCGGCGTGCCCGCGCCACCCAGGCCAGCGTCGGCGCAGGCGCCACACATCCACGTGGCAGCCAGCACCGCCGCGATGGAGCGCGCGGCGAAGAGGATGGGAAGTCGGTCCGGGGAGCGGTCCATGGTCACCTCGTGCTCCCCATTCAAGGACCGTCGTGTTGCGCTGCCGTGCCGCTCGCGTCACCGATTGTGTCTGGCAGCGCCGGGAGCGTGACGCGCACCACCGTGCCGCGTCCCAGCGTGCTGGAGACCTGCAGCCTGCCACCGTGCGCTTCGACGATGCGCCGCGCCAGGGTGAGCCCGAGGCCCATGCCGCCGGCCGCGCGTCCGCCCACGCTACGCGCGCGGCTCCGCTCGGCGCGAAAGAAGGGCGTGCCGAGGTGCGGGACGTCGTCGGGCGCGATGCCGATGCCGTGATCCTCCACGTCGATGTGCGCCTGGGCGGGCCCCGCGACGACGCGCACGCTCACGGGGCCGGGGGGCGAGTACTTGCCCGCGTTGTCGAGCAGGTTGTCGAGCACGCGCTGCAACAGGCGCGCGTCGCCGTGTACGACGACGTGGCGTTCCCCTGCTACCGTGAGCGCATGCGACGGCCACGAGCGCGCGAAGCGCCGCGCGGCCTCATCGACGAGCACGTCGAGCGCCACGGGCTCGCGCGCCCCCACGGGCAGCCCGCCAGCGCGCGCGCTCGGCCCGAGGTGTGCCGGGTCCAGGCGCGCCGCCGTTAACACGTCGTCGACCAGGCCGTCGACCTCCACCAGGTCGCGCTCGAGATCGTCGAGCAGCTTGGCGTCGGACGCGCCCTCGCGCACCAGGTCGAGGCCCACGCGGATGCGCGAGAGCGGCGTGCGCAGCTCGTGCGATACGTTGGCGAGCAGCTCGCGCTGCCCGCGCACCAGCGCCGCCACGCGCGCGGCCATCTCGTCGAAGCTGCGGGCCAGGTCGCCGAGCTCGTCTTCGCGCGCGATGCCCGTGCGCGCCTCGAGATCGCCGGCGCCGAGCGCCCGCGCGGCCTCGCCCAGGCGCGCCAGCGGGCGCGCCAGCGAGCGCGCCACCAAGAGGGCGGTGGCGAACAGGCCGATGACCACGGTAGCGACGAACAGCCACCAGATCGGGCCCGGGAGCCCCGGGGCCGGCAGCGGGGGGAGCTCGGGCGGCGGCCGGAAGGCGGGCGGCGGCCCCCGGTCGTCGGGCAGCCGAAGCTCGGGGGGCGCCGGACGCAGATTCGGGGGCGGCAGGCGCCACTCCGGGGGCGGCGGGCGCCACTCCGGGGGCGGCGGACCGCGGCGCCACGGGGGCGAAGGCGGCGGGCCGATGGTCGCCCAGGCCGCCGCCGACAGCGCCGCGGCGCACAACGCCACCGCCACCAGCGACACGGCATAGATGCGCGTGGCCAGCGTGATCCTCACGACTGGCCACCGTCGCCGGGGCCGCCCTCGTCGGCCACCAGCACGTAGCCGAGCCCGCGCACGGTCTTCAGCATGCGTGGCTGCTTGGGATCGTCGCCGAGCTTTTGGCGCAGCCGCGAGATGCGCACGTCGATGGCGCGGTCGAACACCTCGCTGGCGTCGCCCTTGACGATCTCGAGCAGCTGCTCGCGCGAGAGCACGCGCCCGGCGCGCTCGGCGAAGGCGCGCAGGAGCTGGTGCTCGTAGGCCGTGAGCGTGAGCGGCGCGCCGGCGAGCGTGGCCGACAGCGTCGCCGCGTCGACCACCAGCGTGCCGACCTTGATGGGCACGCCGGCGGCGGGCCCGACCAGGCGGCGCGCGCGGCGCACCTGGGCGTGGATGCGCGCCAACAGCTCCCGCGACGAGAAGGGCTTCGGCACGTAGTCGTCGGCGCCGAGCTCGAGCCCGAGCACGCGATCGGCCTCCTCGCCGCGCGCGGTCAGCATGATGATGGGCACATCGCTGCGCTCGCGCAGGGCGCGACACACCTCGAGGCCGCTCTTGCCGGGCAGCATGACGTCGAGCAACACGGCGTCGAAGGGCTGCGCCAGCGCCAGGGCGAGGCCCGCAGGACCGTCGGCGGCCACCGTGGTCAGCACGTCGTGCGCCTCCAGGTAGCGCGCGGTCAGCTGCGCCAGGCGCTCGTCGTCTTCCACCAGGAGCACGCGAACCGCGGTCATGGGGACAGGCTAGTGCAGCGCGCGTCGGCGGGCGCCTCCCAAGCGACGCCGACACATTCGGTCACGACGTGTCAGCGGCGGAAGCGGGAGGGCGGCGGCGCTGGGAACACGCGGTGCGGCTGCTGAGCGCGCGCGCGCGCCAACAGCGTGGCCTCGCTCTCCTGGCGATCGGGATCGGGGAGGCATGCGTCGACCGGGCACACCTTGGCGCACTGCTCCTCCTCGAAGAAGCCCACGCATTCGGTGCAGCGGCGGGGGTCGATCACATGGAGCTGCTCGCCGGCCCGAATGGCCTGGTTGGGGCAGACCGCGACGCAAGCGCCACAGCCCGTGCAGTCCTCCACGATGATGGTCGCCACCCATGGATGTTGGCGATCCGCCCGCTCAGCCGCAAGCGCGAGACGACTTCCCCGTGGGGTTCGTGCTAGACGAGGCGCGTGGAACGCGACCTGTTGTCCTCGCCCAACGTCCGTGCCGGCGTCATCGCCGTGATCACCGGTGTCGTGGCGCTGATCGCCGTGGCGCTCGATGCACCCAGCTGGGGTGGCGTGCTCGCAGTTTGCGTGGGCGCCTTCGCCTCCGCGCGTGCGCTGGTCTCCGTAGGCGCCCCACCCCTGGCGCCGCTCACGCAGTACGCCGAGGCGGTGCTGCAGCGCGCCGACGCCCCCTTCCCCAATGGCCTCGACCCGGACCAGCACGCGGTGGCGCGCGCCATCGCGCTCTTGGCTGGCCGCACCTTGCCTCCCCAACCGGTCGCTGCCACCGCTCCCGCCGCGCGCAGCGACGTTGTCGACACCCGCCGCCTGCTGGCGGACGCCGAGGTGCAGGCCAAGAGCCAAGGGAACTCGCTCGACGACACCAGCGCCGCCATGGCCGAGATGGCGGCCACCATCCGCACCATCGCGGCCAGCGTCGACAGCCTGGCGGTGTCGGCCGAGGAGTCGGGCAGCTCCATCGTGGAGATGAACGCCATCAACCAGGAGATGACCGACAGCATCGGCGAGTTGGCCAACGCCATCGAGGAGACCGCCGCCTCCATCGAAGAGATGATCTACTCCATCAAAGAGGTCGCCAAGAACATCGAAGACCTCGCGCTGGCCGCCGAGCAGACCTCGACCTCCATGAACCAGATGGAGGCCTCCATTGGCCACGTCGAGGAGAACGCCACCGCCACCGCGCGACTGTCGGAAGACGTGATCCGCGACGCCGAGCGCGGCGCCGACGCGGTCAAGCGCACGCTGTTTGGCATCGACGAGATTCGCCAGAGCTCGCGCACCGCCGGCGACGTGATTCGCCAGCTCGGCGAGCGCACGGCGGCCATCGGCAACATCTTGAACGTCATCGACGACGTCGCCGAACAGACGAACCTCTTGGCGCTCAACGCCGCCATCATCGCGGCGCAGGCCGGCGAGCAGGGCCGCGGCTTCGCCGTGGTCGCCGACGAGATCAAGGAGCTGGCCGAGCGCACCGGCGCGTCCACCAAGGAGATCGCCGAGCTGATTCGCGCCGTGCAGGAAGAGTCGCGCAACGCGGTGGCAGCCATCGCGCGCGGCGAGCGCAGCGTCGAGGCCGGCGTCAACCTCTCGCGCGCCGCCGAGAGCGCGCTCACCGAGATCGTCGGCTCTGCCAGCAAGTCGACCGAGATGGTGCGCGCCATCGCCTTGGCCACTGTCGAACAATCCAAGGGCTCGAAGGTCGTCGCCGACGCGGTCGACCGCATCGCGCGCACCGTGCAGCAGGTGGCCGCGGCAACCGCCGAACAGGCGCGCGGCAGCGAGCAGATCATGCGCAGCACCGAGCGCATGAAGGGACTGTCGCAGCAGGTCGAGCTCTCGAGCGTGGAGCAGTCGAAGGGCAGCAAGACCATCGCGAGCTCGATCGAGCACATCAACGAGATGGTGCGCCAGCTGCATCAAGCGCAGAGCGAGCAAGCGCGCGGAAGCGAACAGCTCCTCGCCGCGGTCGAGCAGTTGCGCTCGGCGCAGTTCCGCCAGATCGAGATCCTGGAGCGATCGCGCGCACGCTGATCTACCCGCTCACCGCCGAGCGGCGTAGCGTGGGGCCATGGAGCGTCGGCTGCCGGTCAACGTGCGGCTCGTGGGCCTGGTGGGCCCCCTGCTCCTCATCTTCGTGATGCTGGTGGCCTGGTACTTCCCGGGCCGCCAGCGCATTCGCTTGCTCGAGCAGCAGGTCGACGCCACCGCCGCTGCCGTGTTCACCCAAGTGGCGGCCGACCGCGAGTACTACGCCTCGGTGGTGGTGCCGCGCCTCGAGGCCTTGGGTGCGCCCGTGATCGCCGGCTACCACGGTGTGCCCAACGCGTTCCCCCTGCCCGCGACCTTCCTGCGCGAGGTGACCGAGAGCGTGTCGAACAACGGCGGGCCCTACCGCATCCGCCTGGTCAGCCCCTGGCCCATCAACCGAGCCAGCGGCCTCGACGACGCCACGCAGCGCGGTGCGTTCGACGAGCTGGTGCACACGCGCGCCGCGAGCGTGCGGCGGCGCGACCTGGTGCAGGGTGTGGACGTCATGCGCTACTGGGTGGCCGACCGCGCGGTGCACCAGAGCTGCGTCGAGTGCCACAACGGGCACCCCGAGAGCCCACGGCGCGACTTCCGCCTCAACGACGTGCTCGGGGCCGTGGAAGTGCAGATCCCCATCTCCACGCCGTGGCACGAAGCGCAGCGCGACCAATCGCTGCTGGTGTTCGGCGGCATCGCCCTGAGCGCTCTACTGACCGCGTTGGTGGCGTGGGGCGCTCGGCGCGTCGTGTCCGTGCCGATTGGCGATCTGTCGCGCGAGATGACGCGGATCTCGGCGGCCGACGGCGTGATCGGCGATGCGCCGGCGCTCCTTCGTCCCGGCAGGAACTCGGTGGCCGCCGAGATCGACGAGCTGTGGCGCCGCTTCGAGGACATGCAGCGCAAGGTCAGGGGCAATCAAGAGCGCGCGAGAGAGCTGACCACGTCACTCGAGCAGCAGCGCCAGCGACAGCTCGCGTTCGTCGCCGGCGTGGTGCACGACCTGCGCACCCCGCTCTCGTCCCTGAAGATGGCGGCGGCGCTCGCCGACAAGGCCTACGTCGATCGCTCCGACGAGCGCTTCCGCAAGGCCGCCGACATGACGCGCCGGCAGGTCGTGCAGATGACGCGCATGGTGGGCGACATGCTCGACGCCGCGCGCATCGAGGCCGGCCAGCTCGAGCTGCGGCTCGAAGAGCGCGACGTCCGGGAATTGGTGCGCGAGGTGGTGGACGTGTTTCTGCCCAGCGGCAGCCACGCGCTCCGCCTGACGGTGCCGGACGCACCGGTGCCCGCGCGCTGCGATCCCATGCGCGTCGAGCAGGTGCTCAACAACCTGGTGAGCAACGCCATCAAGTACTCACCCGAGGGCTCCGACGTGGACGTCGTGGTGCTCGAGCAAGGCGAGGACGTGGTGGTCGCGGTCACGGATCGCGGCATCGGCATTGCCCCCGAGGAGGTACAGTTCCTCTTCGAGCCCTTCCACCGCGCTCGCGTGGCGCGGGAGACGGCGCCTGGCGTGGGGCTCGGGCTCAGCGTGGCCAAACGTATCGTCGAGGCACATCTCGGCAGCATCGAGGTCACCAGCGGTGTGGGCCGCGGCACCACCTTCCGCGTGCGCCTGCCCCGGCGCGGCCCCGATCGCGGCCCGTCGCCGGAGCGCTGACCCGGGGCACTGGCAGGCAGCGGCGTTGCGCGTTGCGCACGCAGAGCGTAGCTTCGTCGACGGCGGAGGCGCGTGTGTTCGGCATCGGCATGAGCGAGCTGATCATCATCCTCGTCGTCGCCTTGCTGGTCTTTGGGCCGAAGAAGCTCCCCGAGATCGCGCGGAGCATCGCCAAGGGCATGCGCGAGCTGCGGCGCGCGGGCGATGACCTGCGCGCCAGCATTGACGTCGACGGCGAGCCGGCCAAGCGATCGCCCGGCCAACGCGCCGCGTATCGTGAGGCGCGCCTCGACGACTCGGCCGCGCGCATCCCGGGCAGCGAGCTCTCCTCCGGGACGAGCGCCGAGGCGGCCGCGCCGGTCGAGGAAGCACCCGCGCCCACGTGGCCGCAGGCGGCCGAGGGAACCCAGGCCATCGGGTCGCTGCCCGCCGAACCCGCGGGCGCCGCGCCCGCCGACCCGAGCGGCGCCAAAGAGGCGTGAGTGGACGAGCGCGAGTACTCCCTGATGGAGCACCTGGGCGAGCTGCGCAAGCGCCTTGGCTACGCGCTGGTAGGTGTCGCGCTGGTGGCGATGGCCGCCTTCGCCATCTCTGGCCAACTGCTGGAGTGGCTGCGCGCGCCCATGGAACAGATGCTGCGCGAGGCGCACGGCACCAGCGCGAAGTTCGTCGTCATCGCGCCAGCCGAGTACATCGTGTGCCAGCTCAAGGCGTCGTTCGTGGCCGGCCTGTTCATCGCCTCGCCGTGGGTGCTGTACCAAGTCTGGTTGTTCATTGCGCCGGGGCTCTACGCGCACGAGCAGCGCTACGCGAGCTGGTTCGTGTGGGCCGGCGCGGTGTGTTTCTGCGGCGGCGCGGCCTTCGCGTACTTCGCGGTCTTCCCCACCATGTTCCGCTTCTTCGTCGAGAGCCTGCCGCCCGACATCGCGATGACGCCAAGCGTCTCCGACCACTTCTCGTTCACGCTCAAGATGCTGATCGCGTTCGGCGTGGTGTTCGAGACGCCCGTGGTGACGGTGATCTTGTCGTTGGCGGGCATCATCGACCCGGCCAAGCTCGGCCAGTACCGCAAGTACGTCGTCGTGGTGGCCTTCATCGTGGGCGCCGTCTTGACGCCGTCGCCGGACGCGCTCTCCCAGCTCTTGCTTGCGGGCCCCCTGCTCGCGCTCTACGAGCTCGGTGTGCTGGTGTCGCGCGTCGTCGTCAAGCTCAAGGGGACGCCGCTGGCGCGCAGTGCCGGCGCTCCGGCGACCTCGGCGCCGGCGGTGTCGGCCGGGGGTGAGGAGCCGCCATGATCGCGTACGCCGTGGCCTCTGTGCTGGCCGCGCAGCTCGCCGCCGGCGCGCTGATTGACGGGGCCGCGAGCGCGGAGGTGCGCGCGGCCGGCATCCAACAGGCGGACCAGGTCGACGTGTTCGCACCGCTGCAGGCCGTGCCCGCGCTGCAGCTGGCGCCGTCGGTGCGGGCCGCTGTGGAGTCGGGCGCGGACGCGGCGTCGGTGAGCTATGGGCTGCAGCTCGCGGGTATCCCGGCGCCGGCCACGCTGACGCTGTACCACCGAGGCCAGGGCGGCTTCGAGCTCGCCTTGTCCCCGCTCTTGCGCACGCGCGGCACGCTCTCGGTCGAGGGCGGCGAGCTCGATCCGCTGCAGGCGCAGCTCACGCTCATCGACACGGGGCGCGTCGACGCCGGCACCGCCACCTTGCCGTACCTGGCCGCCGCCGCCGAGCTCGCGGCCGAGCTGCGCCTGAGCCCACGCGCGCGCCTCGAGGCCGGGATCACGGCGGGCGTCACCGGCATCACCGATGTCACTCAGGCCATGCGTACCGGATCCCTCCACGCGGCGACCTTGGGCGCGCTCACCCGTCACGACGAGGGGCGCCTTCAGGTGGCCGCCCACATGACCCAAGCCGGCGCGCCTGACGGTGTGAACTTCGACGCTGCCCCGGGGCTGTCCGCCACCGCCGGCTTGCGCCACCTGCTGCTGCGCGGCACCGGCGTCGACCTGGAGCTCGGCGCCATGGCGCTCGCACTCATGCGCGCCGGCGACGTCGACGCCACCGTGGTGCGCCCGCTCGGCATGGTGCGCGCGTTCACGCTCACCGGGCTCGGCGGCGAGCGCGCGCTCGCTGGCAACGCGGAGCTGGGCTTCGACGTCACGCCGAACCCTGGTGGTGCCATCGCCGAGAGCCGCCTGCGGGCCGCGCTCGCCGTCGAGGCGCGGCTCGCCACCGGCATCGCCGTCGCGCTGGCGGCGTCTGGCTTCGCGCCGCAGCGGGTGCTCGGCGGCGCGCCGCTCGAGGTCGTCCCCTCCGGGCAGGCCGCGGCCCGCGGCGCGTGGTCGCTCAACGATCGCATTCGCCTCGACGCGGCGCTGACGCTCACGGCCAGGGTCCCGAGCACCGGCGCGGCGCTCGAGAGCGTCATCGCGACCATCGGCGTCAGCGGGACCACCGAGATCTGGCACTCGGGCGGACGGCCACGAGGAACGGACACGCGGGCGGGCGCCGCGCTCGGCGTGGCTCCGGTGGGCGCGGCGCCGGCACCCGGCACGACCTCGCGCCCGCCGCCCGAGCCGCCGCAGACCATCGCCGCGCCACCGCCGCCACCGCCGGCGCTGATCCCGCCGCAGGTGCAGAGCCCGGCGGCGCCGCCGCCGCCGGCGCCACCGGTGCGCCTCCCGCGCGCCAAGCCAAAGCCGCGACCGACGCTCTTGAACGGCGACCCGGTGGCGGGCGACCCGCTCACTCCTGCGCCCGTTCCTGGGCTCGAGCCCGCTCGCGAAGGCGCTGACGCGCCCGACGAGGACGAGGACGACGGCGACCCGCCGCAGTGACGCTCGTCAAACGAGCTCGCCCGACAGCGAGAGCGGCGAGGCGCGCGTGATCCGCACCGCCACCAGGCGGCCAACCAGCGCAACGTCGCCGGTGAACGACACGATGTGATCGCCGCGCGTGCGCGCCGTCAGCCGCACGCCCGGCCCGGGCGCCGCGCGCCGCGTGATGCTCACGAGCCCGTCGTCGGCGGTCACAGCACGCTCGCTCGGATCGAGCTTGGCCGTGCCCTCCACCAGCACCTCGACGGTGCCGCCCACGAGCCCCTGGTGGTGCGCCAGCGAGATGTCGTGCTGCAGCGAGAGCAGCTCCTGGTTGCGCGCGCGCTTGACCGGATCGGGGACGTCGTCGAGGTCGCGGGCGCTCGACACGGTCCCCGGGCGCGGCGAGTACTTGAAGACGTACACGGTCTTGTAGCGGACCGCGCGCACGAGCTCGAGCGACGCGTGGTGGTCCTCGTCGGTCTCCGACGGATAGCCAACGATCATGTCGCCCACGATGGCCAGGTTCGGCACCGCATCGCGCGCGCGCCGCACGAGCTCGAGGTACTGGGCCACC
>JADZDP010000170.1 GCA_020850995.1 Deltaproteobacteria bacterium
AGGACCTTCGCGACGATGCGGATCAGCTCCAACGACCTTGTGTGGATGCGGGTGTTCTCGTGATGCATGGGACGCGCCTTGCAACTTCGATTCCCGCGCCCGACGCCCGCCACCGACGCCCCGCGACCAGCGATGGTCCGTTGCCCGCCGCCCGAAGCCCGCAGCCCGACACCGACGCCCGACACCGACGCCCGAGGGCCGGCGCCCGCAAACCGAAGCCCGCAAGATCGAGCGCCCGACAACCGATTATCTGTCAGCCCTTGAGCGCATGCCCTTGGTGGCGAGGTCGCACCTTTCCCTCCACCGCGCCCGATAATTGGGCCATGCGGTGCTTTCCACTGCTTTTGACCGGACTTATCGCCGCGTGCACCAACGCGGTCGGCGAGGGATCCGGCACGGATCCGCGGCTCCCCGCGGCTGAGGCGGGGGACCCAGCGGGCGGAGCCGATCACAGCGGCCCGGAGGCCCCCGCCGACGAGGCACCCGCGACCGGCGACGAGCCCCCGGCGACCCCGCCCGCCGACGACGAGGTCCCCGGCGACGAGGTCCCCGGCGACGAGGACGGCGACGGCGTGGTCAGCGTGAGCGACGCCGGCCCTCCGCCCGCCGAGGCCGCCCAGAGCTGCGCCGAGTGGACCGAGTGCGGCCCGCACCAGGACGACCCCAACAGCGGCTTCGACTGCGTCGACGGCACCTGCGGCTGCGACGAGAGCGGGCGCTGGGCGAGCGCCTGCGCCGAGCTTGGCGGCTCGTGGTCGAGCTTCGAGTGCTTCTGCTTCACCAACACCGAGACCATGATGCCGACCGCGGCGCCCGAGACGCCGGAGCAGGCCGAGGATGACGTGGTGTGCTGGTGGAGCTGGCGCCTGCGCTCCTGCGACCCCGACGAGTGGGTGGACACGAGCTACTACGACCACTGGTGCGACGCCTACGACTGCTACGACGAGTACGTGGAGGACGGCTACTACGTCGACGGCCAGTGCTACGGGCGGTGGATCAAGCGCTGCACCGACGGCAACGAGTACTGGTACTGACGCCTCGTCCGCGTGGTCGCCGGTAGCTGTCCCCGCACACATCGGCGTGAACGCGCGAGGGCCGCGCGACCGGCCGTCATTGGCAGCGAAGGGCAGTCACGGCAAGAGGAGGCGTGCCCTTCCCAGCCGAGGCCCGCGATCGCTTGCATGAGTGGCGCTACTCGATAGCGCGCATCTACCTCACCGGCGTCAGCCTCATCGTGCCGTTCGTGCTCTTGATCATGGTGGCGGGCCCGCCGCCGCGCTTCAACGGCCCGTTCTGGTTCGTGGCTATCACCTGGGGCGGTTTTCTGGCGGCGCGCTTCCTGGCGCCGCCTCGCGTGCAGGCGGTAATCGTCGTCGGGCTGCTCATGGTCGCTGCCGCCGTGGGGCCCCTCTTCCTCGGGCTGTCACCGGGCCCCTTCCTTGCGGGCGCCAGCGGCGCGCTGCTGGCGGCGGTCGTCTTTGGGCGCCGCGCCGCGCTGGTGATGCTGGCGGTGTTGGCGGTGTCCTTGCTTGGCTCGGGCGCGCTGATCTCGAGCGGCACCCTCAACCTGCACAACCGGGCCGCCACCGACCCTCTGGTGGTCGCCAACTGGGTACGCCTGACGCTGTTCACGGGCTTGAACGTCGGCTTGCTCCTCGTCGTCGTCACCGAGCTGTTCGAGCGCATGGCGGCCGCTTGGCGCGACACCGCCGAGGCGGCCGAGCGCGAGCGCAACGAAGCAGCGCAGCGCCGGGTGGCGGAGCAGCGCGCCTTCGAGGCGCAGCGGCTCGAGTCCATCGGGCGCCTCGCCGGCGGCGTCGCGCACGACTTCAACAACCTGCTCGTGGTCATCCTCGGCTGGGCCGACCTCTTGCCGCAGTCGAAGAGCGAAGACGAGCGCAACGAGGGGCTCGAGGCCATCCGCACGGCGTCGCTCCAGGCAGCGCAGCTCACGCGCCAGCTCCTGTCCTTCGCGCGCCGCACCGTGGTGCAGCCCACCGCCGTCGACCTCGACGCCTTCCTCGCCTCCACGCTCAAGTCGGTGCGCCGCATGCTGGCGGACGACATTCGCATCGACCACGTGCGCGTCACGCTGCCGCGCGCGCTGGCGGACGAGACGCAACTGGGCCAGGTGATCTTGAACCTCGTCGTCAACGCCAGCGACGCCATGCCCAAGGGCGGCACCATCACGGCGCGAGCCGCGCTGCTCGAGCCGCCCGCGCTGCCCGCGCAGGCCCCCGACCCCAAGGGCCGCTACGTCGCCGTCGTCGTCGAGGACACCGGCATGGGCATGGACGAGGCTACGCTAGCGCGCATCTTCGAGCCCTTCTTCACCACCAAGGGGCCCGGCAAGGGCACCGGGCTCGGCCTCGCGTCGGTCTACGGCATCGCCAGTCAGTCGAACGGCTTCGTCGACGTGTGGTCGCGCGCGGACGAGGGCTCGCGCTTCACCGTGGCCTTCCCGGTCGCGTCGGGCGATGCCCCGCGCGCTGGCGCGCTGCCCGGCGCCGCGCCAGCCACCGTGGTCGCCCGCGTGCTGCTCGTCGAGGACGACGGGCAGGTGCGTGCCACCATGGCCCGCGCGCTGCGGCGCGCGGGCATGGATCTCACCGAGGCCGGCGACGTGGAACAGGCGCTGGCAGCACTGCGCGACCGCACAGCGCCCTTCGATCTCCTCTGCACCGACGCCGTCATGCCCGGTTTGCCGACGCAGGACCTCATCACCGAGTTCCGCCGCGTCTTTCCCGAGGCGCCGGTCTTGGTGTGCTCCGGCTACGTCGGAGAAGAGCTGGTGCGTCGCGGCATCGAGGAGCGCTCGGTGGCGCTCTTGCCGAAACCCTTCACGGGCGAGGCGCTGGCCGACAAGGTGCGCGCGCTCTTGCCGAAGAAGGCGTGACCTCGAGTGATCGAGGTTGAGCGACCAGCGGGAGCCGCCGTGGGCGCGGGGGTGAGCCTGGCGGCAGACCCTGCCCGAGCGAGGCCTCCGATCTCGTCGAATGCAGCTGATCGAGATCGGGGATGAAGGCGCGGCGCCGACCACGGGCCGCGCCCATGCTCACAGCGCCTGCACGAGCGCACGCTGTGCACTCTCGAGCTCGTCGTCGGCGACCAGGAGGGGCTCGCCGCACGACACGCGCACCACGGCGCCGGGCAGCGGTAGCCGCTTGCGGTCCCAGCCCGGCAGGCGCAGCTCGCGGCTGAGCGCGAAGCGCACGGGCACGATGGGGAGGCCGGTGCGCGCCGCCAGGTGCAGCACGCCCTTCTTGAGCTCATGGGCCGGGCCCGTCGGGCCGTCGGGGAACATGGTGGTGGAGCCGCCACTCGCCAGCAAACGCGCCAGCTCATCTACCGCTGCGCGCCCGCCTGCCCCGGTCGAGCCCGGGATGACGCGCTCCACGCCGACCCACGCGAGCAGCACGTGCACGGGCCGCATGTACCAGTAGGGGTGGTTGATCCACGCCTGGCGCGCCAGCGGCGGCCGCACGACGAAGTAGAGCACCACGTTCTCGTGCCACGCGCACAAGATGCGCCCCGAGCCTCGGGCGCGCTCGACGTCGTCCCACTGCACGCGCACCAGCGCGCGCAGGACGCGCACGAGCGCGTACAGGACCACGCCACCGCCGTAACCGTAGAGGTGAAAGAGCGGCCTGAGCGGCCACGGCACGTCGTCGACCCGATAGCGGGTGAGCAAGCGCGACAACGAGGATGCTCTCCGATCGCGGGGACGCCGAGCGTCAGGGCGCCGTGGCGGCGCCCTTGGCCAGCGGCGGCAGCGATTGCAGGAACAGGAACGTGGCGTCGAGCTCGGTGTCGGTCATGGCACGCATGGCGGCGGTGATGCCCTTCATGGGCTCCTGCATCTCGCGCCCGTCCTTGCTCTTGCCCTCGCGCGCCAGCGTGCGGAAGTCGGCGGCCGTCCAGCCGGCGAGGCCGCTCGCATCGGGGGTGAGGTTGGCCGCGTCGGGCCACTTGGGATCGCCGCCGGGCACCGGGCCGCCCGCGAAGTTGAGCCCGTGACAGCCGACGCAGCCGCTGGCCACGTGCTTGCCGAACTCGAGCGTCACCGCCTCGTCGGGCGGCACCTTGGGGTGGCCCGCGCCGTGGTCGATGAGCTCCGCGGCCACGGGGATACCGCCGGTGGCGATGAGCACGCCGCGTACGGGACCCATCTTGTTCTCGATGTTCGGCTTGTCCACCGGCGGCGCCGAGGTGATGAACGTGATGATGTCCGACAGCTCGCGATCGGACATGCCCGTGTAGTCGATGGCCGGCATGGTGGCCGAGGTGCCGTCCTTGGCGACGCCGTGGCGCACGATGCGGTCCCAGTCGGCGGGCGCCAGGTTCTTGGCGTTGCCGCCCATGGTGATGTTGGGGGAGGCCCAGACTCCCATGGGCGGCGCGTCGATGATGACCTTGCCGCCGAAGTCGGCGCCGTGACAATCGGCGCAGCCGCCGCGCGCCTCGATGAGGTGCTTGCCGCGGGCCAACGCGCGCTCCTTGGCGATGGCCACGAGATCGACGCCCGCGAGGAGGTCGGCGTCGGCGGGCAGGGGGGCCGCCTCGCCGGCGGCCGCCGTCGCAGCCTTCGCTTGCAGCTCCTGCTTCTTGGCCTCGCGCAGCGCCGCGAGCTCGGGCTCATCGAGGGGCCAGGGCACCGGCACGTCGACGCCCTTGACCTCGTCCCAGCGCCGCTCGAGGCGCGCGTTGCCGCGCGACACCATGACCATGACGCCGACGACCGCCACCACCACGAGCGCGAGCAGGGCGCCCGCGCCGATCTTCAAAGCCTTCATCGTGCGCTCCCCAGGAAGAAGAAGCGCACGCTCGTCCGGCCCCTGTGTGAAGTCAACCAGCGCCAGGGCTGCATCCAGATCCGCGCCTGCGCGCATCTGCCGTTCATGACCCGCCGCAACGCCCTCCTGCTCGCCCTGGTGGTCGCCGCCTCTGCCGCGCTGCGCCTGCTCGCGGCCCCCGCGCCCGCCCTGTCGGCCGACTCCTATCTGCCCGTGAGCGACCAGGAGCTGGCCGCCGCCCTGGCCGAGCCAGCGGTGCGCTGCGTGGCGGCCCCCACCCCGAGCGGCTGCGCGCCGGACCCGGGGGGGCCAGATCCGGTGCATCCAGATCTGCGCGCCCCCGCGTCTGCTGTGCCAGGAGCCTGAGTCATGCACCTCCGCCTTCACGTCGCCGCGCACTTGTTCACCCCGGTCCTCGCGCTCGCCATCGCCGGCGAGGTGCGCGCCCAAGACGCTGGCACGGCGCCGCCCGTCGCCGAGACCGCCGCGCCCCAGCCACCGAGGCCAGACGGCGTCGATCTCAAGGTCGAGGTTGGCGACGACGACGGGCCACTCACGGTGCTCAACCAGATGCCGCCGGACATGCGCGCCAAGCTCAACGCCGAGCAGATCGAGCAGATCGTGCGGCGCGCGCAGACGAACCAGAACGAGCCGCCGCTGGTCGCCGTGTTGGCGCCGCTGGGCTTCTTCTTGTGCGTGTTCGGCGTCGTCGTTGCCGTGCTGTTCGCGCGTTTCCGCCGCGAACGACAGCTCCATGAGACGCTGCGGCAGATGATCGAGCGCGGCGTCGACATCCCCCCCGCGCTCTTGATGCCCCCGCAGGTGAAGCCCAACGATCGCCGCCGCGGTGTCATCCTGATCGCGCTCGGCGCGGGTATCGCGGTCTTCCTCTTGCTCGTCGACGGCAACGACGACGGCGCCTGGGGCCTCGGCCTCGTGCCCGCCTTCCTCGGGGCCGGCTACCTCTTGGCCTCGTACCTCCCCAAGCGCGACGACGGCTGACCGCGCGCCGAGGCGTGCCATGCTCGTGCTGGTGGACGGCCCTTCGGATCTCGCCCTGGTGCAGCGCGTGCTGGCGCTCGACGACCGGCACGCGTTCACCACCTTGGTGCGCCGGCACCAGGCGCCGCTGCGCGCCTTCGCGCTGCGCCTGTGCGCCGGCGACGTGGGGCGCGCCGACGACACGGCGCAAGAGGCCTTCCTGCTCGCCTATCGTCACCTGGCCTCGTGGCGTCGCGAGGGTACCCTGCGCTCGTGGCTCTTGAAGCTCTGCTACCGCGCCTTCCTCACCGAGCAGCGTCGCGCGCATCGTCGCCACGAGGCGCTCGAGGAGGGCGGCGACGCCCGCGGCGCGGCCGAGCGCACGGGCGTCGAGCCCCCGGACGCCGCCGCGCGGCGCGACGTGCTGCGCGCCATGGCCGAGCTCAAGCCCGAGGAGCGCGCGGCCTTGGCGCTGTGCTGCCAAGAGGGCCTCACCCACGACGAGGCGGCGGCCGTGCTCGAGCTGCCCCTCGGTACGCTCAAGTCCCATGTGGCGCGCGGCAAGGAACGTCTGCGCGCGCTCTTGAGCGGCTATGCTACGGAGGCGGCATGAAGACACCCATGGACGATCAGGCGCTCGAGGCGCTGCTCAAGGACGATGGGCACATCGACGACGCCGGCTTCGCCGAGCGCGTGACCGCGCGCCTGCCGCGTCGTCGCCGCTTGCAGCGGCGCGACCTGGTGGTGGCGGGCTCGGCGCTCGTCGCCGGTGGCGCGGGCGCGGCGATCTGGTTTGGCACCGGTGTGTCGCTGGAGATGGCCATTGGCTCGTGGGTGCACGCGGCCGCGCTCGCCATGGGCGTCGGCCTCGCGCTGTGGGGCGCGCTGGGCGCGGCCCAGGCAGAGGGCTGAGCCCGGCGACCGCTGATGACGGGGGTAGGCATGCGCAACGCGGTGCTCCGAACGCTCGCCCTGCTGCTGGCCACGTCGTGCTCGGGGCCCTGCGGTGGCGAGCCAGGCGAGGGTGAGGGCGAGGGCGAAGGCGAGGGCGAAGGCGAGGGCGAAGGCGAAGGCGAGGGCGAAGGTGAGGGCGAGGGCGAAGGCGAAGGCGAGGGCGAGGGCGAGGGCGAGGGCGAGGGCGAGGTCCCGCAACTCGGTGGGTGTCCCGTGTTCACCGCCGACGACGCCTGGAACACGGACATCTCGGGCGCCCCGGTGAGCGCCGAGTGGACCGGCAAGCTCGTGGCCGCGTACGACGACACGCTCTTGCACCCCGACTTCGGCAACTTCGGCGCCGAGCACTACGGCATCCCCATCAACATCGTGGCGGCGGGCACCTCGCCGGTGCCCATCAGCTACGACCTGTACGGGGGCGAGAGCGATCCCGGCCCGGTCGTGCTGCCCGACGTCGACGAGGTGCGCATCGAAGGCACCGACGATCCGCGTGACTGCTCGGGCGACTGCCACATCATCTCGGTGGCGCAGGGGAGCTGCCAGCTGTTCGAGGGCTGGGCCTGTCGCTTCGACGACGGCGACGGCTACGTGTGCGCCAACGGCGCGCGCTTCGACCTGCGCGCGCGCAGCCAGGGCCAGCGCCCCGAGGGCTGGACCTCGGCCGACGCCGCGGGCCTGTCGATCCTCGCGGGCCTGGTGCGCTACGACGAGGCCGCGGCGGGCGCTATCCGTCACGCCATCCGCTTCACGCTGCCCTGCACACAAGACCACTACGTGCGCCCCGCGTCGCACCAGGCGGTGCCCAACGCGTGCGACCCCGATGACCCCGACGCGCCGCCCATGGGACTGCGCGTGCGCTTGCGCGCCGACTTCGACCTCACGGGCTTCTCGCCCATCCCGCGCGCCTTCCTCGAGGCCATGCAGCGCTACGGCATGGTGCTGGCCGACAACGGCGGCGCCTTCTTCTTCCAGTCCGAGGACGATCCTCGCTGGACCGACGATCTCGACGAGCTCAAGGACGTGCCGGCGAACGCGTTCGAGGCCCTGGAGCCGGGGACCTTCTATCAATGAACGCCACGATCACTCGAGGCGCGAGAACACGCTGGCCGCTGCGGCCGGCGTGATGCGCTGGTAGCGCGCGTAGGCATCGATGAGCGCGCGCCGTAGCGCCACGCGCTCATCGACGCCATGGCGGGCCACGTTGTCGAGGAGGGCGTCGAGCAGGTAGCCCTCGGGCGCCATGAAGGTGCGGGTGAGCGCCACGCTGCGCGCGCCCAGTGCGTCGAGCGCGGGTTTGAAATAGCTCTCGCTGGAACACGCGAGCACGGCCGTGCTCGCGGGCGCGGTGGCGCGCGCGAGTGCAGGCGCCGCCACGTCCATGAGCCGGTCGTGGCCCATCCACACCACGAGGTCTGCGCGGCGGAGCGCCACTGCGTCGAAGAAGTCGCGCATCGCGCGATCGATGTGAGCACCGTCGTAGGCCAGCAGGAGCACGCGCACCGGCCGCTCGCTCTTCCCCGTGCGTCGCACCAAGCGCCGCTGAGCGAGCACATCCGGCAGCGGCGCAGCCGTGGCGCGCTCCGTGGAGTACTCGCCGCTGTCCTCGAGGAAGCGCGCCGCGCCGTACTTGGCACCCCAGTACAGGTTGTGCGCGGGCAGGTGCGGATCGCCCAGGCCACCAGCGCCGCAGGCGAGCTGCGCGCCGTCACACAGCGGCACGATCACCAGCACCTCGATGGGCGCGGCGGCGACGAGGAGCGCGGTGAGCGCGAGCACGTGGGGGAGAACCGCGCGCAGCGCGCCGAGATTCCAAGCCTCAGGGGCTCAACGCCACTGATCGATGGCCTTGAACTTCTTCTTGGCGAGCGCGACCAGCTGGTTGTCGGTGGGGTGGTCCACCGCCTCCACACCGACGATGTGGGGCACGAGCTGCTTGGCCGCCTTCTCGAGGTAGTGCATGAGCTCGTTCTTGGCGGTGCCCGGCCCCACCACGAGGATCTCGACCGCGTTCTTCACGCCCGCGATCACGGTGTCGAACAGGGCGTGATCGTGCACGGCCTTGCCGTCGGTCTTGTGCCGCGCGGCGCTCTTGTGGTGCGCCGCTTGTGTGAGGACGGCGCCCTTGGGGTCACCGGCGTCGACGTGGAAGATCTTGGCGTGGTCGTGGTCGATGAAGATGATGGCGTGTTGGGTCATACGCCCGCTCGTGTAGCAGCTTCGACGGCGCCGTCGAGGGGCTCGTGACGTCGTGGGCGTGCGCGCTGGCACCAACGCACGGTGTGTGAGATTGCACGATGCCGCCGCCCCGCCACCGTCGACACGGTCGCGGACCGCGCGCGGTACCCTCGGCCGCGTCAGCGTCCCTTGTCGAGCAGCGCGATGATCTCGTCGGTGACGTCGAGCTCGTCGGCCGATGCCAGCAGGGCGCCCGCGTCGAGCACCATGCGCGCGCCGCGCTTCTTGCGGATCTGCTCGGCGGCGTCGCGCGCCGTCTGGAGGATCTGGTCTCGGCGCCGCGCGCGCTCGCCCTCGATGTCGCGGGCCACGTCCAGCTCGAAGCGCGCGCCCTCCACCGCATCGGTAATGGCCTCGCGCCGCTGGCGCGCCTCGACGAAGCGCGCGCGTAGCTCATCGGCCGCCTGCCTCCCAGCCTTGGATCGATCAAGCACATCCGTCACACGTACGATCAGGACAGCGGGGCGTTCTTGCGGCATGCTTGAACCCTACCGCTCGACGAGGGTGACTCGCCAATGGCCGACAGTCGTGCCGCTCAGGTCCTGTTCCACGGCGCCCGCTTTTCGGCGCCGCCAGCGCTCACCGACACCTCGGTGCTGAGCTTCGTCGACCACGTGGGCACACCGTCGCTCTCGCTCACCGTGGCGCAGGAGCGCCTCAGCGGCGGTGCGCCGGCGCTGACCGTGTACGTCGACGAGCAGCAGCGCGCCGCACAGAAGGCGGTGCCCGGCTACGCCATGGTTGCGCGCACCGAGCGCAGCGTGGGCGGCGCCGCCGCGCTCCTCGTCGAGGGCAGCGCACCCTCCCCCGGCAAGAAGCGCCGGGTGCTCCAGCTCTACGTGCTCGACGCGCCACACGAGCGCGTGTTCGTGGTGACGGCCACCGCCGCCGAGGCGGAGGTGGCGCGCGCGCGCGCGGTCGTCGAGCACGTCGCCACCGGCTTCACCCTCGAGGGCAGCAAATGAAGAACGACGGCATCGGGCGCCGCCCCAAGCTGCACCACCAGGTGCGTATCCACGGCACCAATACGAAGGTGCCGATCGCAGACACCACCACCCCGACGGTCGCGGACACGAAGGGCAAGCTGCCGGTGCAGCTCGAGGCCACCGAGGAGCAGGGGCTCGACGCGCTCAAGCGCCTGGGCCTCGACGAGCGCGAGGGCGCCGGCGGCAAGGGTGGTGCGGGCGCGTCGCAGATCGCGCACAACCTCGCCGTCGTCGACGGCAAGGCCGCCACCGGCAAGTTCCGCGCGGCCATCACCGGCATGTTGCTGGCGTTGGCGCTCACCTTCACCAGCGTCGCGCCCTCGCACGCGCAAGACACCAGCCAAGTCGTGGCGCCGCACACCGCCAGCCTAGTGGTGACGCAGAAGACCGGGCCGCCCCTGCTGTCGACGACGAGCGGCGTCGAGCTGCCCGAGCTCGGCATCGACGCTCGCTCGACGGTGTTTGGCGCGCAGCTCCATGCGCTCAAGAAGCAAGAGGTCACCACCGTCGACGCAGGTGTGCAGCGCGCGCTCGATCAGTTCAGCCTGGCCATGACGCATGCGCTGCGCCTCGACGCCGCGGGCCTGGCCATGGGCGGGCCGCTCGATCCATCGAAGATGAGCGCCGCCGACCAGCGCGCCATCCAGCACGCGCTCTCGGGCCTCTTGTCGGAGATGCCCGTGGGGGCGCTCTCGCCGCGCTTGACGGAGCTGCTGTCGTCGACCCTGCGCGAGCACGGCGTCTCCACGACGGGGATCGAGGCCAAGCGCCTGCGCGACCTCGGTAAGCCGGGCGGCGAGCTCGTCAAGGTGATGCTCGAGGAGCTGCGCGACGAGCGCCCGGCGGTGTTCTACGGCATGGCCGCCGGCCTCGTGGGTGCCGTGGGCGTCGTCGGGTACACGCAGGGCACCGATGCGCTCGCGTCGCTCGGGCTGCGTCCCGAGATCAAGGCCAAGTTCTTCAACGATCACCTGGTGGCCAAGGTGCGCGCCGAGTGGGGCGCGCGCTTCTCCGATCCCAAGCTCACCACGCGCCTCGAGCACCACAGCACCGTCACCATGGGCGGCAACAGCTGGTCGACGGTGGCCGGGATCGGCGTGATCGCGCAGGGCAGCACCTTCAAGGAGCTCGAGGCGAGCGGCTTCGAGCTCTCGGGCTCCATGAGCAGCGTGCTCAACAATGGCGGCACGCTCAGCATCGCGAGCACGGCGGTGGGTGACCCCAAGAACGGCCTCGAGCGCCTGACCGTGTCGGGTGTGTATCTCGAGAGTACGTGGACGGCGGGCGCCACGGTCTCGTACCTGGCGCGCGAGGAGCGCACCTTCGGGGAGCTGTCGGTGGGCTACCGGCCGCAGAAGAACCTCGAGTGGGCGCTCCACATCGGCATCGACACCAAGGGTGAGAAGCGCGCGGGCGTGGGCATGCGCATCGGCTTTTGATCGTCGGCGATCACACCGCGAAGAAGTCGATGAGCCGCTGCCGCATGGCGTCGGCGTCGCGCATGCCCATGGCCACCAAGTCGCTCGCGTACTCACCGTCGAACAAGAGGTAGCTGAGCAGATCGCCCTCGCGCTCGCCGCCGGCGCCGGCGATGCGGCGGATGAGCGGTCCCACCACGCCACCCGCGCGCGACACCACGCTGCCGATGCGCGCGTGCTTGGCGGCGACGGCTGCCACGTCTTCGCCGGGCTGGATCATGAGCGCCTCGACGCGGCGATAGGGCTGGCCGCGCCGGTGCTCCATGGCGTTGGCGAGCGCGTCGGTGAAGCCGTCGCCGAAGGCCTTCTCGCCCGCCTCGATGAGCGCGTTGAAGCGCTCGAGGCGCTTCAAGTCGTACTCGGTGCGATCCGACAAGAGCGCGTTCAGGATCTTGCCGAGCAGGAAGGGCGCCGACGGCGACTGGTCGACGCCAGTGGGCGGCACCAGGCCCGAGTCGGTGCTCTCGCCCTTGGCGCGCAGGCCGATGACCATGATGCGATCGGCGCCCAGGCGCAGCGCCGGCGAGATGGGCGTGTTCAGCTTGAGGCCGCCGTCGCAGTAGACGTCGCCGCCGATGTCGACGCAGGGGAAGATCCACGGGATGGCCGCCGAGGCGAGCGCGTGCTCGGGGCCGATGGTGCCGAAGCGCGCCGTCACTTGCGGATCGGTACTCCACGCCGGCGGCTTGTTGCCGCGCACCTGCACGAAGCTGTGCGTCATGCCGGTGGCCAGGTGCGTGGCGTTGACGCACAGGCCGTGCAGGTCGCCGTTGTCGAGGTTGCGCGTGATGTTGGCCCAGCGCGTACCGCGCCGCACCAGTTGCTCGAGCGGCGCGGTGTTGAGCAGGCCGCCGAGGCGACCCGGCCCCACCACGTCGTCGAGCTCGCCGCGCCCCTGCGAGCCGAGCAGGAAGCGCGGCAGGTGCATGAGCTCGCGCCAGCCGACCTTGTAGACGCCCTCAATGCGCAGCCGCTCCCACACCTCGGCGAGGGCGCGCCCCTGCAGCTCGGGTGCGTGTGCGTTCGCCGCCAGGAAGCATGCGTTGATGGCGCCCACCGAGGTGCCGCAGATGATCTCGAAGCGCGCGTGCGCGCGAACACGTGGCGGCAGCTCGTCCCTGATGTAGCGGATGACGCCCGCCTCGTAGGCGCCGCGCGCGCCGCCGCCCGAGAGCACGATGCCGGTCAGCGGCGCGTGGCGGCGCTTCCAGCGCGCGGGGCCGGGCTCGCTGTCGGCCACCACCGGCGGCGCGACGTTGGGCTCGAGCGGGTAGTTCTCGTAGGCCACGCGCTCAGTGTAGCAGAGGGCTACGGGCACCCACCGAGGGAATCCATGATGACCGCGCGCGTGTATTGGACCGCTCTCACGTTGATCGGGCCCCTCCTTGGGTGGGCCTCCTGTGTCACGCCCGCAGAGGGCGAAGGCGAGGGTGAAGGCGAGGGTGAAGGCGAGGGTGAAGGCGAGGGTGAAGGCGAGGGTGAAGGCGAGGGCGAAGGCGAAGGCGAGGGCGAGGGCGAGGGCGAGGGCGAGCCCCCTGCCGACGCCGGCCCCGACCCCGTGGACGCGGGTCCCATCGACCCGCCCGAGGCCCACTGCGCGTCGCCCGTGGCGCTCTACGACACCAGCGCGCCCCGCGTGGTCATCGGCGATGGCACGGCGTCGAGCTGTGAGGAGGCGGCGCTGCGCACGGCGGTGGCCGGCGGTGGCGTCATCACCTTCAACTGCGGCACCAGCCCGGTGACCATCCCGCTCACGCAGGCTCTCACGCCACCCGTCGACCAGGACACCGTCCTCGATGGCGGCGGCCTCATCATCCTGGACGGGGGCGGGGTGACGCGCCATGTGCTTCTGTCGCACCCCGACTGGATGAACAACACGGCCAGGCTGGTGCTCCAGCGCCTTCGCCTGGTGAACGGGCGCGCCCCTGCAGGTGACTTCGCCGCGCAGGACCCGGCGCGCCCCGAGTGCGCCTGGGGCTACAAAGAGGGCTCGGGCGGCGCGGTCTATGTGCGCAACGTCGTGCTGCACGTCCTCGACTGTGAGTTCAGCGACAACCAGGCCGCCCTCATCGGGCCCGACGTGGGCGGCGGCGCCATCTACGCGTTGGGCGTGCCCGAGGTGGTGATCTCCGGGACGCGCTTCTTGAGGAACCGCGCCGCCAACGGCGGCGCCGTGGGCTTCTTGTGGGCCAACCCGCGCATCGACAACTCGGTGTTCGAGGACAACTCCGCCGAGGGCGTGGGCATGAACTCGGTGGAACCGGGTTGCCCCACCTTCAACCACGACGAGCAGGGCGGTGCGGGCGGCAACGCCGGCGCGATGTACTTCGACGGCATGAACGACGACGGCGTCACCTACACGCTCTGCGGCACTACCTTCGCGGGCAACCGCGCCAACGAGCTTGGCGGCGCCTTGTTTCGCACGCCCAACGTGTCGCTGCGCGACATGCTCATCGAGCGCAGCGCCTTTGCGGGCAACACGGCGCGCATGGGCGGGGTCTCGTTCATCATGCAAAACGACCTGGTGGTGCGCGCCAGCACCTTCGTCGACAACCGAAGCGGCGTGAACGTGGCCGGCGAGAACGTGGGCGGTCCCTTTGGTGGGCTGTGGGTGGTCAACGGCTCCGTCGACGTGGAGAACAGCACCTTCAGCGCCAACCAGCCAAGCGGCCTCAACCTCGAGAACGGCGATGGCACCCTGCGCAACGTCACCGCCGTGGAAAGCGACCTGGCGGGCAACCTGCAGCTGAGAAACGGCCTGCTGGTGGACTCGTCCTGCGACCGCACTTTCGGCGGCGACCACAACCTGCAGTGGCCGAGCGGCACCGCCTGCGCGCAGGGCACCACCTTTGCGGACCCCGAGCTCGGCGAGCTTGGCGACAACGGCGGTCCGACGCCTACGATGGTGCCGTCGAGCGCCGGCCAGGCGGTGGGGCACGGCACGGACTGCCCGGCCACGGATCAGCGCGGCGAGCCGCGTGACACCGCCAGCTGCGCCGCGGGCGCCGTGGAGCCCTGAGGCGCGCGCTTCGACGGAGGTGCTGCTGCTGCGGCGCCTGCCGAGGGGAGGTCGTCAGCGCACCCGCGTCAGCAAGGGGCGATAGAGGGTACGGCGCGGATCGACGTCGAGCGCCGGCCGCCCGCAGCCCACCAGCGACAGACACGCGTCTTTGCCGCGCGTCACCAGCGAGCCGCCGGCGTAGCCGTCGTCCTGCGAGAGGATGCTGACGTGCAGGTGGTGGTGGTGGAAGGCGAACCAGCCAGCGCCCCCGTCGGTGACCTCGTAGGCGAGCGCCAGGCCCGCGCCGCACGCAGGGCCCGTCACCCAGCCGCTGGTGCAGAGCTGATCGATGGCCGACTCCACCAGCGGGCCCACCTTGCCATCGACGCCGATGACGCGCAGCTGCGGCGAGTCGTGCAGCTTGGCGATGAACAGCGCCGTGCGCCACACGTCGAGCGAGTCGGGCTCGGCCACGCAGTGATAGGCGTCGGCGCTGCCGTTCGTGTGATCGCAGATGGGGCGCAGCGTGTTGTCGGCCGTGCCCTCCTGGAAGTACGCGATGTCCATGTCGTGCCCGTCGACGTGCGTGCCCTCGGGGTGGCCCGGCTCGCCGATGGAGGTGCCGGGGATGGCGCCGGTCTGCTCGCTCATGTCGCCGAGGCCGAGGCGCCCGCCGTTGCCCACCGTCCAGCCCGCGGCCGCGCAGCGCACCGACGCAGACGCGTACTTGATGAGCGCCACCATGTCGCGACGCGCGAAGGAGCGATACTGGTTGGCCTCGGTCTCGCCGTTGAGCGGGTAATCCCAGTAGCCGTCGCCTTGGCGCGGATTGAAGGCGATGAGCTGGCCGCAGTTGGCCTCGCCGCCCGTGCAGGTGATGGAGGGGATGTCGCTGCACGTGGGCGGCGTGCCCACGGGGGGCGTGCCGATGTCGACGACGCAACGGCCGCTGGTTGAGCACAGCATGCCGGCGCCGCAGGAGTCCTCGGTGCAGGGCGGCTCTTGGCAAGTGAAGTCGGCGCCGCACACGAGGCCACCCGTGCAGTCGCCGTCGCCCTCGCAGGCATGCTCACAGGCGGTGCCGGCGGTGTTCACCTGGAAGCCGTCGTTGCAGTAGCAGCCGTCTCCCTCGAGGTGCGAGTTGGGCGGGCAGCCACCCTCGCCGCCGCTCGCGCCCGGCTCGCAGCCGGTGCCAGCGGCGTTCACCACGTAGCCGTCGTCGCAGTAACAGCTCTCGCCGTCGAGGTGCGAGTTCGGTGGGCAGCCGCCGCTGCCGGTCTCGGGGCAGTAGAAGGCGGCCTCCTGGTCGCAGGTCGCTGCCGTGGTGGTGGAGGGCACGCAGGCGCCGTCGGTGTCACAGGTTCCTGCGCACGCGAAGGCGTCGCAGCTCGGCCAGCAGATGGGCGCGTTGTCGGTGAGCTCCCAGCAGCGCAGCCCGGCGCCGCACTCGGCGCTCGACCCGGGCTCGCTGCACGCCGCCGACGCGGTCTGCATGCAGACGCCCGCGACGCACAGGCCCGCGTGCGCCGCGTCCTCGGCGCAATCGACGTCGGCCACGCAGCCGCCGCCCGGGCTCACACTGCCGGGGTCTACGGGATCGACGGGGTCTGTGGGGTCTGTGGGGTCCGTCGGGTCCGTCGGGTCCGTCGGGTCCTCGTCGTCATCGCGGCCGCGGCGCTCCTCGTCGTCGAGGTCGCGGGGGGGCACGGTGCAGGCCGTGGCAAGGAGAGCGCCGAGGACGGCGACGAGGAGGCGAGCGAGCATGGGATCCCCTTTGGGCACGTAGGCCCAGGTGGGCCCGTGTCGCACACCGGGCCGGGGAAGACCAGCCCTGGGAGCGGGCTGTCAGGGCTGCCACCCAAGCAAGCGCGCCGCGTTGTCGTAGAGCACGAGGCGCGCAGCGTCGTCACGCACCTCCACGTCGCAGGCGAGCTCGTCGAGGAGCCCGGCGCCCACCGGCTCCATGGTGCCGCGGCAGGTGTCGGGGTAGCGCTCCCGCCGATCAGCGTCACCGAGCAGGCCCCACAGCCAGGCCTCGTAATGGCGTGGCATGCACGCGGCGCCGACCTCGACGTCGGTGCCGAGCACCACCTGCTCCGGGTACGCCGCCACCAGGTCGCGCAGCAGGCACCCCGACGAGGCGAGCGCGGTCTGGGTCAGGTCCACCGTCAGGCCCGCCTCCAGCACTGCCGTCAGGCGCGCCTCGTCCTTGTCGAGGAACCCAAGGTGGGCCACCACGATGCGGCGCCGCGCCTCGACAGAGAGCTCGCGCTCCGCCCAAGTGGCGAAGTCGACCAGTGCGTCGGCTGCCTGCGTGAAGCAGGGCCCAACACTGCCGCTCCTGCCACACCGCGTGTCCGCCTCGCGCCAGTCGACGGCGTGGGTCACGAGCGGCACCGCGCGCGTCTCCACGAGCCCACGCACCAGCTCGCGCCACGCGGGCTCGTCGAGCGGCATGCGGGCCGTCGCTTGAGCTTGGCAAGCTCGGTTTGGCGTTGGGTCTCCTGCGTCGACGTCGCACCAGCCAGCCAGGCGGTTGTACGCGCCGACCCAGAGCGCCACGTCCTCGCCGCTGCCGTCCCAGCTCTTGCCCGCGTGGTCCTTGAAGCCCTTGGCGCCGGCTTCGAGCCAGGCGTCGGCGTCGGCCAGGCAGCGCGCGGTCCAGCCGGGATCCGAGGCCGGTACTTCGTGCAGACAGTCGAGGCTGGCGAAGAACAGCACCTGGTCGGACCGCGCCGCCAGGGAAGCGTGGACGGCGTTGGAGTCGAGCACGAAGCGGAGCTCGTCGGGGAGCGGATCGCCCAGGGTCGAGGCGATGGCATAGTGCTCGAGCGAGAGCGCGGCCACGGTGAGCTGCCCGCCCAAGGACGCTTCCACGCCGTCGACGGTGCACGTGTCCGACATGCAGTGCGTGTGCAGGTCAATGACCGGCCCGCCGGGCTCGAGCACCGGCCCACGGCACGAGGACGCACCGGCAATGAGGAGCGCACCGACGATGGCGCACCTTGTTCGCGTCACGCCCAAAGAGACACCGGAGCTCATCAGAACCGAAAAGCGCAGGCGCGGTGCGTCGCGGGGCCACCTCATCGCGCCGAGCTCATCGGCGCTCGCGGTAGCGCTCGGCCAGCGCCGTATGCCGCGTGCGCAGGTCTTGCCGTCGCCCGTCGATGAGCACCAGCTCGGCGGCGCTCGTGACCTCGAAGGGGTCGCCCGACCACAAGACCAGGTCGGCGCGCTTGCCCTTGGCGATGGAGCCGAGCTGGGCGTCGACGCCGAAGACGCGCGCAGGCGTCAGCGTGATGGCCATGAGCGCCTTGCGCCAGGGCAGCCCGTAGGCCACCGCCACGCCCGCCTCTTGGCGCAGGCGCGTCGTGCCGTCGGCGGTGGTCGAGGATGCGATCACCAGCGGGACGCCCGCGGCGTCGAGCAGCGCCGCCGCATCGTCGCGCGCGTGGAGCGCGTCGAAGCTCCACGGCTCCATGCTGGAGGGCTGCAAGATGACCGGCACCTTGCGCGCCGCCAGCTCGTCGGCGGCCAGCCACGCCTCGGCACCGCCGTTGACCACGACGCGCAGGCGCTCTTCTGCAGCCAGGGCCAGGAGGGCGCGCACGTCGCTCTCACGGTTGGCATCGACAACGAAGGGCAACCTGCCCTCGGCGACGTCGAACAGGGCCTCGAGGTGCACGCGCGGCAAGGCAAGCGCGCGCGTTTGCGCACGGTCGTAGGCGCTCTTGTTGGCGCGGTAGAAGCGCGTGTCGTCGAGGATCTCGCGCAGGCGCAGGAGCGCGCCGCCGCGCGATCCGCCGGCCGCGTCGCGCGCGTCGCCGGCGACGGCGCCGAACATGGCCACGCGTACGCCGCGGGTCACCGATGTTGGCTCACCAGTGCTGTCCACCACGAAGCCTTGGCCGCGGACCAGGGCACCTCGAGGGGTCAGCACCTGGCGCGTGACGCCCTGCGCGCGATCCACGGCCACGTGCCAGGAGCGGGGGTTGTAGCCGTCGATGGCGCGGAACGCGGGCACGGCCGCACCCTCGAGCGCGGCGTCGACCGTGCTGCCCTCGAGGTCGACCTCCAGCAGGCCGACTTGGGATCCGCTGGCGATGAGCCCGGGCGTCAAGACCTTGGCGCGCCCGTCGATGATGAGGGCGCCGGGGGGCGGCGTGAGCGCCGCGCCGACGTCGACGATGCGTCCCTGGTCGACGACCACGGTGCCCACGGCCAAGCCGGTGCCGTCGCCGCGCTCGACGCGCGCGCCCACGATGGCGAGGGGCGGCTCGGCGGATGGGGTCAGGAGTGCAAGCGCGAGAAGGTGCGCGATCATGGCATCGCTCCCGGGGTTTGGGCGGTGGCGCCGGCGTTTGGCAGCGTCAGCTCGAAGTCGGTGACCTGATGTGTGCCGCCGCGCTCGAACATCAGCTCGCCGTCGATGTAGACCTGCGCCGCCTTGGCGTAGACCGAGAAGGGGTGGCGATCCCACACCACCACGTCGCCCATCTTGCCCACCGTGAGCGTGCCGGTCTGCTCTTCGACGCCCAGGGCCCAGGCTGGGTTGGCCGTGATCCAACGCAGCGCCTCGTTGTCGTCGAGCGCGAGGCCAAGGCGCCTCCCGGCGGCCAGCGCCTTCGCCGCCTCTTGGTTCAGGTGGCGCACCTCGCTCTCGCTGTCGGAGTGGATGATGGCGCGCGCGCCCGCGGCGGCCACCAAGGGCGCGTTCTCGGGGATGCCGTCGAGGCTCTCCATCTTGAAGCCCCACCAATCGGCCCACGTCGACACCGCCACGCCCTCGGCAGCCAAGCGCTGGCGCAGCTTGTAGGCCTCGAGGGCGTGGTGAAAGGAGCGGATCTTGAAGTGGTACTGCTTGGCGAGATCGAGCATCAGGTTCATCTCGTCGGCGCGGTAGCAGTGGTTGTGCACCAGGATGGTGCCGTCGAGCACCTTGGCCAGGGTCTCGAGCTCGAGGTCGCGGGCCGGCGGATCGGGAGGGTCGAAAGGACCTGGTGGCTCCTCGGGCTTCTTGGCGCCGTCCGCCGCTGGCGCGGCGCTCGGTTGCGTCTGCTCGCGCGCGAGCTTGTCCTTCCACAAGGAGAGGTCGCGATCGTACTTCTGCCAGCGTCGGCGGTAGTCGAGGGCGTCCTGGAAGGCCTTGCGATAGCCGTGCACGTTGCCCATGCGCGTCGACGGCAGGCCGTTGCGGTGGGCGCCGTACACGCGCTTGGGGTTCTCGCCGCAGGCCATCTTGAGCCCCTGCGGCGCACCGGGGAAGCGCATCTCTCGCGCGCTGCCTTTGAGCTTGAGCTTGGCCGTGAAGCTGCGCCCACCGATGAGGTTGGCGGAGCCGGGCAGCACCTGGATGGTGGTGATGCCGCCCGCCACCGCGCGCGGCAGCGCCGGATCTTGCGGCCAGAAGCCGTGCTCTGCCCACACGCCGGCGGTGTTGGGGTTGCCGACCTCGTTGCCGTCGCTGTTGCCCTCGCTGCCGGGCAGTGGGTACACGCCCATGTGCGAGTGCGTGTCGATGAGCCCCGGCGTGAGGAAGCGCCCGCTCACGTCGACCACGCGGGCGCCCGTGGGAGGTGTGCCCGGGCCCTCGCCCACCGACGCGATCTTGCCGTCGACGATGAGCAGGTGACCGCGCTCGAAGGTGCGGCCGGCGGCGGTCAGCACCGTGCCGCCGCGCAGCAGCACTGGCGGCGGGGCCGGCGCGGGCGCCGCGTCGCTCGGCTCATTCGTCACGAAGGCGACGGGGAAGGGATCGGGGCGCGCCAGCGGCTTCGCGGCCAGCACCGGTGGCGCGGGTGGTGGCGGTTGGGTAGCGCATGCGAGCGCGAGCGCGGTGGCGAGGAGCGCGAGGCTGCGGTGGTTGTTCACGGGCGCACCGTTAGCAGGAGCGGGCGCGCCGCAAAACCGCGTGTGCGCGCGTCAGGGCAACGCCACCACGCGCCCAAACAGCGCCTCGACGTAGCGCGCGTCGGCCCGCGCGTCGACGACGGCGCCGGCGGCGAACAAGCCGGCGCCCGCGGCGGCCGTCGCCAGCGCGCCCAGCTGCCTGCCCGGTGTGCTCGCCCGGCGCACGCCGTCGGCGAAGAGCCGTTCGCCTTCCCGCTGCGCGTCGCCCTTGAGCGCCGCGCGCTCGCGCAGCACCTCGTCGAAGGGCCGGCCGCTCACGGTGCTCGCCTGGCGCGCGCTCGCCCACAGCGCCACGCCCTCGACATCGTCGGCGGGGCTGCGGGGCGCGTCGCGGCCGATGCGCACTACCGCGGCGGCACGCTCGGGCCGCGCGCGCGCCACCTGCGGGGCCGCCGCCGCCACGGCGTCCGTATGCACTACTGCGGCCTCGCCGTAGCGGCCCGCGCCCTCGAGGGTGGGCCCGGCGCCGTCGAAGGCCAGGCGCAAGGTGGGCGCCAGCGCCGCTCGCTCGAGCTCGGCGATCGAGAGCGCGCCGCCGTCGAGCGCCAGCGAGCGCTCGAGCTCCAGGCGCGCGCGCGCCACGTCGTCCACCGGGGCGTCGATCTCGTGTAGGCAGCGCAAGAGCAGCAGGTAGATCACCGGCGCGTCCGAGGCCTCGTCGCGCTGCACGCGCAGGTCGTGGAGCGCGGCGCTCTTGAGCGAGGGCACCGCCAGGTCGCAGCGCCCGCGCTCGGCATCGAGGGCGGCCAAGAGCGTCAGCGCCAGCGCACGCTCCCAGGGGCGTCCGCGGTAGGGCTTCTGCGGATCCGAGGCGAGCGCCTCCTCGAGGCTCGCGCCGGGCAGCGCCAGCTCGTCGAACGCGCGTGCGGCGAGCTCGAGGTCACGGCGGGCGCGCGCATGGGAGCCGCCCGCGCGCAGCGTGGCGAACGCACGCTCCAGGCGCTCGAGCGTGGGGTCGACGGCGGGCGCGTCGATGTGAGCGCAGGCGAGGGCGCAGGTCGCCACCGCCATGGTCAAGAGGCGAGCCACCGCGATCACGAGCGCGCGCGCAGCTTGATGACCAGGTGTTCGTCGGCGGTGAGCTCTTGCCACAGCGTCAGCACGCTCTCTTGGCGCGGCGCCAGCGCCACGTCGTGAAAGCCGGTGCGATCGGTGCGGTGCCCCTGGGCGTCGAAGGTCTCGAGCTCCACCTGCACGGCCACGGCAGCGAGCGTGCGGTTCTTGAGCGTCACCTCGATGGGCCCGCTGCCGTAGCTGCCCACGTCGACGCGCGCCACCTGCACCTCGGCGCACACCTGACCGTGGCCGCACTCCACGCGGCCCCACGTGTGCTCCTCTACCACCGGCGCGTCGACGGCGTTCTCCACGCCCAGTTGCGCCTCCTTCACGGCGACGCACGACAGGCTGGTGCAGACGGCACCGAGCGCACAGAGCAGGATCACGCGACGCATGGTGGCCTCCACGACAGGTACGATCACTGATAGATGACGTCGACGGCGCTGACGCGCTTGGTCTCGTACATGCCCGACCACAGCACCGCGCCGTCGCGCGGGCGCTCGAGCTGGAAGGCGTACTGCAGGTAGTCGCTGGTGGCGCGGCCGTTGTCTTTGGTGAGCGAGCGCAGCTCGGTCTTCAGCAAGAAGTCGACCTCGGCGCTCGCCGTGTCGCTGTCGAGGGGGATGAGCTCGAAGCGGCCGCGAGCGCGTTGCACCAGCTCGTGGGTCAGGCGGTTCTTCAACAGGGCGGGGTCGATACGGAAGCGCGACAGGTTCTGCACGGGTGCCAACGCGATGCGGGGGTGCTCGCCGCGGTGCTCGAGCGCGCTGAGCGCGCGTGCGATCTGCTCGGAGGCACCCCGCACGTCGCCGCTCTCGACCCCGGTGCCACCCAGCTGGTCGTCGACGTCGGGGTCGAGCTGCACCGTGGGTCCCTGGGCGGTGACCAGCGGCGCGCAGGCGAGAGCGCCGCTGAGCGCCACCAGGAGCAGCGACAGCGCGCACAGCAAGAGCGCGCGGCCGACGACGTCTGTGATCTCTCCGAGCATCCGGTCACCTGGGGCAAAGGTGCCGAGGGGACGGCGCCACGGGCCGGTCCATTCACGTGGCGGCCATGCCCCGTGGCCAACGTCACGACCACTGGCAGAGAGCCCCGCTTGGATGCTATCGAGGGCGGGTCCAACGCTTCCCCCAAGGGGTGCTCATGTCCGGGCAGATCATCGGCATCGACCTCGGGACCACCAACTCGTGCGCCGCCATCGTCGAGGACGACGGCAACGTGAAGGTCATCCCCTATCGCGGGGGTGAGACCACCATCCCGTCCATCTTCGCCGTCGACGACAAGGGCAATGAGCTGGTGGGCTACGAAGCCAAGCGCCAGTGGCTCTTGAACCCCAAGCGCACGGTGTATGGCGCCAAGCGCCTGATCGGCCGCGACTACCAAGAGGGCTTCGTGCGCAAGATGGGCGAGTACTTCGCCTACGACATGAAGCCCGGCCAGCAGAACAACGTGACCATCGAGCTCGGCCAAGGCCGCGAGTTCACGCTGCAAGACGTGTCGTCGAGGATCCTCAACGTCTGCCGCACGGTGGCGTCGGACTACCTCAAGCGCCCCATCACCCGCGCGGTGGTCACCGTGCCCGCCTACTTCAACGACCGCCAGCGCCAGGCCGTCAAGGAGGCGGGCGATTCCATCGGCCTCGAGGTGGTGCGCATCATCAACGAGCCGACGGCCGCCGCCATGGCGTACGGCATCCGGCGCAACCTCAACCAGACCGTCGCCATTTACGACCTCGGCGGCGGCACCTTCGACATGAGCGTCATCGACATCCGCGGCCGCACCTTCGAGGTGCGCGCCACGGGCGGCGACATCTTCTTGGGCGGCATCGACTGGGACAACGCGCTCATCCACTACGTCATCGACGACTTCAAGGCCAAGCACGGCATCGATCTGTCGGGCGACCCCATCGCCATGCAGCGCATCAAGGACCTCGCCGAGCGCACCAAGATCGATCTGTCGTCGCGCACCGAGGCACCCTTCTCCATCCCCTTCGTCACCATGACGCCCGAGGGCACGCCGCTCGACATCAACCTGGTGGTCAGCCGCAAGCTCTACGAAGACATCACGGCGCCCCTCGTCAAGCGCACCATCGAGATCGCCGAGATGGTCATCAAGGACTCGGGCATCCAGGTGCACCAGCTCGACGAGGTCCTGCTCGTCGGCGGTCAGACGCGCTGGCCGGCGGTGCAGCGCGCGGTGCTCGAGCTCTTCGGCAAGCCGCCCGCAAAGAGCGTGCACCCCGACGAGGCCGTGGCCGTGGGTGCGGCGCTGTACGCGCACTCTCTCGAGACCGACGTGCAAGAGCACAAGGTCCAGCTCCTCGACGTCATCCCCATGGCCATCGGCATCGAGCGCGCCGACGGCGACCTGCATGAGATCTTCAAGCGCAACGCCAGCGTGCCCAACCAGAAGTCGATGGTGTTCACCACCAGCTACGACGATCAGTCGGAGCTCACCATGCGCATCTACCAGGGCGACCAGAAGGAAGCGCGCAAGAACGAGCTGCTCGGCGAGTTCGAGTTCTCCGGCATCCGGCGCGGGCCCAAGGGCTCCGTGCGCGTCGAGGTGGTGTTCGACTGTTCCGTCGAGGGCATCTTGACGATGTCGGCGCGCGACAAAGACACCAACAAAGAGATGAAGACCACGGTCAAGGTGCGCGGCGCCGCGTAGCGAGCGTGCCCGTTCACTTCTTTGGGGCGTCGCTCTTCTTGCCGCTGCTCTTCTTGGTGGCCTTGGTCTTCTTGCCCTTGCCCTGCGGCTGCTGCTCACCAGCGGGCTGAGCCTCGGGCTGCGGGCCGGGCCGCGGCGCGCCCACGCTGGGGCGCTCGCTCGGGCGCGGGGTGCGATCGAGGCCGCTCGGGCGGCTCGGCGTCACCGGGCTGCGCGGGTCGACCGAGGGCTGCTCGGCGGCGGGCGCATCGAAGCTCGGGCGACCGCCAACGGGGCCACGCTCGGGGCGTGCGCGCGGATCGGCGCGCAGCTCGGGCCGGCCCTCCAGGTAGGGTTCGGTGGGGCGCGCTTCGATGGGGCGCGCCGGCGTCAGCGCGTCGCGCGCGCCGGAGCGGGGGCCCTGCGGCGGGCCGTCGAGCGGCCGGGCGGGCGTGCCCATGGGGTCGGTGATGGGCCGGAACTTCTCCGGGTCCTCCTGGTCGCGATCCTGCGGGCGCTCGTCGTCGCGCCAGGGGCTGCGCAGGTCGGTGGCGTCGGGGCGCGCCGGCGTGCCGCGCTCGCCGGCCACGGGCGGGCGCTCGTCGTGCCCTACGCCGACGTCGTCGGGGGTGCGCACGCCCACGCCCACGTCGCCGCGGTCGCGCACGGCGCCGGTGGCAGGATCGATGCGCGGGCTCGCGTCGTCGACGATGGCGCCGCGCTCGTCGACGAGGCCGATGGGCCGGCCGCGATCGTCGTGGCCACGCCCGCGCCCGTCGACGGGGCCGCGCCCATCGGGACGACCAGGCTCGCCGCGGCCGGGGTTGTCCGCGTCGTCGCGCTCGGGGTCGTTGCCATGGCCGCGGTTCGGATCGCCGCGCCCAACGTCGCGCTCATCGCCGCGCTCGCTGCCATCACGATCACCGCGGGGGTCGTCATCGCGGTCGCGGGGGTTGCCGCGCGCGCCGCCGTCGCGCTGGCCATGCTCCCCGTCGCGCTCGTCGTCGCGTCCGACGCGGCCCGGGCGGCGCCCGCCGTCGTCGTCGCGGCCGCGGGCCGTGCCCGTCGGCGGGCGGGTGACAGCGGCCTCGTTGTCGACGTCGCGGATGGGGCGATGGACCACGCGACCACCGGCGCGCACCACCTCGTCCTCGCGGGGGCCGCGATAGTAGGTGCGGCCGTACACGACGTAGGTCTCGCGGTAGGGCGAGGTCGACACGTAGCAGGTGCGGTAGGCGGGCCCCACGATGAGCGCGTTGCCCACGTAGCCCACGCCCATGCTCGAGTAGCTGACGAACACCCAGCTCGTCTCGTAGACGGTGTAGACGCCGCCGAACGCCGCGCCCGGCGGCATGGGCGCCCAGCCCACGTAGCCGCCGCCAGTGCGCCACGACACCCACGCCGGCGCCCACGCCGTACCCGGCACCCAGACCCAGCCGTAGCTCGTGTCGTAGTACCAGCGCCCATAGTGACCCGTCGCCCAGCCAAAGGGGTGCCGATCCACCCACGTCCAGCCCCACTCGGTCTGCACCCAATGCCCATGGGTGTAGGGCCGGAAGCCGGCGCCCACCACGGCAGCCGAAGGGATGAAGACCATGCCGTACAAGGGCGTGTGCACCCAGCGCCCGTAGGGTGAGAGCGGCTCGTAGAAGTCCTCGACGCGGCTGATGCCGGCGTCATCCTCGTAACGCGGCGCCGGCTCGGCGCTGGCGACGGCGCGCGGCGCGGCCGGCAGCGGCTCGTCGTCACGATCGTCGACCACGTAGACGGTGCGGGTGACGCAGCCGCTCCCGAGCAGGGCTGCGCAGAGGAGCAGGGCGGGGCCAACGACGACTGCGGGCTTCATGGCATCTCCAGCGCCGCCCCCGAGGGGAGCGGCCGCAGGTAGGACGGGACGCATGGGCTCCCGATTCACCCTGAAGAGATAGCAGCCCAGAGTGTGCTACTCCCGGCGAGCGCCTGGCTTTCGCTCGCTCACTGGCGGCGACGCCCGATCGAGGCTCTAACGGCGCCGGATCATGGGTGTTTCGATGCGTACCACTTGCTCCACCGTGCTCGTCGCCGCGGCCACCGTCAGCGTCGCGGTCGCTGCGTGCGACGGCCGCGTCACCCCTACCCGCGTCGTCGACAAGAACGGGCCCACCGACGCCGCGCCAGTGACGGCGCTGGCGGAGGCCCGTCCCCTGGACGTGGGCTACGAGCAGGGGCTGCGCCTGGTCGGCGTGCAGGCGCCGCCCAGCGTGGCGCGCGGCGGGCGCGCGTCGTTCACGCTCTACGTGCTGGTCGAGGACGACGTCACCACGCGCAAGCCCAAGGTGGGCGCGCACCTCTCGCCCCTCGATGGCGAGGTCGTGACCGGCATCGGCGACCATGCGCTGCTGGGCTCGCGCGGCATCGCCAATTGGCGCAAGGGCGACCTGCTGATCGACACCTTCACCATCGTGCTCCCCACCGACCTCGCGGCGGACGAGCTGGCGCTCTGGGTGGGCATCCAAGAGAACAAGGACCAATGGAAGCCCGTGCTGGCGGCGGGGACTCCCGCGCTCCGCCGTGGTCGCATCGAGGTGGCGCGCCTCAAGCTCGAGGGCGCAGCGGTGCCCAAGGCGGAGGCGCAGGTGCCGCGCGCCGCCGGCACCATCACCGTCGACGGCAAGCTCGACGAGGCGGACTGGGCGCGGGCCGCGCGCCTTGGGCCCTTCGTCGCGTGGGACGGCATGAGCGCCATCACGCGCCCCACCACCGCGCGCATGCTGTGGAGCGCCGACGCGCTCTACCTCGCGTTCGAGGCCGTCGACCCCGACGTGCACACGCCCTACAAGAAGCACGACGACCCCATCTACGACAGCGAGGCGGTGGAGATCTTCGTCGACGCCGACGGCGACGGTGACGTCTACGTGGAGCTCCAGAGCGCGCCCAACGACGTCACCTTCGACGCCGCCTTCGCCGGCGGGGCGCGCAAGAACATGGACGCTGCCTTCGAGGCGGGGCACCAGGTGAAGACCGCGGTCGACGGCACGCTCAACGACGACAAGGATGAGGACCGCGGCTTCGTCTCGGAGTGGCGCATCCCCGTCGCTGCGCTCAAGGACGTGCCCGCCGGCGAGCCCAAGGTGGGCGCGTCGTGGAAGGTCAACCTGTTCCGCCTCGAGCGCCTGCGCGCCAAACAGCGCATCACCGGCAGCGAGGCCAGCGCGTGGTCGACGCCGCTCGCGGGCGACTTCCACAACCTGGCGCGCTTCGGCACCGTCACCTTCGTGGAGTGACCGGCCTCACCCGAACAGCTCCTTCACCTTGTCGAGGAAGCTCCTGTGCTCGGGGTGCACCTCGTCGCCGAAGGCGGCGGCGAGCTTCTCGAGCAGCGCGCGCTGCTCGTCGTTGAGCTCTTTGGGCACCTCCACGCGCACCTTGACGATCTGATCACCGCGCCCTTGGCCGCGCAGGTGGGGGACGCCCTTGCCCTTGAGGCGAAAGCTCGCGCCCGGTTGCGTTCCCGCCGGGATCTTCATCTGCACCTTGCCGTCGAGCGTGGGCACCTCGAGCGCGCAGCCGAGCGCTGCCTGCGGGAAGGAGAGCGGCACCTCGCAGAGCACCTGCTCCTCGTCGCGCGTGAACAGCGGGTGCGCCTTGATGGCGAGCACGACGTAGAGGTCGCCGCGGGGGCCGCCGCCACGCCCGCCCTCGCCCTCGCCCACGAAGCGTAGGCGCGTACCCTCGTTGACGCCGGGCGGGACCTTGACCGAGAGCGTGCGCTCTTGCTCCTTCTGGCCGCGCCCTTGGCAGTCGCCGCAGGGGTTCTCGACGATGCGCCCGCTGCCGCCGCACCCCGGACAGGCGCGCGCGATGGAGAAGAAGCCCTGGCTGACGCGGATCTCGCCGGCGCCGCCGCAGGTGCTGCACACCTTCGGCTTGGTGCCGGGCTTCACGCCCGAGCCGCTGCAGGTCGCGCAGTCCTCGAGGCGCGGGATGGTGACGTCCTTGGCGCCGCCGAAGGCCGCCTCCTCGAAGCTGATCTCGAGGTGGTAGCGCAGGTCGCTGCCGCGGGCGGCGCCGCGCCGACCACGGCCACCGAACAGGTCGCCGAAGATGTCGCCGAAGATGCTCTGGATGTCGACGCCGTAGGCGCCCTGCGCGGCGAAGCCGCCCGGGAAGCCGAAGTCCGCGCCGTTGTGGCCGAAGCGGTCGTACTTGGCGCGGTTGTCGGCGTCGGAGAGCACCGCGTAGGCCTCGGAGGCCTCTTTGAACTTCTCCTCGGCGGCCTTGTCGCCGGGGTTCTTGTCGGGGTGGAACTGGTGCGCGAGCTTGCGGTACGCCTTCTTCAGCGCCGCTTCGTCTGCGTCGCGCCCCACCCCGAGGACTTCGTAGTAGTCGCGCTTGGCAGAGGGCATCTGGGGACCGTAGGCGCCTGATTCTGCACGACAACCGGGGATCTACCCGGTTGGGGGAGGCGCCAGCGCGGCGTCCAGGGCGGCGCCGATGAGGTCCACCGTCTCCGCGGCGAGGCGCCCATTCGACAAGAGGTGGTGGTCGGCGCCCTTGACCTCGAGGTAGGCGTCGGGCGCCAGCGCCTTGATGCGCACCCGGTCCTTCTCGCCGTACTGCTGGTCGTCGGCGCCGAGGACCACGAGCTTCTTGGCCGGCGCCGCGTCGATGAGCGCCGCGGTCTTGCCGGTGAGCTCGATCCAGCCCTTCCAGAACGCGAGGGTGGCGCCGCCGACCCGCGCCGTGGGCGCGAAGCGGCCCGCCTTCATCGAGGCGAACTCGGCCGCGCGGGTGCTCGCCAGGTTGGTGAGCTGGCCAGCCTTGTCGAGCAGGGCCTCTTTGGCGGCGGCGTCCTGCTCGCGGCTCGCCACCTTCTCGACGCGGTGGGCGCGGTCCTTGATGCCAGCCACGATGACCTCGTCGATGCCGCGGGGGATGGGCGCCACCAGCACCACCACGGCGGCGTCTTTGGCGCACGTCGACGAGAGCGCCACCTGGCCCGCCTGGCCGTGCGCGAACACCACCACGCGCCCGTCGAAGGAGGGCTCCTGGCGCACCAGCGCGCAGGCCGCGTCGATGTCCTTGGCCAGCGCGGTCGGTCCGTGCTCGTCGACGTCGTCTTGGGGGTTCTTCGTGCACAGCGGGTCGTCGTTGGGGCCGCAGGTGCGCTTGTCCCACGTGAGCACGAGGGCGCCGCGCCGTGCCAGGGCGTCGGCCCAGGCGGTGCTGACGTCGACGGGTGCGCGGTACACATCGACGCCATCGCCCGGACGCGTGCCCTTGCGCGAGACGTCGCCGCCGCCGGGCACGATGAGGATCGCGGGCCCGCTGCCGTCGGTGGGGCGCGTGAGCGCGGCGCCGAGCGTGGCGGTGACGCCGTCCTTGATGGCCACCGTGATGGTGCGCTGCTCGGTGACGATGGCGCGGGCGGTGGGCGCAGTGCCGCCGCCGTCGTCGGGCGGGCCCAGCCGCACCACCGTTGACGTGGTGCCGGGGCAAGCGGCGAGCGCGAGCAGCGCCGGCACCGCACACCAGCGGGCCATCATCCCCTCGCTCCTGCGCTGCGTGACGGCTGGCGCGGATCCACCAGCACGAGCGAGCCCGTCCCCGCAGAGAAGTCGTCGCCGTCGGCCAGCGCGGCCAGCTCCGCGAGCACCTCGTCACCAAGGGGGCGTCGCCCGAGCAGGAAGCGCACGCGGCGCACGCCCTCGGAGACCGGGGGCACCTGTGCTGCCCCCGCGGCCTCGAGGCGATCGACGGCGACGGCGAGCTGTGCCTCGCTGGCCACGCCCAGGTCGTGCACCTCGTGACCCGTGAGCACGAGCCCGCGCGCCAAGCCGTCGCGCACCGGCAGCTCCTCGCCGTCGCCGCCGCGGGCCAGCACCACCACCTTGGCCCCGCCGCCGCCGCGCCGCCGCAGCACGGTGCCGAAGGCGCGGCCGAGGCGCGTCGCGGTGGCGACGTCGAGGTGCGCGGCGTCACCCTTCAGCTCGGTGCCCTGGATCAGGTCTGCGGTGGCCATGGGCCCCCTTAGTCCGGCGCGTCGCTGGTGGAAACGCCCGGCGCCGCGCTGGTGCGCATGAGCAGCACGTGCGTCTTGAGCTTGATGTCGAAGGGCACGTCGATCTCGAAGCCCTTGGGCGTGATGTCGAAGGCGCTGCCGGTCAGAAACGCCGTCGGCGGCACCATGGTCCAGGTGGCGCGCAGGCGCCAGGTCGACGAGAAGGGCTCGCCGCGGTGGACGCGCGCCGGTGGCGGTTCGTGGAGCGCGCTGATGGCCGCCACGATGGCGTCTTTGACGCCCTCGTCGATGCCGGGGTGGCCCGAGGGCAGCGGCAGCTCGAGCGTGACGACGCGTCCGTCGGGGCCTTGCGTGAGCTCCACCTCGGAGATGGCGTGGAAGCGAAACATGCCCTTGCGGCTCCGCATGAGCTCGCGCAGGCGCTCGCGGCGCGCGGGCTCGAGGGATGGCTTCTGGCCGTTGGCGTACTGCTTGGCGAGGTCGAGGTAGGCGCGCCAGGCCTCGTCCCAGGCGACGCGGTCGGCGGCGAACGACTTCATCATGCCGATCTGCGTGACGCCCTCGCCGCCGTCGTTCAGCTCCTTCATGGCCGGGCGCCACGCGACCTCGATGTGGTCCTTGAGCGTGCGGAAGTAGTCATCGGCCAGCCCGGCCACCACCACGTCGTCGGCCAGGTCGTCGGCCAACATGCGCCGCACCTTCTTGGTGGTGCGCGCGCGATCGGAGAGCGGCCCGTCGGCCTTGAGCTCGAGCGATCCCTCGAGCGTGGCCACCGATGGCAAGGGGCCGTCGCCGGTGCCGAAGACGCGCGCGATGCCCTGGTCCTTCGCGGGCAGACGCACCAGCGAGCCGCTGGCTTCCGGCAGGACGGGCGCCGGCGCCGGCGCCGTCTCCGGAGGAGGCGGGGCCGGCGTCTCCTCGGGCGTCGGCCGCTCGGTGGCCGGCGGCGCGGGCGTTGGTGCCTCGCGCGGCATGGGCGGCGGCGAGGGGCGCTCCTCCTCGGGCGCGGGCTCGTCGGGCGCGGCCGGCGGCGCGGGCGCAACCAGCGTGAGCTCGACGACGTTGCGCTCGCTCTCGGGGAAGAAGCGCCGCACGCGGGCCTCGGTGATGACGACGAGGAGGGCGCCGTGCAGCGCGATCGCCGCCGCCAGAGCTACCAGGTGGCGCCGACGCCTGCTGGGCATGGGCGCGATCATAGCCGCCTCAACGGAGCGGCGCCGTCTCGATCACGTCGACGCGTGTGCCGGGCTTGAGCAGGCGCGCGGCGGCCAGCGACAGCAAGAGGTGCTCGTCGGGCGCCGTGCTGCCCTCGGCGAGCTTGAGGCGCTCGGGGCCCGCGGGGAACACGCCGAAGGTGGGGTCGGCGGCCACGAAGCCCTCGCCCTCGAGCCACACCTCCACCCACTCGTGGTAGCCGGCGCGCGTCTGGTCGACCACCACGCCGTCGACGAGGCGGGTGGGCACACCGCGCGCGCGCGCCAGCGCCGACAAGAGCACCGAGTGCTCGGTGCAGTCGCCGGCCTTGCTCTCGAGCGTGGCGACCGCAGGCGCGTAGCCGCGGTCGAGCCCCTTCGCCTCCACGTGGTCGTAGACGAAGCGCACCAGGCGCGCGACCTCGTCGCGCTTGTCCTTGGCGCCCTTGGTGACCTCCGCCGCCGTGCGCTTGATGCGCGCGTCATCGACTGCCTCGTAGGGCGTGGCCGCCAGCGCCTTCTTCTTCTTGGCGTCGTCGAGGGAGGCCGCGCTGCTCACGCCCGCCTTCACCTCGATGTCGATGGTGGTGGCGGTGCGCTTGAGCACGCGCTGGCGATCGTCTTCGGGGACCGCGAAGCTCGCTGCGTCGCTGGTGGTGACGCGGTAGCGCACGCGCCCGGCCGGCGCGCCCACGTCCTTGGTTACCCACGTCGACAGCGCCAGCAGGTCGGCGGTGCCGGTGCCGAGGTCGGCGGGCGCGCGGCCCACGGGGTACGCGACGATGCCCACGGCGGGCGTGCGCGCCACCACGGTGCGACCGGCGGCGTCGACCTCCTCGTCGGTGGTGAGGTTGGCGAAGCTCGACGAGATCAGGTAGCCCGCGCCCTTCTTCTTGACGGTGACCGTCATGGGCACGGGCGCGCCCATCTCCTCGAGCACCACGTTCTTCTCGATCGACAGGCCGTCCTTTAGGTGCGTGCGCGTCTCGTGCTCGAGCGCCAGCGCGAAGGTGCTGTCCGCGGGAATGGGCACGTTGCTCTTCACCTTGGCGCCGTTCTGGGTGGTGACGAGCTCGAGCTTGTCGCCGGCGATGCGCCCCTCGGTGACCAGGGTGCCGCTCTTGTCGGTGCGCGCGTAGCGATAGCTCTGCGGCGCGCCGTTTGGCGCGAGCTTGACCAGCGTCTCGGTCACCATGTCGTTTCGGGTGGCGCCGCGCTGCACCGAGAGCTTGGTGATGCGCGAGAGCGTGGTGCCGCCCTTGTCGCGCAGGTCGAGGGCGTCCATGGTGCCGACCTCTTGGCCACCGAGGGTGATGGCGAGGGTCTGCTGCAGCAGCACCTCGGGCGTGCCGCGCGCGGGCATGGCGACGAGCGCGATCGAAGCGATGAGACCGGCGACGTGCACGCGCATGAGCACTCCAACAACGTTCGAGCGATGACGGTTGTTCACGCGCGCGCCACGGCGCGCGCCCACACGCCGAGCTTGCGCTCGCGATCCGCAGCCGGCAGCTTGGGCGTGAAGGTCTTGTTCTCGCGCCACACGCGCTTGACCTCGTCTTTCGACGAGAACACGCCGGCGGCGAGCCCCGCCAGCGCGGCCGCGCCGAGCGCGGTGGTCTCGATGACCTCGGGGCGCACGCAGGGCACGTCGAGCAGGTCGGCCTGCATCTGCATGAGCAGATCGTTGGCTGCGGCGCCGCCGTCGACCTTCAGCACCGAGAGCTTGCCTGCGTCACCAACCATGGCACCCAAGATGTCGACGTTCTGCAGCGCGATGCCCTCGAGCACGGCGCGGGCCACGTGGCCCTTGTGGGTGTCGCGCGAGAAGCCGCTCAGCACGCCGCGCGCGTCGGGCCGCCAGTGGGGCGCGCCCAGGCCCGCCAGCGCGGGCACGAAACACACCTCGCCGGTGTCGTCGACGGAGCGGGCCAGCGCCTCGATCTCGCTCGCCTTGGTGATGAGGCCGAGGCCGTCGCGCAGCCACTGCACGGCAGCACCGGCGATGAAGGCCGCGCCCTCGAGCGCGTAGCAGACCTCGCTGCCAATCTTGCTCGCCACCGTGGTGAGCAAGCCGTGGCTCGAGGGCACGATGGTGGTGCCTGTGTGCATGAGCAAGAACGCGCCCGTGCCGTAGGTGCACTTGGCCTCGCCCGCCGAAAAGCAGGCCTGCCCAAAGAGCGCGGCTTGCTGATCACCCGCGATGCCGCACACGGGGATGCCGTCGGGCAAGAACGACAAGCCCTTGGTGCTGCCGTACTGCTCGCTCGACGACGCGATGGCGGGCAGCGCGGCCTTGGGCACGCCAAACAGCGCCAGCAGCTCGGCGTCCCACGCGCAGCTCGACAGTGACATCAAGAGCGTGCGCGAGGCGTTGGTGGCGTCGGTGACGTGGACCTTGCCGCCGGTGAGCTTGTGGACGAGCCAGGTGTCGATGGTGCCAAAGAGCGCGCTGCCCGCCTCGGCCCGCTGGCGCGCGCCGCTGACGTTGTCGAGCAGCCAGCGCATCTTGGTGCCCGAGAAGTACGGGTCGAGCACCAGGCCTGTCTTCTGCTTCACGCCCGCCTCGCGCCCGGCGTTCTTGAGCTCGTGGCAGAGGGGCGCCGTCCGTCGGTCCTGCCACACGATGAAGTTGTGCAGCGGCTTGCCGCCGGGCTCGAACAGGCAGGTGGTCTCGCGCTGGTTGGTGATGCCGATGCCGGCGAGCTCGTTGGGGCTCACGCCCGCCTCGACGAGGGCGCCGTGCACGGCGCTCTCCACCGACTCCCAGATGGCCGAGCCCTCGTGCTCGACCCAGCCTGGCTTCGGGAAGGTCTGGCGGAACTCCTTGGTGGCGCGGCCGCGGATGGCCAGCTTGTCGTCGACGACGAGGGCGGTGCTGCCCGTGGTGCCTTGATCGATGGCGAGGATGAGCTTGCCGGCCATGGTGCCTCCCGTGCGTGCGATCACCGTCGACACCGTGGGGAAAAAGGCCCGCGCGGTCAAGGTGGCGCGTGGCCGCTATATGGTGCGGGAGTGAGCGAGCCGGCAGATCGGGTGGTGATGGTGGTGGTCGCGCTGGGCGTCGTCGGGGGCCTGGTGCTCTTGTTCGTCCTCGACCCCGCCGCGAGCGGCCTGTTCCCGCCCTGCCCGTGGCGGTGGCTCACCGGCCTGCAGTGCCCGGGCTGCGGCGTGCTTCGTGGGACGCACGCGCTGCTGCACGGTGAGCTCGCCCTGGCGTGGCGCCTCAACCCCCTGTGGTGCCTCGTCGGACCCCTGCTCGGCGCGTCCTTGGTGTGGTCAGTGACACGCTCCTTCGGTGTCCCACTGCCTGCCGTGAAGGTGCCGCCCGCCGGCGCGTGGTGCATGCTGCTCGCCGTCATCGCCTTCGGGGTGCTGCGCAACCTATGAGCCGCCTTCTCCCTCTCCTCTCGCTCGTGCTCGCCACCGTTGCGCGAGCGCAGGAGCCGGCGCCCACGCCAACGCCTCCGCCCTCGACGGAGCGCTGCAAGATCGTGGTGCTCAACCTGGTGGGTCGCTCGCTGTCCGAGGCCGACGCCGAAGTGCCCTCGATCCTCACCGAGACGCTGGCCGGCGAGGTTGGCGTCGTGTCGGGATGCGATGTGGTCTCGCAGCAAGACATCGTGGCCATGCTCGACTACGAGAAGCAGAAGGCCGTGTGCACCGACGGCAGCGACTCGTGCCTCGCCGAGGTGGGCGCCGCGCTCGGCGCCGAGCGCGTGGTGGCCGGCACCATCGGCAAGCTCGGCTCGGAGTACGTGTTGGCGACGCGCTTGATGAACGTGAAGAAGGGCGCCGTGGAGAGCCGCGCGGAGATCCCGGTGAGCGGCCCGCCCGAGCAGCTTCGGCGTGCGGCCAAGAACGCGGGACGCCGCTTGTTCAACGCCGGCGATCTCCCCCCCGACGCCAAGGTGGACGCGACACCCATGAGCACCACGAGTGAGGGCCCGGGCGCGCTCTTCTGGGTGGGCGGCGCTATCGCGGGCGTGGGGCTCGTCACCGGCGTGGTGGCCGGCTCGCTCGCGGCCATCGCGGAGCTGCGCTTGGCCGACCCGCAAGCGCACCAAAAGGGCGCCATCATCGACGAGGGACGCATCGCGCTCGCGGTCGCTGGTGGCGGCGCGGCACTGGCCGTGCTCGGTGGCGCGCTGCTCGGCATCTCGCTCGTGGAGTAGGGAATCGCATGCGTACGCTCTTGCTCGTCGTCGTCGTGTTCCTCGCGCTCTCTCTTGCGAGCGCCTGCAAGCTGCTCGGCATCGCACCCACCTCGTGCGACCAGGCGGACCCGGCCACCTGCCCCGACAGCTACCTCTGCAATCAGGAGGGGACCTGCGTGCCGGGCGCCGAGGGTGAGGGGGAAGGCGAGGGTGAGGGTGAAGGGGAGGGCGAGGAGGGCGAAGGAGAGGGCGAAGGTGAAGGGGAGGGCGAAGGCGACGCCCCCTTCGTCGTCGTCGACAACGAGGCCAACGTCACGCTGATCGCAGCCGCCGCCGATGGCACGCTCTTTTGGGCCACGGGCACCAACCCCTCGTGCATCCGACGCCTGGCGTCGGGTGGCGCGGCGCAGAACGTCGCGTGCGAGACCGCGTCGGTGGTGGCGGGCCTACGCCTGGTCGACGACGAGGTCGCCTGGATCGCCGACGCTACCGGCAGCGCCGACGCGCTGCGCGTGGTGGCGCAAGACGCCGATCCTGGCACAGACACACCCACCACGCTCAAGCAGAACCTCGACGTGGCGCCCTTGTCGCGCGGGCCCGACAACCTCGATGTCGCCATCCATGGCGACGACCGGCAGTCGCTCCTCTTTGCGCTCAGCGGCGCCGACGGGGCCGCGGCGCGCGCCGTGCGGCTGGCCAACGGCACGCTCGGCTTCACCATCCAGTACTTCACGGGGCCTGGCTTCTGGAGCTTCTCCGATGCCACCGGCGTCGTGATGCTGCCTGACGAGGCGGCGGCCTTCGTCGGTGGCAAGCTCGACGGCATCGCGCGCATCACGTGGCGTCAGGTTCGTGGCGAGGACGCCGACGGCGACTACGGCCTCGATGGTTTCGCCGAGAGCGCCGACACCGGCGCGGGCGAGACCAGCATCTGGCCCACCGGCGCCGTGCGCGCCACCATCGGGCTCGACGCTGCCCGCGCGCAGCTCGCGCTGGCGACCCGCGACACCAACGACGCCGGCAGCATCATCACGATGGGCACCAACACCTTCGGCGAAGCGGTGCTGTGCCAGGCCGACCCCGACAACCCGCTCACCTTCGCGGCGGCCTTGGCCACCGACGCGTTCTACCTCTACTGGGTCACCGACGGGACCCTGGCGGGCGGACACAGCTACGGCGTGTTTCGCATCGACCTGCACGCGGCGGGCGCGCAACCCGAGCGACTGGCGGACCTGCCGGTGGCCGGCGGTAGCGTCGCCGTGGTCGGCACCACGCTGTACTGGAGCGAGCCCGCGCAGAACCGTATCCGCGGCTTGGCGCTGTAGCGCGCCTCAGCGCCGCGCTTGCTGCACCAGCTCGTCGAGGAGCCCGGGCCACACCTCGAGCAGGCCACACGCAATCACCAACGCGGCGAAGGTGCCGAGCAAGAGCCCACCGGGCGCTGGCTGGTCCTTCGCGCGCGTGCTCGGCACGTCCTTGGCAAAGAGGAAGAGCGCAAGGCGCACGATGGGCGCGGCCCCGAGCGCGGCGCTCGCCACCACCACCAAGCCGAGCCAGTCGACGCGCGCGGCGAACAAGGCGCGCGCCGCCTCGAGGCGCGCCGTGAACCCGATGGTGCCCGGCACGCCCGCCAGCGTGCCGAGCGCGTAGACGAGGAAGGCCGCCATCACCGGTCGGGTGCGGCCGAAGCCCGACCAGTCCTCCCACGTCGACGAGGGGTCGAGGCGCGGCAGGGCCACGCCGAGCAGCGCCGCCGCGCAGCCGAGGCCGCCCGAGAGCACGGCCATGAGCGCGGCGCGCACGGCGCCGGCATCGGCAGTGCCGCCCGTCGACAGCGCGCCGGCGGCCAACGCCGCCAACGCCACGCCGCCCGGCAGCACCGCCAAGTAGGCCACCACGCGGCCGATGCGGCTCTGGTCGAGGCTGGCCACGGGGGCGCCCACCAGGGTCAGCGCGGCGATGACGGCGAACGAGCGCGCCAACATCTGGTCTGCGCCGGTGGCGACGACGCCGTCGAGCAAGCGCACCGCCTCGAGCACGCCCACCACCAGCATGCCGCCCGCCAGCAAGCCGGCCGACGAGGTGGAGGCGCCGTGCGCCACGTCGACGTAGCTCTGCTGGAAGGGGACGGCGCCGAGGATGAGCGCCAGCACGACGACGATCATGGCGGCGGCGAACGCCGCGCCGGGCGCGCCGATCGCGAGCGCGCGACCGAGCCCGGCGAACGCGGTGCTGCCGGTACACACCCACGCGAACACGACGGCGAGCGCCAACACGACGAGCAGCACGCCGGCGCCCACGATGCCCTTGGTGGCGGCCTCGATGCCGTGAGGGCCCTCGCGGTCGGGCGCGCACAGGAGCGACTGCGCTCCGGTGGCGACGACGAGCGCGGCCGCCAGCACGAGCAGATCGACGGTACCGCAGGCGACGGACAGCGCCGCGCCGACCATGGCGAAGCCCGCGCTCATCTCGCCGCGCTCCTCGTCGATGGCGGCGAGGGATGGCGTGGCCGCGAGGTGGACCGCGCCTACCAGCAGCGCGATGACGCCGCTGCCGAGCAGGCCGGTGCGGTCGACGATCAGCCCTTGCGCCGACGTCGCGGCGGAGGCGGCGTCGCCCCAGCGCAGCACGGCGTGGGCGAGCACCGCCAGCGCGGCCAGCCCGATGACCCAAGGCAGATGGGTGCGCGTGGAGCGCTTGCGCCAACCCACCGGCGTGCCGGCGGCCTCGAGGCCGAGGCACACCAGCGCGGCCACGAGCCAGATGCCGGCGGGGGTGAGCGCAGCCACCGTGGTGGGTGTCATCGCTCGACCTCGTCGTCGTTGCCGAGCTCGTCGAAGGGCTCGGCCGGCGGTGGTTGGACCGCCGCGCGCGCCGCAGCCACGCGAGCGATCTGATCGGCGATGGGCCGCGCCTGAAGCACCACCACCGGGGCGCCCAACCCGGCGATGAGCGCGATCAGGGCGGGCACCAAGAGGCGCAGGGTCTGCGCCGCCGTCACCCGCTCGAGGTGCTTGTGGCCGTGGCGCACGGCGGGCAGGAGCAGCCGGCGCAGCGCTGTGGCCACGCCGATGGAGGCCAGCGCCGTTGCCGCGACGACGACGATCTGGAGCGCGAGCAGCCAGGAGCCCGGCAACGCGGCGGCGGCGAAGGCGGGGCCGTCGCCGAGCGCGGCCGCCAGCAGCCACAAGGCGGTGCCGGCACCGACCAGCGGGACGCCGCCGAGGCCGAACAGGCCGGCTGCCAGCAACGTCGCCAACAGCGGCGTCTGGTGCCCGAGGCCGATGAGCTCGACGCAGTCGCGCGTCTCGTAGCGTCGCTCGATGGCTTCGACGGTGCACAGGGCGAGCATGGCGGACCCCGCGCTGGCGACCACCAGCCCAACCGCCGCCGCGATGGCGCCACTGCCGAGCGTCATGACGGCAAGGGCAGCGGCGGCGCCGGCGAGGTGCACGAGCTGCGCGATCAGTCGGCGCAGCTCGCGCTCGGCGAGCGCAAGCATGGCGGAGACGCCGAGCGCGAGCACGCCCACCAGCAGGATCACGGGCAGGAGCGCGAGCACGCCCGAAGGCACCGCCGGCAGCGCGACGCGCGCCAACAGCTCGAGCCCGAGCGGCGCGGCCGTGGCACAGGCGATGACGGCGGCGCTCACGGGCGCCTGCTCGAGGAAGTCGGACAGCCACACGGAGAAGGGCCCGGCGGCCAGGCGCACCAGGCCGGGTGCAGCCAGCGCCAGGAACAGCAAGGACGCCTGGCCCGGTGGCTGCACCGCCGCACCGGTGGCGAGGTCGTCGACGCTGGCGCTGGCGACCGCGACGTGCGCGCGCGCCGCCAACAGCACCGCCACCGCCATGGCCGCCGCGTCGACCAAGAGCCACAGCACCGCGGCCTTCATGGTGCTGCTGCCGCGCTGCGGCCCGCCAAACAGCGACACCAGCGCGAACAGCGGCACCGCCGCCAGCGTGGCGATCACCAGCTTGACGATGGGCGCGGCCACCACGAGCGCAGCGGTGCCGAGGCCGCCGCAAAACAGCACCGTGACGACGTAAAACTGCGTGCGCTCGAACACCCGTGGCGCGCCGGCGCGCAGCGCCACCGGAAGAGAGACGCAGGCCATCACCACCATCGGGCCGTTGAGGGCGTCGAGACGGAGCTCGGCGCCAAACAGCGCGAGCGTGCGCGGAGCCTCCGACGCGAGCCACGCGAGCCGCAACCCCACCAGGGCCGCCGCCACCGACACCGTCATGCCCACGTGGCGCAGCGCCAGGCGATCGACGCCGGGCATCACCAGCATGAAGAGCGCGCCACCCACCAACAGGAGCGGCACCAGCGCCAGGCCCCAGGTGTCGATGAGCGCCATCACTCGACGCTCCCAAGATCGACGAGCCCGCCCCACGCAGCGGCCAGGGCCAACATGCCGAGCACCGCCACCGTCAGCCCGCGTTGCGCGCTGCCGTTGGCCAACAAGCGCACCACGGCGCCCACGGCGGTGCCCGCCAACGCGGGGGCGCGACGCAGCAGCGCCTCGAGCAGGCCAGGCATGAGGTTGGCCGCGATCATGCGCGAGAGCCGCGCTGCGCCTTCACCGACGCCGCGCGCGACCTGGCTCTCGCGGCCGGCGAGGCGCGCGAGCGCGTCGAGCATGCGCTGCGCGTGGCGTCCGCCGAACAACACGCGGTGTAGCTGCCCGGCGCCACCGCGGTACAGCACCGTCGACGCCACCCAGCCGAGCGTGGCGGCCGCGACGACAGCGAGCAGCACGGTCGACGGCGCCAACGCGGGCGCGACCTGGTCGGCGAGGACGAGCGCTCGCAGCGGGGCGAGCTCGGCGCGCTCCGGGGCCAGCAAGGTCACGAGCGGCCCGGCGTAGCTGCGCTCGGGGAAGAAGAGCGCGATGGCGCCCGTCGGCAGGTGCGCGAGGCCGAGGCCCAAGAGCGGCAGCGTGGCGACGATGGGCGGGATCGACTCGCGCCAGGAGGGATCGGCGACCGCGCGCGCCAGCGGCTCGCGGGGCTCGCGGCCGGTGAACACGAGGTGCAAGGGGCGGAAGGCGGCCAGCGCCAGCAGCGCGGTGGCCAGCACCACGCCGGCGCCCACAGGGGGCCCGAGCCAGGGCGCGGCCAGCGCGTCGGCGAGCAGGTGAGCGCCGAGCACGGCGCCGGTGAACAAGGGGCCAAACAGCGCGCCGGTGGCCAACAGGTGCGCCGTGTGCGTGCGCGGCATGCGTCGCTCGATGCCGCCGAGGAGGTGCGGATCGGCGCGACCGGTGACGACGACGACGGCGCTGGTGGTGCAGCACAGAGGCACCGCCGCGCCGAGCACCAGCGCGACACCCAGCACGGCGCTGGCGCTGTCGGCGGCGGCCACCGCGAGCGCTACCAGGCCGCTGACGCCGGCCAGGAGCAGCACGTCGATGCGCACAAGGTCGCGCCCTGCGATGGCGAGCGCCGCCGTCACGATGGCCGAGGCCACGGCGACGGCGCCGAACACCGCCAGCACCTCGGGCGCGAGCAGCAGCACGTGCGACAGGCGCACCAACAGCACCAGGCCGGCGCCGATGAAGCAAACGCCCCACACGAAGCCGAGCGCTGCGCCCGGCACGCCGATGGCGTCGCGCACCACGGCGTGCAAGGGGAAGAACGCGAGCCGGCTCGCGGCTGCGGCGGTGATGAGCCCCGCAGCGACGAGCCATGCCTCGCGCGCGGCGAAGCCCTCGAGGGGTCCCGCGCTCGCGCGCACCCATGGCGAGGCGTCGCTCACCGCCACCAGGTGCTCGACGTCGAGGCCGCCGACGGCGCCGCCCACCGCGAGCACGGCCGCGAACAGGGCGACGTCGCCGATGCGATGCAACACGAAGGTGCGCACCGCGCCCATGCCCTCTTCACGGCGGGGCAGCGCGGCGGCCAGCACGGCAAAGCCGCCAAGGGCGCACAGCGAGAACGCCGCGGCCACGCCGTCGACGCGGCGGGCGACCACCAAGAGCGCAACAGCGCCGGTGGCGAACAGGAGCGCGGTGTGCATGGCGGTGGATCGCTGACGGAGCGCCAGCGGCGCCAGCAGCACGGCGGTGAGCGCGGCGGCCGCGGCTGCCACTACCAACAGGGCCGCGGTGGAAGGGGTGAGCGTCAGCGGCACCAAGCCGAAAGGGTCGGTCGCTTCGGCGCGCGCGCCCGCCCACCCCTCGAGGTTCGCGGACAGGCCGCCGCGCGACAACAGCTCCCAGGTCACGTGGAGGGCGGCGCCGAGCGTCACCAGGTGGGCCGCCAGCGCGGCGCCCACGCGCATGCCGGGCCACGGGGTGCGCACAAGGAGCGCGAGCACGAGCGCGCCCGCGAACGGCACGATCACCGTGAGCAGCAGCGTAGGCGCGGGGAACGACAGCACGCGCTAGCCCCGCAGCTCGCGCAGCTCGTCGAGGTTCTCGGTGCCGCGCCGCCGATAGGTGCTGAGCGCCACCGCGGCGCCGGCCACGGCCCACGCCGCCGCCACCACCAAGAACAGGAGCGCGACGGCGACGGCCACCGCGTCGCCGCGCGCGCCACCGAGCACGCCCAAGGTGAGGGCGGCGCCGAGCAGCGCGAGCACGCCGCCCATCACCACCACCAGGATCGAGCGCCGCAGCAGCATGGCGCCGAGCCCGAGCACCACCAGCGCGACGCCGGCGCCCACGGCGGCTTGTGCCAACAACACGTCTGACAGCGTAGTCACGTGCGCCGCCTCACCAGCGCCACTGCGGTAATGAAGGCGGTGGCCACCGCGACCACGGCCAGCGCGAACGGCAGCGTCAGATCCTCGACGACGGCGCGGGTGACCTCGGCGCTGGTGGGCGGCGCAGCCAGGTGCGCCGGTACCGCGCCCATGAGCTCGTTGGCGAGCGCCGCCCACAGCATGCACAAGACCGGGATGAGCAGCGCGGGCTTGAGCCGCATGCGGCGCTGGCCCCGCTCCTCGGCGTCGACGTTGACCAGCACCACCGATGCCAGCAGAAACAGCGCGAGGGCGCCGCCGCACCACAGGATCAAGCCCGGCAAGAGGCCGACGTCGAGCGCCGCCAACGCGCCCGCGCTGCCCACCACGGCCGTCGCCAGCCCACCCGCCGAGCGCGAGGGGCTCTCGAAGGCGATGAGCGCCAACGCACCGACGACGGCGAGCGCGAGGCTCGCGAGCAATAACCACGGCGCCATGCGCGGCGGACCCTAGCACGAGGCGCGGTGGTGGTTTACATCGTACGCATGCGAACGCTCGCCCCCTTCGCCCTCACGTCCGGCGTCGTGCTCGCCGCGCTGTTCACCACCCCGGCAGCCGCCAACGACGTGGAGCTGGCGGTGTCGGCCAAGGTGTACGCGGGCGAGAAGCCCAAGGTGACGGTCAAGATCAAGAAAGACCTCAGCAAGGCCACGCTCGACGTCGACGGCGGCGGCGGGCAGCGCGCGCACCAGACGCTCGGCCCCGGTGCGGCCGGCACCGAGCTGGTGTTCGAGCTGCCGCAGAAGGGCGCCGGCGTGGTCAAGTGGAAGGGCAGCCTCGAGGTGGAGTTCGACGACGGCTCCGCCGGCTCCATGCCGCTGTCCTTCGCGACCGAGGTGATCGGCAAGCTCGACGTCAAGGTGGTGTCGGAGCGCGCGGAGATCGTCGAGCGCAACACGGTGCGCGTGGTGATGGGCCGCAAGGCTGGCAAGGTGGACGTGGAAGTGGTGGGCGACGACGGCGAGACCTTGGCCAACGTGTCGCAGCAGTTCGCGGGCCAAGCGCCCGGCGCCGAGCTCAAGGTCGAGTGGATCCCCAAGACCACCGCCAAGCCCTTCATGCTGCGCGTGGTGGCCCACGACGTCGACGGCATCTTCTCGCCCACGCTGGAGGCCTACGTGTGGGCCTTCGAGGTGCCGCACGAGGAGGTGTTGTTCGATACCGGCAAGAGCGAGATCCGCCCCACCGAAGAGCCCAAGTTGCAGGCGGCGCTCGAGGAGCTGAATCGCGCGCTGAAAAAGTACGCGAAGGCGCTGTCGATCTCGAAGGACCAAAACCGGCTGTTCATCTTCGGCCACACCGACTCGGTGGGTTCGCCCGCGTCGAACCAGGCGCTGTCGGACGCGCGCGCGCGCTCCATCGCCACCTGGTTCCTCAAACATGGCGTCAAGCTGCCCATCCACGCGCGGGGCTTTGGCGAGTCCATGCTCAAGATCGACACGCCCGACGAGACCGACGAGGCGAGGAACCGCCGCGCCGACTACCAGGTCACCAACCAGCCCGTGAGCCTGTCGGGCTGGACGCGCATCCAGTAGCGCGCGGCCCGCAGCAGATCGTCAGCGATCCGCTGCGAGCAGTCGATCCAGGTGGATGGCCACCGCCGAGCGCACGCTCAGGTGGTTGTAGCCACCGTTCCTCTCGGGGCGGCCGGGCAGGGGCGCGAGCACCACGTCGGCACCGTCGATGATGGAGGGCGCCAGGCCGTGGCCGGTGCCGAACAGCAGCAGCACCCCGCGCTCGTCGGGCAGGCGGGACCGCAGCGCCGAGGCGTGCGTGGCGCCCTGCGGCTTCGCGGACGTCGCCACCACCAAGGTAGATGCGCCGAGGGCGCGCTCTTCGGCGGCGCGCGCGTCATCTACCGAGGTCACCACGTGCACGATGCGCATGGCGGTGGTGCGATCCGGGTTGCGGCGCACGCCTGGCCCTGCTTCCCAGAAGCCCACGATGCGTCGGGCCATCTCCTGCTGCGCCGACACCGGCGTCACCACGTAGAAAGCGTCGCAGCCGTAGCTGGTGGCCGCGCGCGCGATGTCGTGCACGTCGAGGTTGGTGATGGAGGTGGTGGCCACCGCGCCGTCCTTGTCGAGGACCGGGTGGTGCACCAGGGCCAGCGCGACGCGGGTCACGCGCTGCCCTCGTCGTCATCGCCGCTGGCGGCGCTGGGCTCGAGCGCGGGCACGCGCGCGTCGGCGAGCAGCTTGTCGTCGGCCTTGCGCTTGTCGCGCGCGGTGAACAGGTCGGGGCGCAGCTTGGCGGTGAGCACGAGCGCGTCTTTGCGACGCGCGCGCGCGATCTCCTTGTGGTTGCCCGAGAGCAGCACCGGCGGTACCGCGCGCCCCTTGAACACGATGGGTCGCGTGTACTGGCGCTCCTCGAGGAGCACGGCGGAGAAGCTCTCGTCCACGGCGGAGGCGTCGTTGCCGAGCACGCCGGGCACCAGGCGCGCGGCGGCGTCGAACATGGCGAGGGCCGGCAGCTCACCGCCGGTGAGCACGAAGTCGCCGAGCGAGAGCACCTCGTCGACCAGGGCGAAGGCGCGCGCGTCGATGCCCTCGTAGCGACCGCACAAGAAGGCCACGTGCGGCTTCTGCGACAGGCGGCGCGCGTCGCGCTGCGCGAAGGGGGCGCCGCGCGCGTCGACGGCGACCACGTGCACCTGCGGATGACGCGCGCGCAGCGCCGCCAGCGCGCCGTCGATGACGTCGACACGCAGGATCATGCCCGGCCCGCCCCCCGCCGGCGAGTCGTCGACGGTGCGGTGTTTGTTGGTGGAGAAGTCGCGCAGGTCGATGGTGTCGACGGAGAGGAGGCCGGCCTTCTGCCCGCGCCCGAGGATCGACGACTGCAGGATGGGCCCCATGCTCTCGGGGAACAGCGTCAGGAAGGTGGCAGCGAAGGGCATGGCGCGCCTTACTCGACGGCGTCCGACTCGACGAACAGCCCCGGCGGCGGCGCCAGCACCACGCGGCCCTGGTCGGCGGAGCGCACGATGGCGGGCACGAAGGGCACGAGCACGCTCGTGGCCCCTGGGCGCGCCACCGAGAGCAGGGGCTGCGCGCCATTGTCGGAGAAGCCCTCGACGACGCCGAGGGGGTTGCCGGCCTCGTCGACCACGGCGGCGCCGATCAGGTCCACCAGGTACACGCTGGCCTCGTCGACGGGGAAGTCCTCGCGGCGCACGAACAGCTCGGCGCCGCGCAGCAGGTCGGCGTCGTCGCGGCTGCGCACGTCGTCGAGGGTGAGCAGCTCGGGTGCGTAATCGGCGACGCGGTGCACCTGGCCCTTGAGCTTGACCTCGAGGCCCGGCCGCAGCGCCTGGGGTCCGTCGGTCCACCAGTGCAGCTTGAGCGCGCCCTTCACGCCATGCGCGCGCGCCACCACGCCGAGCGACACCCAGCCGTCCGCGCTGACGCCGACGGTGGGCTCGATGCGTGTCGCCATCGATGCGCTGCCGTTAGGCGTCGTCGCCCGGGACAGCCTCGCCGCCGGCCTCGCCGGGGCTCGGCGCGCCGCCGCGTCGCGGCCCCTCGGGCTCGACGATCTCGAGCGTCACGCGCAGGTTTTGCTTGGCCGCCGCCGCCGACAAGAGCGAGCGGAAGGCCTTGGCGGTGCGGCCCTTCTTGCCGATCACCTTGCCGAGATCGTCGCGGCCGACCTTGAGGCGATAGGTGGCCTCGCCGCCGTTCAGCTGCTCCGTGACCTCGACCGGCGCTGGGTTGTCCACCAGCGAGCGGGCGAGGACCTCGACGAGTCCCTTCACCGGCTCAGCCGTCGGCCTTCGGCGCGGCGCTCTTCGCGACCGTGAGGATGTCCCTCACGGTGTCGGACGGGCGCGCGCCCTGGCCGACCCAATGCTCGACGCGATCGATCTTGAGCTTGATGCCGTGGGCGCTCTTCTTGGGGTCGTAGGTGCCGACCTGCTCGATGAAGCGGCCATCGCGGGGGAAGCGGTGATCGGCGACGACGACGCGGTAGAACGGCTTCTTGGTGGTGCCGGCGCGGGAGAGACGGATGGTGACCATTCGACGAAGATCCTCGAAGCGGGCGCAGTCGCTGCGCGCGTGAGGGGCGGACTGGACCGCGCTCGTCGCAGGGTGTCAACCGGATCGCTGCTGGGCGGCTGCGCGCCATGCTTCGATGCGTCGGCGCCTACGCAGCGGCAGACCGTGTGGGAACCGTAGGTACTCGACCGATCGGTCAATAAGAGCCAGATCCAACCTGCGATCCGACGATCCAAGCAGCTGTTTATCAAAGCTGATTATCCATGTGCGCGAAAAAGCGCAGGGCTCGGGCCCGGCTCTTGCCTACCTGTGAGGCATGAGCTTCCCCCTCAGCCTGTCGGAACGCCCCTTTGCCCGACGCTCGGCGTTCATCCTCAACGCCAACGCCCGCGGGGTGAGCGATCGCCTGATCGAGCGCCTGGCCGAGGTGGTGCCCGCCGGTGACCTGTTCCTGTCGCGCACCCTGGAAGACGCGGAGATCTTCGTGCGCACCGTGGCCCGCCGCGGCTACGGCCGCATCTTCCTCGGCGGCGGCGACGGCACCTTGGTGTCCACGCTCAAGCTCCTGCGCGAGGTGTGCGCGAAGGAGTCGCTGCCCATGCCCGAGCTCGGCGTGCTGCGCCTGGGCACCGGCAACGCCATGGCGCTGGCGCTGGGCGCCGCCGAGGCCGTCGTCGACGCCAGCCACGTCGTCAACCAGGGCCCCATCGCGTCGCGCACCCTGCAGCTCGTCGAGACCGACGACGGCACGCTCACGCCCTTCGCCGGCATCGGCTACGACGGCGCCGTCCTCAACGACTACTACGCGCTGCGCGCCAAGGCGGCCACGCCGCTCGGCAAGAAGGCCGTGGCCACCGTGTGGGGCTACCTCGCCGCCATGCTGTTCAAGACCGTCCCCGACGAGGTCAAGAAGAAGCAGGCGCGCGTGCGCATCACCACCAAGAGCGACGCCATCGCCATGGTCAGCGGTCCTCAGGGCGACGAGGAGCAGCCGTTGCCTGCCGGCAGCGTGCTGTACGAAGGGCCGGCGCCGGTGCTGTCGGTGGGCGCCATCCCCTTCTTCGGCTACGGCTTCACCATGTTCCCCTTCGCGGGGCGCAAAGAGGGCTACGTGCAGCTGCGCGTGTGCTCGGTGCCGATCCCCATCCTCCTCGCCAACCTGTTCCCCTCGGTGTGGCGGGGCCGCTATCGACACGCCAAGCTCAAGGACTTCCTGGTCAAGGACGTCGTGGTCGAGTCCGATCAGGCGCTGCCCTACCAGGTGGGCGGCGACGCGCACGGCTATCGCTCGCGGCTGGCCTTCAAGGTGGCCGCGCAGCCGCTCTCGATGTTGGCGCTGGGCGAGCGCCTGGTGCCCCAGGGCCACACCGTGCTGCAGCTCGGGCCCGCCCGCGTGCTGGTGCGCCTGCCGCGCTGAGAGCTCACTCGCCGACACATCACTCGCCGACACATCACTCGCCGACACATCGCTCGCCGACACATCGCTCGCCGACACATCACTCGCCGACACAAGTGCCGTCGCTGCACCCGGATGCGCACTCCGTGAAGGTGACCTGGCCGTCGACACACGCGTAGTAGCCGCCCCCGGCGCACGCCGGCGCGAAGCGCGCCGGGTCGCAGGCGGCCTCGGGCACGCACACGCGCGCGACCTCCTCGGGAGCGGCGTCGTCGGCGCCGCAGAAGTAGCCGTCCGCGCAGTCGCGGTCGACCTCGCACGGCGCGCCGAGCTCGGCGCCGCGCCCGAGCTCGCAGCCGGCGCCAAGGGCGAGCACCAGCGCCCACCAGGTGGCGGTCCCGAGGCGCCTCACGGCACGAGCTCCACGGCGGGCGGCGCGGGCTCGTCGGGCGTGCCGCGCGCGAGCAACGCACCACCGACGATGCCGGCAACGCCCAGGGCCAAGAACGAGACGCCGAGCGTGGTGAGCGCGCGCCCCGTTCCGTTCCACTGCGCGGCGTCCACCCGGAGCTCGGCGTTCATGGCGCCGCTGCCGCGCACGTGCCGCAGGTAGGCTTCATCGTCTCGGGCCTCGTGCGCGTGCCGCGCCGCTTCGTCCAACGCGGCGGTCCCCCACAGGAAGCGCACCAGCGGCAAGGGCCCGATGATGACGCTCACCACGCCCGCAGTGGTGCCGATGACGCCGGCGCCGACCATGCCGGCGGCGAGCACGCGGTTGGCGGTGGCGGGAGACGGCGCGGGCTCGGCGAGGGCGGGGACAAGCTCGCCGACGTCGCGATCGGGAGCATGCACCACCACCTCGGGTGCAGGCGCCGGCTCGTCGGGTGGCTCCGTCGTCGCCGGCTGATCCGAGCCCTGCTCCTCGGGCCTGCACAAGGGCGAGCAGTGGTCACCGGAGCTGGTGTTGCCGTCGTCGCACAGCTCGGGGAGGTCGACGATGCCATCACCGCAGCGCGGGGCGCGCGAGCAATCGGCGACGCAGCCGTCACCGGCGCTGGTGTTGCCGTCGTCGCAGGCCTCCACCCCCTCGACGGCACCGTCGCCGCAGCGGGGCGCGGGCGGTAGGCAGCGGGTGCCTGGCCCGCGAGCCGCGATCTGCGCGCTGACCTCGTCGACCGCCTGGCGCGCCAGCGGCGCCTTGGCATAGCCGGGGTCGCTCTCGGCCACCTCATGGTAGTAGGCGCGCGCCGTTACCAGGTCGCCGGCGGCGCGCGCCAGCTCGGCGGCGTTGAACATCAGGCGCGGCTCGTGGCCGAGCAGCTCCAAGAGCTCGGTGTAGTGCAGCGCCCGGCACCAGTCGTGCGCCTCGACGGCGGCGGCGATCTCGCGTTGGAGCGCGCTTCGCTCGTGCTTCGGTGCCGCGAGTGCACCGATGCTCACGAGCGCGACCCCTACGAGGACCACGGCACGCATGGGCCCGATCCTCGCACGAGCACCTCCATGTCGCACAACCCCACCAGGTCACAGGAGATCGATCCGATTTGCGTCTTCTCGACCCCGGGGGTCTCCTTCACGTGATGAGCGCGACCGCCCCCCAGGTGCTCAGCGCCGCCGCGCCGCACGACCCGCTCCGGGCGCTGTTCGACGCGGCGCGCGCGGGCGACGCCGCCGCGCTCGGCGCGCTGTGCGCGCACATGCGGCCGCGCCTGTACCGCACGGCCTGGGCGGTGCTGCACGACGCCGACGAGGCCGATGATGTGGCGCAGGACTCGCTCGTGCGCGCGCTGACGCGCCGCTTCCTCTTCCTCGGCAAGGGGACGGTGGCCGGCTGGATGACGCGCATCGCCCTCAACCTGGCGAAGAACCGCCTGCGCGACGCCAAGCGTCGTCGCCAGATCCTCGATGGTGCCTCGCCGGCGGACCGCTCCGCGCGCGGCGCAGAGCCGAGCGCCACCGTCGACGCCCATCGGGTGGCGGCAGAAGGCCAGGCGCGCGCGCGCCTGGCACAGGCGGTGGCGACCTTGCCGGAGCGCCAACGCGAGGTGGTGGAGCTGCACGTGGGCGCAGGCCTCGACTGGAGCGAGGTGGCCGAGACCCTCGGTATCAGCGAGGCCAACGCGCGCATGACCTACTCGAACGCCAAGAAGAAGCTGTTGGCCACGCTGGGCGCGACCGACACGGAGGAGCCATGACCCGTCACGACGACATCCCCGCCGCGCTGGCCCCGCTGGCGCAGCCGCCGCCGCCGCCTCGGCGCAACGACGCCGCCTTCGCGCGCGCCGTCGCCGACGACGTCAAGGCGCGCCACGCGCCCTTTTCGTTGTGGCTGGGCGCGCCGGCGCTGGCGCTGGCGGCCGCGGGCGTGGCCATCGTGGTGGCCGGGCCGGGCGGCGGCCGCGCGACGCCCGACGCCGGCGTGGCGCTGGCCCCGCGCGTCGCCGCCGTCGACGTCGACTGGGCCGCGGAGGGCGACTTTGCGTTCCCCTCTCTCGAGGGGTCGACGGATGAAGAGCTGGCGCGCCTCGATCGGGTGCTCGAGGAGGCGCTGCGGCAGCGACGGTGAAGGGTAGCGAGTGCTCGTGGGTCGATCGTGAGCGGAAACGCAGGAGTGTCTATGCAGAGCCGAATCCTCATCCCCGTCGTCGTCGCCGGTCTCTTGTCGGCGACCAGCGCGCTCGCGGATCGCCGCAGTGGGCCCGGTGGCCCCGGTGGCCGCGAGGGGCCCTTCGCCGAGCGCCGCGAGGAGATGCGCGAGCGCGTCGAGCAGAAGATCAAGACCTACCTCACGGTGGAGCTGTCGACGCGCCTGGCGCTCGATCAGAAGCGCGCGCTGCAGCTCGGCGACGCCGTGCAGCGCCACATGACGCGCATGCACGAGCGACGCGAGAAGACGCGCGCGGAGGCGGAGAAGCTCAAGGACCTGATCGAGAAGAAGGCGCCCGACGCGCAGGTGAAGGCGCAGCTCGACACCGTGGTGGGCCTAGCCGGCAAGGACGATGACCTGCACGCCTTCCTCGGCGACGTGGGCAAGTTCTTGAACGTCACCGAGCAGGCCAAGCTGGCGCTGTCGATGCCCGAGATCATGCGCGACGTGCAGCGCATGGTGCGCGATGTGCGCCGCGAGCTGCGCGGGCGCGGGCCGGGGCCCGGCGGTCCCGGGCCCGGCTTCGACGACGCGGATTGACGCGGGGGCAGGGGGACGGGCAGAGGGCATTGGGCATTGGGCACAGGGCATTGGGCACAGGGCATTGGGCACAGGGCACAGGGCACAGGGCACAGGGCACAGGGCAGAGGGTTGCCCGCTGAAGAGGAGAGGTGGCGTTCAGCGTCGCGGCACCAGCCGATCGAAGGCCGTGCGCCCGTGCTCGACCATCTGCGTGTCGCCGAAGCTCAGGAGCACGCGTAGCCCGAGCTCGTCGAGCGGCGCGGCCACGTCGAGTCGATAGACGCCGCGGTTGAACTGCGGGAACAAGAAGCGCACGCCCACGCCGAGGTCATGGTGCAGCGCGAGCTCGGCGGGGTCGTGGAAGATGCTGCCGGCGTCGTAGAAGCACGCGAGCCCGAGCTGCACGGTGGCCAGATCGATGGGCAGGCTGCGCCACTCGAGCGTGCTGTGCGCGGTGCTGGCGCCGACGTCGAAGAAGGCGCCGCTGGCGTAGCCGCGCAGGCCATTGTTGCCGCCCAGGGTGACCAGCGTGTTGGTCTCGTCGTCTCTGCGCAGCGTGGTGTCGGCGCGCCACAGCAGGCGTCCTGCCAGCGTGGGCGCGCTCGCCAAGCGCAGGCGCACCGAGAGCGCGCGGTTCTTGACGACGCCGTCCTCGTAGCGCGCGGAGCCCTCTGCGGCGGCCTCCACCAGGCCGCCCAAGGGATCGGCGGCGATGGCGACGGCGCCGGCGCCAAACACCGTGTCCGACGAGGAGAGCGCCGCGCGGCTGCCGGCGCCGATGGTCACCGCCAGCGAGGGCCCGAGGCGCACCGGCTCGGAGACGCCGAAGGTGTCGAGGTCTTCATAGACGCGGTGGTGCGTGGTGAAGGCCTGGTAGTCGAGGAAAGGGAAGAGCGTGCGCCGCACCGGTGGCAGCACCGCGTGCGCGAAGGCCTGCTCGAGCCCCGCGGGGAGCGCGGTCTCTCCGACCGGCTCGGCGTGATCGTCGACGAAGCCCACGCCAGCGCCCAGGCGGTGCACCAGCCAGCTCGTGAACTGCCGCCGCACCATGGCCTCGATGGCGACGTTGCGCTCGCCCCACACTTGCGGCACCTGCTCGGCCTCGACGGTGCCGGGCGCATCCCAGCTGAGGATGGCGCCGTCGACGACGTTTCTGTGCGTGCGCGCCTCGATGGTGGCGTCGAACGACACGCCCCATGGTTGCTGCGTGTCGTTGAGCGGCAGCCCCAGGATGGCGCGGCCGGCGGCGCCGTCGAAGTGGCTGTCGAAGCGCGACAGATAGAGCTCGACGCGCTCGCCGGCCTCGAAGGCGCCCCCCCACACGCGGGGGTCGTATGCAATCTCGCCCAAGGACCACGACGAGGGGTCCATGGCGAAGCGCAGCGTCGCCACCTTGGCGCGGCCAAACAGGTTGCGCTCGGAGAGCTGCAAGAGGAGGCGGTCCACCGAGGTGCCCGTGATCTGAAAGCCCTGCTCCAAGCGCAGGCTCCACAGGTCGCGCGCGAACACCAGCACGCCGATGGCGCCGTTCGAGCGCTGGCGCACGGGGGTGACGCGCACCAGTGCGAACACGAACATGGCGCGCAGGTTGCGCGCGCTCTCGTCGAGGCGCTCGAAGGGGCCGCCCACGGTGAACAAGAGCTCGCGCACGATGACGTCTTCAGCGGTGCGCACGTGCATCAGGTTGAGCCAGTCGGGCCAGAAGTCGTCGGGCGTGAACACGTCGTGCCCGACGACGCGGAGGAAGGAGACGCGATCGCTTGCCGAGGGCGCGAAGGGCTCCAGGCCCTCGCTCTCGAGCACGGCCGCGAGCTGAGCGTCCTCGTAGGTGTGGGCGTCGTCGGCGCCGTCCGTTTGGACGGCGAGCAGCAGGCAGAGCACGAGGGGCGACACGCGCCGGCAGTGTAGACCGACCGGGCTCGTGCTCAGCGCCGCTGAAGTCGAGAATCCCGCTGGTCAGCGTGGGTGAGTCGAGTAGGATGCCGCGCCCACACCTCGGGGGATCCATGACTTCGACCAGCACCAGCACCACCAGTACGATCAGCGCGCCGCCCATCGTCGGCGGCAACGGGAGCCCCATGACCAGCGGGAGCACCACGAAGAACGGCATCGCCAAGGCGGCCGGCGGCACCGTCAGCGTCGCCTCGATGTTTCTGGATCGCGTGGCGGCCACGCCGGATCGCAAGGCCTACACCTTCCCGGCGGGTGGTGGCTGGAAGACGGTGACCTGGAAGGAGACGCGCGAGCGCGTCATGGCCATCTCGTGCGGTTTGCGCGCGCTCGGCCTCGAGAGCGAGCAGCGCGTCGCCATCCTGGGCGGTACGCGCTTCGACTGGATCCTGGCTGACGTCGGCATCCTGTGCGCGGGCGGCGCCACCACCACCATCTACCCGCAGAACACGCCCGACGAGTGCGCGTACATCCTCACCGACTCGAACACCGTGCTGGCCTTCGCCGAAGACGACGGCCAGGTGGCCAAGCTGGTGGCCAAGCGCGCCGAGGTGCCGAAGCTCAAGCACGTCATCACCTTCGACGGCAAGCCGAGCGCCGATGGCTTCGTCATCACGCTGGCCTCGCTCGAGGAGAAGGGCCGCGAGGCGCACGCCAAGGCGCCCGATGACTTCGAGAAGATCGCGCGCGCCGTCAAGAACGACGCGCTCGCCACCCTCATCTACACCTCGGGCACCACGGGCAAGCCCAAGGGCGTCGAGCTCACGCACGACTGCTGGGTGTACACGGCCGAGGCGCTCGAGGTGACCGGTATCCTCGGGCTCGACGACGTGCAGCTCTTGTGGCTGCCCATGGCGCACTCCTTTGGCAAGGTGCTCGAGGCCATCCAGATCAAGGTGGGCTTCGAGTCGGCCGTCGACGGGCGCATGGACAAGCTGGTCGACAACCTGGGCGCCATCAAGCCCACCTTCGTGGCCGCGGTGCCGCGCGTGTTCGAGAAGGTCTACAACAAGGTCGTCGCCGGCGCGAAAGACGGCGGCGGCCTCAAGTACACGATCTTCAAGTGGGCGGTGGAGAACGGCCGGCAGGCGTCGATGTTGCGCCAGCAGGGCAAGCAGCCGGGTGGCTTCCTCGCCTGGAAGCTCGGCATCGCCGACAAGCTGGTGTTCTCCAAGCTGCGCGACAAGTTCGGCGGGCGCCTCAAGTACTTCGTGTCGGGCAGTGCGCCCTTGTCGCGCGAGGTGCACCAGTTCTTCGACGGCGCCAACATCATGATCCTCGAGGGCTACGGCCTGACCGAGACCAGCGCGGCCTCGTTCGTCAACCTGCCCACCAAGATGAAGATCGGAACCGTGGGCCCGCCGCTGCCCGGCACCGAGATCAAGATCGCGCCCGATGACGGCGAGATCTTGATCCGCGGCCGCGGCGTCATGCGCGGCTACCACGGCCTGAAGGAGCAGACGGCGGAGACGCTGCGCGGCGACGGCTGGCTCGCCACCGGCGACATCGGCGAGTACATCGACGGCTTCTTGCGCATCACCGATCGCAAGAAGGACCTGATCAAGACCTCCGGCGGCAAGTACGTCGCGCCGCAGGCCTCCGAGGGCAAGCTCAAGGCCATGTGCCCGCTGCTCTCCCAGGTGGTGGTGCACGGCAACAACCGGCAGTTCTGCTCGATGCTCGTCAGCCTCGAGCCCGAGGCCGCCAAGAAGTGGGCCACCGACAACGGCCTGGGTGCGCTCTCGTACGAGGAGCTGACCAAGAACGACCAGATGAAGGCCGCCATCCAGGCCTGCATCGATCAGCTCAACGCCACGCTCGCGCGCTACGAGACCATCAAGAAGTTCGCCATCCTGCCCAAGGACCTCACCATCGAGGACGGCGACCTCACGCCCACGCAGAAGCTCAAGCGCAAGGCGGTAGAGGCGAAGTACAAGGACCTGCTCGACGGCTTCTACGTCGGCGCTGTCGCCGACGTGTGACGGGCGGTGACGCTCACTCGAGGTCGCGCGCCAGCCCCTCGAGGAGCGCGCCGTTCGCCGCGTCCTTGCGGCGCGCGTTGGTGAGCGCCGTGCGCCCCTCGGCGCGCGCGTTGCCCGCGGCGAAGGCGGTGGCCGCGTTTTGCCACGCCGCCGCCGACAGCGCGGGCAGCTCGCTGGCCACCATGCCGTTGCGGTGTTCGCACCAGAGCAGGCCGGCGCGCACGAAGCCGCGCGCCGCCGTCAGATCGTCGCCGGCGTCGTAGGCCGCCTCCGCCTCATCGAAGGCCTGCTGGCCCAGGCCGACGGTGGGCGGCAGCTCGCCGAAGGGCAAGCGCACCATGGGCGCTGCCACCAACGCGGCGCGCGGGCCAGAGAGGTCGAGGTCGGGATCCATGGGGGTCTCCGTCGGGGGGTGGGCGCAGGCGAGCATGAGCGTCGCGCCGGCGAGCAACAGCAGCGTCAGGGGTAGTTGCGCGCGAACCATGCGTGCGCCTTTGGGAAGTTGTTCGCCAGGTGCCCCGGGTCGCGTCGGTAGAGCGCGTAGGCCTCGGCGAAGTTCTCGTCGGGCGCGGTGCCGCCATACCCCGACACTGCCTTCTCGCCCTTGGTGGCCTTCTGGAAGTCGGCGAGGATTTTGGTCTTGTCGGGCTTGGCTTCGAGCGCGCCGACCGCGGCCTTCTTGCTCCGGTAGTCGACCATGGCCGCGGCGTGGTCCTTGGTGGCGCTCACCACGCCGTCTTGCGCCTGCGCCACGGCGGCGGCGCGATCGGCCATGGGGTGCGCCGCGCCCATGCCAGCGAGCGCGGCGTCGCGCTTGGCCACCGCGGCGTCGAGGGCCTGCTCGGCCTTGTCCTTGGCGGCCGCCGTCTTCGCGCCCACCAGCGCGCGCTGCGCCGCGTAGACCGCCGCGGTCGCCGACGTGAACTTGCCGAGGGTCTTGGCGTCGTCGCCCTTGACCGTGGGCTTGGGGCGCGCGCTGTAGGCGGTGCGTGCGGACGCGTCCTCCCGCACCGCGTCTTTGAGCGCGCGGCTGGTCTCGCCCGTCTTGGTCGCGGCGCTGTTGAGCACCTTGACCGCGTCGTCACGGGTGCGCTTCTCCACCGCGTGACCCGCCTCGTGGATGGCCACGTGCATCGACGCGCGCCGGTTGGCCGCGTCGGTGGGCGAGGGGAAGGCCGCGTCGTAGAAGGTGATGGAGGGCGGCGTGGTCTTCGCCGAGTACAGCCCCGCCACCTTGCCGTCGCCTTTGTGGTCGTGCGCCACGTCGTCGGGTGGCGTCCCTTCGCGGCGCAGGTCGAGGCCCTTGAGGGCGTCGTTCTCCTTGGCGCCCATCTTCGACCACGCCTCGTGTACGCGCGACAGGTCCTCGGCGCTCCACGAGCTTCTGTCTTTCACGGTGACACCGAAGTCGCGCTCCAGCGCCTTGACCCCCTGCTCGACGGTGGTGAAGCTCGAGGCCTTGGGGCGCGCGCCGGGCAGGGCGCCCACATCGGTGGCGCTGCTCTTGTCTTTGGCCTTGAAGGCGAAGCTCTGCAGATCGCGCTCGAGGTGTTGCGCGCGCGCGTCGGCGGCGAAGCGGCTGCGGCCGGCGCTGCGGCTCTCGGCGCTCGGCGCTGGCCCGGGCTCGCTTGGCTGCACCTCCGTGGCGGGGAGCTCGGGCATGGCCTCGGTCTTCACCATCTTCTGTGGCGTGGTGATCTCGTCGGCGTTGTCGCTGGTGACGGTGGGGAGACCCTGGGGATCGCGGGAGCGAATGCGCGTCATCGGCCGAGCGTAGCAGGACGGCGACGCGGGCCTGGCGTGCCCCGCGCACGTCGTGTCGCGGGCGCGCGAACAGGGTCCGGATGGCCCGCGTACCGCTCGAGCGCACTTTCCCGCCCAGCCGCGCAGCGTCATGCTGCGCGTGTGCCGCGAACCATGCTGCTCCTGCTGTGCGCGCTCATCGCGTGCGCGCCCACCCTGGTGGAGGAGGCAGCGCTCGCGGGGCCCTACACCACTCGCGATGGCTTCGTCGTCGACGCGCACGGCGGCCGCGTGCTCTTGCGCGGCGTCAACCTGTCGCAGAGCGCCAAGCACGCGCCCTTCCATCCGGCAGAGCTCGACGGTGAGGGGCCCGCGCTCTTGGCCGCGCACGGGCCCCTGGCGATCCGCTACCTGACCTCGTGGGCGGCCATCGAGCCCGAGGAGGGCGCGCTCGATCAGGGCTACCTCGCCGGCCTCGCGGAGCGCGTGGCCGGCCTGGCCGCCGACGGGCACCTGGTGGTGCTCGACCTGCACCAGGATCTGTTCGGCGTGGGCTTTGCCGGCGCCAACGGCGCGCCGCGCTTCGCGTGCGACGAAGCGGCGTACGCGGCCTTCACGCCCGAGAGCCCGTGGTTTCGCAACTACTACGACCCCGCGGTGCAGGGCTGCTTCGACGCGCTGTTCGCGAACGAGGCGCGCTTGCGGCAGATGGCGCGCGCGCTGCGCGCCGCCGTCGACGCCGTGCAGGCCGTGGCGCCCCAGGCCTTGGTCGGCGTCGACCTCGTCAACGAGCCGCACCCGGGCAGCCGCGCGCCGTCCGACTTCGACGTGCTGTTGGCGCGCTACTACCAGATCGCGGCCGAGGAGCTCGACGGCACGGGGCTCGTGCTCTTGTTCGAGCCCAACGTGCTGCACAACCTCGGCGAGGCCACCACCTTTGGCGCGGCGCCCGCACCGTCGTCGGCGTACGCGCCGCACCTGTACCCCGCCGACGCCGAGCTCGGCCGCTACGGCGACGTGAGCGCGCTCGCCGGCATGCTGGCCGACGACGCGGCAGAGGCGGCGAGCTTGGGGGTGCCGCTCATCATCGGCGAGTACGGGCCCAAGCTCGACGACCCCGCGGCGGTGGCGTTCGTCGAGGACGCGCTGGCCATCCTCGACGAGAGCTTCAGCGGCGCGCTGAGCTGGGACTGGTCGGCGGCCAGCGACCGCGGCCTCTTGCGCGAGGGCGCCGAGGCGGTGCGGCAGGCCGAGCTGCGACCGCACGCGCGGCGCGTGGCCGGGCGCGTGCTGCGCCATCGCTTCGATCCGACGCGCGCGACCTTGGAGGTGGAGTGGCAGGGTGACGACGCCAGGGGCGCCACCGAGATCGTGGCCGCCGGCTGGGGCGCGCCCACCGTCGTCGAGCTGAGCGATGGTGAAGCGATGCAGGCCGGCGCGCTCTTGGTGGTGCGCGCCGTCGAGGGCGAGGGCCTCCATCGCGTACTCGTGTCGTTCGCGGCCTCGCCCTGAACGCACCTCGTCCACCGAGTCGATTGGTGCGCCCAGGCGTTGCCATCGATACGCACCTGCCCATAAGGTGCGCGCGCACTTCCCGGGGAGATCATGGCCGACCAGCCCACGTTCATCGGCGAGCGCGCCGCGCGCCAACTGTCCAACACCACCAAGACGCCGCCGCAGTGGCGCGGCGCCAGCCCGCGCTGGCTCACGCAGATGCTGCCCTGGGTGCCGGTGGAGGCCGGCGTCTATCGCGTCAACCAAGCGCTCGACGACAAGTTCGAGCTGCGTTGCACGCCCGATCCGAACGCCGCGCTGCCCGTGGGCCTGTCCGACTACGAGGCGCAGCCGCGCGAGTACGTGCTCTCCTCGGTGACGACGACGGTGGCAGTGCACACGCGGGTGTCGGACCTGTTCCGCAGCCCCATGGACCAGACCAAGGAGCAGCTCACGCTGGCGGTCGACAAGCTGAAAGAGAAGCAGGAGGACGAGCTCATCAACAACACGAGCTACGGCCTCATCAACAACGTCGACCCTGAGATGCGCGTCAAGCCGCGCAAGGGCCCGCCCACGCCCGATGACCTGGACGAGCTCATCGCTACCGTGTGGAAGGAGCCCTCGTTCTTCTTGGCGCACCCGAAGGCCATCGCCGCCTTCGGGCGCGAGTGCACGCGGCGCGGGGTGCCGCCGCCCACGTCCACGATGTTCGGCGCGCCCTTCCTCACCTGGCGCGGCCTGCCCATCGTGCCCTGCGACAAGCTGCGCATCAAAGACAACAAGAGCAGCATCCTGTTGCTGCGCACCGGCGAGCGCAAACGTGGCGTGGTGGGCCTGTTCCAACCGGGCCTGCCTGGCGAGGTGAGCCCGAGCCTGACGGTGCGCATGATGGGCATCAACGCGCAGGGCGCCACGCAGTACCTGGTGTCGCTCTATTGCTCCACGGCGGTGCTGGTGCACGACGCCATCGGCGCGCTCGAGGGCGTCACGCTCAACCACTATCACGAGTACGCCTGAGGCCATGGCCACTGCGGATCCGCTCTCGCCGGGCGAGCTCGCGCTCGTCTCGCACGCGCCGAGCGACCTCGAGCGCGGCGCTTCGCCGCCCTCGGCGTCGCCGGGCGCGGGCATGGCCGCGACGCGCGTGTCGAGCGGCCCGAGCGTGCCCGATGTGCACCCCGCCAGCGCGCATCTGGCGGCGGCCAACAGCGGGCTGCACAACCCCTTCGTGGCGCCCCTCGACTTCACGGCGGTGACGGCGTCTCCGAACGGCGCGTTGCCCGGTGCTCACGACCTGGTGGCGCCGAGCTTCTCGGTGCCGCTCTTGCGCGACGACGTCGCGGCCGCGCCCGCCGCGAGCGCGCCCGCCGCACCTGCCACGCCCGCACCCGCATTCGACGCGGTCGCGCTCGACGCCGCGCCGGTGCCCGCCCTCGAGGTGCCCGCCAGCAGTGGATCGTTCGATGCGCATGCGCTCAAGCGCGAATTCCCCATCCTCTCGGAGCGCGTGCACGGCAAGCCCCTGGTGTGGCTCGACAACGCCGCCACCACGCAGAAGCCCCGCGCGGTCATCGAGCGCGTCAAGAGCTTCTACGAGCGCGAGAACTCGAACATCCACCGCGCCGCGCACACGCTCGCCGCACGCGCCACCGACGCCTACGAGAGCGCGCGCGAGACCGTGCGGCGCTTCGTCAACGCCTCGTCGGTGCGCGACGTGGTGTTCGTGCGCGGCGCCACGGAGGGCATCAACCTGGTGGCGCAAGCGTGGGGGCGGCGGAACGTCAAGGCCGGCGACGAGATCGTGCTCACCCACCTCGAGCACCACGCCAACATCGTGCCCTGGCAGATGCTGTGCAAAGAGACGGGCGCGCTCTTGCGCGTGGCGCCCGTCGACGACACCGGGCAGGTGATCCTCGACGACTACGAGCGCCTCTTGAGCGAGCGCACCAAGCTGGTGGCCTTGTCGCAGGTGTCGAACGCCCTCGGCACCGTGACGCCGGCCGCGCGCATGATCGAGATGGCGCACCGCCACGGCGCGCGCGTGCTGCTCGACGGCGCGCAGTCGGTGTCGCACCTGCGCGTCGACGTGCAAGCGCTCGGCTGCGATTTCTTCGTCTTCTCGGGACACAAGGTGTTCGCCCCCACCGGCATCGGCGCGCTGGTGGCGCCCGCCGCGCTCCTCGACGACACGCCGCCATGGCAGGGCGGCGGCAACATGATCCAAGACGTCACCTTCGAGCGCACCGTGTACCAGCCGGCGCCGGCGCGCTTCGAGGCGGGCACCGGCAACATCGCCGACGCCGTGGGGCTCGGCGCCGCGCTCGACTGGCTCTCGCGCGTGGGGCTCGAGAACGTGGCGCGCCACGAGCACGAGCTCTTGGTCTATGGCACCGAGCGCCTGCTCACGGTGCCCGGCCTGCGCATCATCGGCACCGCGCCCGAGAAGGCCGGCGTGCTCTCCTTCGTCATCGACGGGCACGACACGCAGACGGTGGCCAAGGCGCTCGATCAGGAGGGCATCGCGGTGCGCGGCGGCCACCACTGCGCCCAGCCCATCCTGCGGCGCTTCGGCCTCGAGAGCAGCGTGCGCGCGTCGCTGGCGCCCTACAACACGCTCGAGGATCTGGACGCGCTGGTGGCCGCATTGTGTAGGATCGTCGGCGCCCGCTGACGGCCCCACCCATGAAGCTGCTCTCGCCCGTCGATCTGCAAGCGCTCCTCACCGAAGACGTCGACATCGTCGACGTGCGCGAGCCCGCCGAGTGGCTCACGGGCCACCTGCCGGGCGCGCGCCTGGTCCCGCTCGCGCAGCTGCGCGCCGATCCGCGGGGCGCCTTGCCACGCGACAAGGTCGTGTTCGTGTGCGCGCGGGGCAAGCGCAGCGAGACCGCCGCGACCGTGGCGCTGCAGGTGGGGCGCGCGCAGGTGTACAGCCTGTCTGGCGGCACCGACGCCTGGCGCGCCGCGGGCCTGCCCATGGTCATGCCCGACGCGCCGCGCGCAGCGCCCACGGAGAGCGAGGCCCCTGCCGAGCCCGAGCCCGAGCTCGACGCGCTGGTGGGCGCCAACCTCAACGCCGAGCGCACGGCGCGCGGCCTGTCACTCGACGAGCTGGCGCGCGAGGCGGGCGTCAGCCGCACGCTGCTCGGGCAGGTCGAGCTTGGCCGCACGGTGCCCTCCATCGGCGTCATCTGGAAGATCGCGCAAGCGCTGGGCGTGCCCTTCTCCACGCTGCTCGCCAGCGCGGCGCCGCGCGTGGGCACCACCATCACGCAGCGCGCCACGGCGAAGAAGCTCACGTCGGCCGATGGTCGCTTCTCGTCGCGCGCGCTCTACCCGCTGGGCGACGCGCACGCCGCCGAGTTCTACGAGCTGTGGATGGCGCCGCACAGCCGCGAGGACGCCGACGCGCACCGCCCGGGCACGCGCGAGAACCTGATCGTGGTGGCGGGCAAGCTCGAGCTCACGGTGGGCAACGAGAGCTTCCACCTCGAGGCGGGTGACGCGGTGAACTTCTCCGCCGATCAGGCGCACAGCTACATCAACCGCGCCGCCGAGGAGTGCTGGATGTACCTCGTGATGAACTACGCGGGGCGGAAGTAGCAGGCGCGCCGAGCGCGCGCGCGACCACGCGGGTTGTCGCTCGGCCTCAGAAGAACCAACGGAAACCGAGCGAGGCGCCGATGCCGAAGTCGAGGCCCGGGAACACCAGGAGCATGGGGTCGAGCTCGAGGTAGAGCTCGATGGGCGCGGCGGCGAAGCGCAGGTTGACGCCGAGCGGCACGCGGGCGCCGAAGCCGAACAACGCGTAGTTGCCCACGTAGTAGTAGCCGAAGCCGAAGCCGTAGGCGTTGGCGTTGAACAGCGTGATGAACAGACCAGGACCGACGTAGGCCGAGAGGTGCAGGTCGGCGTTGTTGATCAGGCTGGCGAGGGTGATCAGGTAGTCGCCGTGCAAGTGCAGCCCAAAGAAGTTGCCGCGGTAGCCGATGCCGGCGCCGATGCCGAGCACGATGTCGGCGTTGCCCTGCGCGCCGAACTTGAAGGTCAGGGCCGTGGGCGTGCCCACCTGCAGGCCCACGCCGACGCCGCTGAGCGCTCCACCCGAGGAGCCCGAGGAGCCCGAGGAGCTTGAGGAGCTCGAGGACTTGCCCTTGCCCGCGGCGCTGAGCTGCTCCGCCAGCTCGAGCAGCGTCGAGAGCTCGCGCGGCGCCTGGGTCTCGGCGGCGAGCAGCTGCGCGGCATCTTGCAGCAGGTCAGGGTCGAGCCGCAGGGCTTCGGCGCGGGCGGTCAGCGGCGACAACACCAGGGCGAGGAAGATGACGCTGCGCATGGCGTCGTGATCTAGCCCAAGCGCTGCCTCCCACAAAGCCCCTTGTGGTACACGCATTGCCGTCTATTGAGGCACGATCGCAGGAGCACTTCGATGGTCAAGAAGCAGGACGAGAATAAGTCGATGGAGGCCCCGGCCGCGCCGGCCACGGGCAATTCCTTTCACACGCGCGCCAACTTGTTCGACGTGGTGACCGCGCAGCTACAGCGCGGCATCGAGGCCATCAAGCTCGACGACGACATCGCCGCCATCCTGAGCCAGCCGAAGAACGAGCTCATCATCCACTTCCCCGTCAAGCTGAAGTCCGGGCACGTGCGCATGTTCAAGGGCTACCGCGTGCAGCACAGCAACACGCTTGGGCCCTTCAAGGGCGGCATCCGCTACCACCAAGACGTGTACCTCGACGAGTGCAAGGCGCTGGCCTCGTGGATGACCTGGAAGTGCGCGCTGGCACGCCTGCCCTACGGCGGCGCCAAGGGCGGCGTGAAGTTCAACCCCTCCGAGTACGACGCCGAGGACCTCGAGCGCATCACGCGCCGCTTCACGCACGCGCTCGGCGGCAACATCGGCCCCGAGTGGGACATCCCGGCGCCGGACATGGGTACCAACAGCCAGACCATGGACTGGATGATGGACACCTACGTGAACATCATGAGCCACGTCGACCGCCAGGCGGTCAAGCGCGTGGTCACCGGCAAGTCCATCGTGTGTGGCGGCTCGCAGGGACGCGAGCAGGCCACCGGTCAGGGCGTGGTCTATTGCATCCAGGAGTGGGCGCACGCCAAGCGCTTCAGCCTCGACGGCGCCACCCTGGCGGTGCAGGGCTACGGCAACGTGGGGAGCAACACGGCGCGCATCTTGTCGCGCTTGGGCGTCACCTTGACGACGGTGGGCGATCACACCGGCTACTTCAAGAACCCCGAGGGCTTCAACCCGCACAAGCTCGCCGACCACGTGAAGAAGAAGCGCGGCCTGGCCGGCTATCCGGGGGCCAAGGCCATCTCGCGCGAGGAGTTCTTCGCCTCCGAGGTCGACATCTTCGTGCCCGCGGCGCTGGAGCTGCAGATCGGGAAGGACGAGGCCAAGGAGATGACCTGCAAGGTGGTGGTGGAGGGCGCCAACGGCCCCACCGACATCGAGGGCGAACAGGCGCTGCTCGCCAAGGGCATCGACCTCGTCCCCGACATCCTCGCCAACTCCGGCGGCGTCATCGTGTCGTACTACGAGTGGCTGCAGAACAAGCGCAGCGAGAGCTGGGAGCTCGAGGAGGTGCAGATGCGCCTCGAGCGTCGCATGCGGCGTAGCTACCAGGCCGTGGCCGATCGCGCGCGCGACCTCAAGACCGACATGCGCACCACCTGCTATGCCATCGCGCTCGAGCGCTTGCGCGACACGTACCGCGCACGCGGCATCTGGCCGTAGCGCCCGCTACTCGATGGCCCAGAGCAGATCGTCGCTGCGCGCGTAGGACTCGGCGGGCAGCGAGCCGTCGAGCTGCGTGGTGGCGGCGCCCGAGACCGCGATGCGGAACGCGCCGCCGGAGCGGCCGTCGAAGTTGATGGCGAAGGCCTGGTACAGGCCCGGCTCGACGCCGTCGTTGAAGAAGATGTTCTCCACGTGGGTGCCGGGGCCGCAGTCGATGATGCACTGATCGACGTCGAGCAGGCCGCCCGCCGCCGCGGTGTTGCCGAAGTAGATCTCCTCGAGGCTCGGTGTGATGACGTGCAGGTCGTAGTCGGCGTCGGCCTCGAAGGTGAGCGTCACCTGCAAGACGCCGACGCCGACGCAGGTGCCGGCCTCGCACTCGGCGTTCTGGCCACAGTCATCGTCGTTCTGGCACTCGTCGCCCGAGGTGGTGGGCGGCGCTGGCGTCTCGGGCTCGGGCTCGTCGTCCACCTCATCGGTGGGCTCGCGCTCGCGCTCGCGCGGCGGATCCGGAAGCTCGAGCAGGGTCTCCTCGGCGCAGCCGAGGGCGGCGAGCGGCACGAGGGTGAGGAGCGCTAGCAGACGCATACCTGAGTGTCGGATGTGCGGGCGTGTGGTTGCGCCGGGCACTTGACCGAGGGCACGCGGATCAGGGCTGGGGCATGGCGCGGCGCGTCGACGCCGGTTGGATGCGGCCGCGCACCCCGCTCGCCCGCGCCACCTCGGGGACGCCGCCGCGCACCTCGTGGTCCTGCAGGGCGCCGCGCAGCCACAGGGTGCGGTCGACGAAGGCGTGGAAGGCCGCGAGCAGCGGTGCCACCAGGGCATCGCCCTCGAGCGCCGCCAGCGCGGCCGCGATGGCCTCGAGGGTGGCCAGGCCACCCGCGCGCGATTCGGACCGCAAGCGATAGCCGCTCGCCGTGCCCGAGGGCAGGGCCACGCGCGGCAGCGAGCCGAGCCCAGGCGCGCGCCGCGCGATCTTGCTCGCCTGGCGCCAGCTGCCGTCGGGGACCACCAGGGTCAGCGGCGCGCCATCGGCGTAGCGCGTCAGCGGCTCTGCGTGTTCGTGCGGAAAGAGCAGCACCGCGCGCTCGCCGGCAGCGATCAGGGGATCGGGTGGCGGGCGCGCGCGGTCGCCAATCACAACGACGCGCGCGCGGGGCAGACAGCGCGCGGCCAAGAGACCGGTGTTGGTCGGCTTGCGCTCCTCCTCGCGGTGGACCACGAGCAGGAGTTGGGTGCGCGCGTCGACGCGCGGCAACAGGCAGCACATGCACAGCGGCCGCGGTAAGCGGCACGCATCGCAACGTTGCGCCGAGTTGCTCCGACGGCTCATCGGCCTCGAGGGTAGCGCGACCGCGTGGGGCGGCGACGGCCAAGCGGCGCGCGCGAGCTGTCGAGCGCAAGCACCACCCCCCGCGCGGCGCTTCCGTGGTACATCGCGAGGGCCGCGCGCATCGACGCGCGTGCGGAGGTCGGGTCATGCGCGTGCACGCCATGGGACTGATGCTCGTGTCACTGACGTCGGGCGCTGCGGGCGCGACCGCGCCCGCGCCGAGCGCGCTCTTGCAGCTCGATACGCGTCTCATCGACGACGTGGCCACGGTGGTGGGCGCCCCTTTGGCAGACGCCGGCACCGGCATGACGGTGGCGGACGGCACCGGCCCCGCGTCCTCGAGCGGCACGACGCTGGCCGCCGCCGGCGCCGCGTCGACGCCGCAGGGGAGGCAGTTCGGCATCGGGCTCGAGCTCGGCTACCCGGTGGCGCTGACCATCAAGTACATGCTCAAGCCCGATCAAGGCATCGCCGCCGGCCTCGGCGTCTTCTCGGGCTTCGTCTACAACCACTCCAGCGTCACCATCTACGTCGACTACGTCTACCACCCGCACCTGTTGACCACGGGCGAGGCCTTCGCGCTCACCTGGTACCTCGGCGGCGGCGCTCAGGTGATCATCAACGATCGGTTCAGCACGCCGTGGGTGCCGGGCATCATGTACTCGGGCTGGGGTTACGGCAGCGTCTGGTTCGCGGCGCGTGTGCCCATCGGCGTGAGCCTGACGCTCGCGCAGGCGCCCCTCGAGGTCTTCCTCGAGGCCGCACCCAGCGTGCTGGTGTTCCCGGTGCTGTCCTTCGGCGTGGGCGGCGCCATCGGCATGCGCTTCTACCTCTGATCGATGGGCGAGGGGTCGGCCGGCGGGTCCGGTGTCGTCGCCGACGTCGATGGAGCACGGCGCTGCTCCAGCCAGAGCGCGCGCGTGACCCAGACGAAGATGACCAGCACGGCCACCGACATGGGCACGAACACTGCGGAGCCCCGGTCGTAGAGCGCCATGAGCTTGTGCATGGCCATGCCGATGAGAAAAAGGATGGTGAGCCCGACCTTGGCCCACTGCGTGGACAGGTGCTTGGCAAACCACAGCGTGGGGATGAGCAGCGCCACGTAGTAGTAGTAGGTGGGCGCCATCAACAAGTAGAAGGCGAAGAAGCCGAAGGCGAGCGCGTCGTCGGCCTCGAGCTTCTCGACGACGAAGGCGCTCGCCACCAGCAGTGCCAGACAGATCAGGTAGAACAGCGCCGAGTAGGTGTCGAAGGACTCCTGCGCGCCGTCGAAGCCCAACACCAACAGGAACACGTAGCGGAACCCGATGCGCCAGCTCGTGACCGCGCTGGCGTGAGGCACGATCTTGTCGAAGAACTCGCGCCAATAGTCGACGCCGTACACACCGGCGGACGCGGCCACCAGCATCGCCATGACCGCGCCCATGCCCACGAGGAAGAGCACGCTCGCGCGGTCGACGCGACGGTGGCGCACCAGCTCGGCGACGAGCTTCACGCCCACGCCGAAGCCGAACACGATGGGGAACACGCGCATCATGGCCGCGTAGCCGACGAGCGCTCCGGCCAGCGCGGGTCGACCTTTGCGCTGCGCCACCAGGGCGAGCAGCAGGCACACGATCCAGTCGACGCGCAAAAACGCGGCCTTGAGGTGCGCGTGATCGGTGACGAGCTGGGTGCCGAGCACGACCAGCACGAGCGCCAGCGCGCGCGCGCCGTAGGTGCGGCCGAGCGCGGTGAAGGCGACCAGCCACAGGAGCACGTCGATCCACGGCAGCAGCGCCACGCGCCCACTGGGCACCGACGCGTTGCTCGAGAACAGGCCGCTCACCAGGGTCCAGGCCGGCGACGCGTTGTAGCCCTTGTCGTCGAGCGCCTTGACCATGCCGGTCCACGAGGCACGCTCGGCCAAGTAGGCGGCGTCGACGCGATACTCCTGCCAGCGCTCGGGCGTGAAGCGCGCCTTGACGTCGGGGATCATGCGCCGCAGCCGCTCGGGCGAGACGTGCTTGCCGGTCTCCAGGTTGCGCGCGCGCTCGATCTTGATGGGGCCGCGGCCACGATCGGCGGCGTTCTCGTCGAGCGCCGCCACGGTGGCGACGTACAAGCCGGTGTAGCCAAGCTCGTGCGCGTACTTGGTGCCGAGGTAGTAGTGGAAGTGCTCGTAGCCGTTGAAGTAGCGCTGGGCGCGCACGTTGGGCCACGCGTAGTGGACCATGGCGAGCAGCGCGAGCGCGGCCCACGCGGCGGTCACCACGCGGCGCGAGCTGCGTGCCTCGATCCACGCGCCACCCCACACCAGCACCAAGGCGAGCGGGGGCACCACGTACACCAGGTTGACGATCAGGCTGCTCAGGTCGGTCATGGCGTCGAGCGGTCCCTTGTAGCGCCGCCGATGCTCGTGCAAAAGGTCCAGGTGAGGAGCGGGAACCCATGACCAGCATCGACGATGTCCACACCGAGCTGCGCCGCCAGCCGCGCCGCTGGCTCGTGACGGGCGGTGCCGGCTTCATCGGCAGCCACCTGGTGGAGACCCTGCTCGGCCTCGGGCAGCAGGTGCGCGTGCTCGACAACTTCGTCACCGGATCGCGCGCCAACCTCGAGGACGTGCAGCGCCGCGTCGGCGCGGCGCGCCCCTTGACCGTGCTCGAGGGCGACGTCGCCGACAACGCCACCTGCGCCGAGGCCTGTCGCGACATCGACGTGGTGCTGCACCAGGCCGCGCTCGGCAGCGTGCCGCGCTCGCTCGCCGACCCGCGGGCCACCCACCGCGCCAACGTCGACGGCTTCGTGCAGATGCTGTTGGCCGCCAAGGAAGCAGGCGTCGCGCGCTTCGTGTACGCGTCGTCGTCGTCGGTGTACGGCGACCACCCCGAGCTGCCCAAGGTGGAGGCGCGCATCGGCCGCCCGCTGTCGCCCTACGCCGCCAGCAAGCTCATCAACGAGGTATATGCGCGCGTGTACCAGTTGGGCTTCGGCATCGAGACCGTGGGCCTGCGCTACTTCAACGTGTTCGGCCCGCGGCAGGATCCGAACGGCCCCTATGCGGCCGTGATCCCGAAGTGGGTGGCCGCGCTCTTGGGCGGCGAGCCCTGCGTCATCAACGGCGACGGCGAGACCAGCCGCGACTTCTGCTCTGTGCACAACGCCGTGCAGGCGAACCTGCTGGCGGCGCTGGCCCCCGCCTCGGCCACGGGCGAGGCGTACAACGTCGCGTTCGGCGCGCGCACCACGCTGCTCGAGCTCTTCGGCATGTTGCGCGATGGGCTGGCGCGCGAGCGGCGAGACATCGCCGCGGCGCAGCCGAGCTTCGGCCCCTTCCGTGCGGGCGACGTGCGCCACTCGCTCGCCGACATCACGAGCGCACGCGCGGCCCTCGGCTACGTGCCGACGCACGACGTTCAGGCGGGGCTGGCCGAGGCGTTGCCGTGGTACGTGGCGCAGGCGCGCGGGTAAGGACGCGCGTCCGCTACAACACTTCGCGCACCGCCTGCTCGAGCCGCGCCAGGCCCGCCTGCACGTCGTCATCGCTGACGCACAGCGGAGGCGCCAGCACCACGCGGCCCGGCAAGCCACGGCCGAGGCGCAAGCCACGGCGGAACGCGCCCTTCTTCAGCGCGTCGGCCTTGAGCACGTCGCCGAGGTCGAGCACCTGCCACAAGCCGGCGCCCAGGCGCCGTCCGGGCAGGCGCATCTCGTCGAGGCGCCGATGGAAGGCAGCGCCGTGTCCGTCCTTCAAGAGCGCGCGCGCCTCCAACAGGTGATGGTAGGTGCGCAAGATCGACAGCTCGTCGCCGTCCCAGGTGGAGATGAGCGTCAAGGGCTTGCCGACGTAGTGTTTGTCGTCGACGAACACGTGGCCGAGCTGCGCGCCCGAGTACCAGAGCACCAGGTTTGGGTTGAGCGGCTCGCCGTCGGAGGCCCACAGGTTGGGCCCAAGGCGCCCGAGCGCGCTGGCGGTCTCGACGGCGACGATGGGGATGCCCGTGTCGGCGTGCAGGGCGGCCAGCGCGCTTTGGAAGTCGTCGGGCAAGGTGAGGCCGCTCTTCTCGCCCATGAGCTCGACCACGATGGCCAAGAAGCGCTCGGAGCCGTAGCGGTTGAGGGCGGCCATGATGGCGCCCACCGACGCGTCGGTGCCCACCTCTCCGGGGTGGGGCACGCGCGGCCAATCGAACCACGCGAAGGGTTGCTGCTCACCCGAGGGATCGGTGAGCGAGCGCGCCGCGGCGGTGGTGTTGCCGAGGTACTGCCGCTCGAGGCCGAGCACGATGTCGGCCTGGGGCCGCTTGACGCGCAGGCAGCGAATGGCCTTGTCGAGCATCTCGTCCCGGCCGGAGGTGAAATACACGTGAGGCAGGCCCTTGGGGCCGAGGTGCATCAACAGCTCGACGTAGCGCACCACGTCGGGCGTCACCCAGTTCGACAGCGTGAGCTTGGTGCCCACGGCGCCGGTGAATTCGCCGTCGAAGAGCGCGCGCACCATGCGCGGGTGGCGCGCACCGAGCGGCGCCTGCACGCTGCTCGACCAATCGAGGTGGCGCTCGCCCACCGCCACCGGCTCTTCGGGCAGCGCCGTGGGGCACGACGGGTGTTGCAGGGGGATGCGGTAGTAGAGCGCCTGGCCGCTGCGGTCACCGTACTGATCGCGTCGGTAGTGCTCGACGACGTAGGCGCCGAACAAGCGATTGATGGCCGCCATGTCGCGCGTGAAGTGCAGGCGGTTGCGGCCGCTCATGAACAGGTAGCGCGGCGCGCCGCTCTTGCCCTTCATGGCGGCGACGTGGCGCACCTGCGCGCTCTTGAGGCGCTGGCCGAGGCCGGTGCCGCGCGCGCCTGGGGCCACCGTGATGTTGGCCGAGTAGAAGGTGTTGTGGCTGCCGTTCATGGTGTCGTCGCGTGGGCCGTCGCTCTTGTAGTGCTCCACCGGGCCGCCGAACGCATAGCCGAGCACGCGCTCGCCCACGTCGGTGTAGCGCACCAGCATCACGCCCATGCCACCGTCGCCGGTGACCATACGCTTGAGATCCTCTTCGCTGTCGCGCCGGCCGTCTTCGTAGGTGGCGTTCTCGATGTCGACGATCTTGTCGGCGTAGTCGGACCATTCACGCGGATCGAGCACCACGACACGTGCGCCCAGCACCTCTGCCAGCAGACGGGTGGGCTCCATGCCGAAGGAGCCGGTGAGCTGGTCGTAGGCGGCGCGCGGATCGGGCGCGCGATCGATCTCCGTCGACAGGTGCCGCATCCGCTCGAGGACCTTCGACGGGAAGGCCCAGGCGCGCTCCTGGCTCGTGGCGCGCACCAACGCAGCCTCGACCGCGCCGTCATCGAACTGGCCCTCCATCGAGAGCACCCGATCGCACACCTTCTCGAGCGGCCCGCGCGGCAGGTTGATCATCCAGCGCAAGAGCGCAGGCGGATCCTCGGAGAGCGTGTCGTAATGGAGGCCAAAGGTGCCGCCGGTGGTGCGCGCCGGCTCCGAGGAGCGCGCAGAGCCGTCTTCCCACGGTGGCGCCTTGTACTGCTCCATGGCCTCGCGCTGCTTGGCGGGGTCGAGGCCGCGCGCCTTGGCGACGATGGCGTTGAGCGCCTCGCGCAGCCCGGCGAACAGCATCTCGAGCTCGCGGATGGTCCACGAGATGTTCAGGCGGAAGCGCACCGTCTTGTCGCCCGCCAAGTACGCCATGAAGCCGCGATAGAAGCGCTGGTTGATGAGCTGGTTGGCCAGGTGCGCGCTCGGCAGGTCGAAGGCGAAGGCCCAGCCCACGTTGCGCGGGTTCATCACCAACGCCGGGTAGTCGACGGCGAGGGTCCACAACCGCTCTTGGATCTCGGTCTGCATCTGCAGCGCGCTGGTCTGGGCGATGCCCTCGCCGTGGGCCAGGCCGCGGCGGAGCTGCACGGCGTGGCAGGGCGCCGGCCGCGGATCGGCCCACACCGACAGGCACACGCCGAGCTGCGCCTTCTTGGCCGAGCTCACGCAGTCGGGGCCGTCGGGCTGACCACGTTGATTGCGCAGCGAGAAGGCGGCGTGCCACCAGAAGGGGCCGCCCAGGCCAAAGCCGGTCTGCACCTCGTCGAACACCAGGGGCACCGAGAAGCCGCGCGTGAGCGCGCGCAGGCCGTTGAAGAAGCGCGCGGTGCCGTAGTTGTCGCCGCCCTCGCCCTGCATGGGCTCGGCGATGACGCAGCACACGTCGCCCTTCTTGATCTCGTTGCGCACCGCCATCAGCGCTTCGACCTCGGCCTGCACCAGCGGATCGCCGTCGTCGCCGGGGGTCTGTCCGGTGGCCCACGCGGTGATCCACGCGTCCTCCACCGGCGGCTCCTCGCGCGGATCGCTCCACTTCGGGAAGGGCACGAACACCGCCTCGTAGCCCTTGAGCTCGAAGGGCGCGCGCTTGGCGGGGTTGTGCGTGGCATGCAGCGCCATCAGCGTGCGCCCGTGGAAGCTGCCCTCGAAGCAGATGACGCGCCGACCGCCAGGGCCGTGCAGGCGGCACAGATCGAAGGCCTTCTCGTTCGCCTCCGCGCCCGACGACGTGAACGAGGTGTAGCGCATGCCCGGCCAGCTGTGCTTGAGCAAGAAGCGGCTGAAGTCGTCGACGGCAGCGCGGTCGGCGCCGATGGCCTCGGTGTCGGGGTTGGCGACCAGCAGCTCGCCCAGGTCGCCGTTGTCGAGGGCGGCGCGGAAGCGGCCCGCCGAGAAGCCGAGGCCGATGCTGGCGATCTGCGAGGCAGCGTCGAGGATGATGAGCGCGTCGTCGTCGATGGAGGCCATGTAGGGGCCATCGCACCAACCGAGATCGAGCACGGGCTCCTTCTTCTCGCGCGGCACGAAGTCGCCGCGGTACAGACGCCGCAGCAGGGCCTCGGAGCGCGGCAGCTTGCCGCCGGGCGGGCGCCGCGTGGTCTTTGGCAACAGGCGCAGCATGTGCACCGGGTTCTCTCGCGCCATGGTGTCGAGGAAGGCGCGCAGCACCGTGACGACGCGCCCGGCGTCGTCGTCGTTGTCGACGTCGGGGACCAACAGCACCAGGTGCGGCTCTTCGATGGACGCGTAGGGCGCCAGGTGACGCACCAGGTCCTCGGGCTCGAGCAGGTTGTCGTCGATGGTGAGGTCGGTGAGCTGCTCGAGCGGGATCAGCAGCTCGGGGCCGCGCACGTCGTCGACGTAGATGCGGTAGCGCTCGAGCATGCCCTCGAGCTGGTGGCGCAGGGTCAGGCGATCGAAGGCCATCTTGAGGCGCTCGTCGCCGGCGTGGAAGGCGGCCGCGAAGGCGGGCTCGAGCGGTGTGTCGCCGAACTCGCCGCGCAACACCGCCACCTGGTAGGTGGTGGAGCGCACGGCGTCGATGCCGGCGGGGCGCTGATTGCCGCTCGTGCCCACGCCGCCGAAGGGCAGGCGTCCGCTGGCGTTGTTGGTGGAGCGGTTCCAGTTGAGGCAGCCCGAGCGCGTGTGCTCGTAGAAGCGCTCCATCTTCTGCGGATCGACGGTGAAAATGGCGTTGGCCAAGCCATAGGGCAGCGCGTTGGTGCGCGCGATGGCCTCGTCGAGATCGTCCACGATCTCCACGGCGAGGTCGGGCCCGAACAGCTCTTCGTCGAGGTAGCCGGTGACCTCGGTGCGTCCCTCGGGGATGAGGTGGATCGACGGCGTCACGAAGGCGCCGCCCGGCAGCACGCTGCCCGCGAGCAGTTGCTCGCAGCCGGCGTCCGCGGCGGCGGCGCGCATGCGCACGAAGCGATCGAGCGCCTCGCGCGTGGCCAGCGGACCAAACGCGGTGGCGGGGTCCAGGGGGTCGCCGGGGCGCAGCTCGCGCGCGGCGGCCACCAGCGCGTCGAGGAAGCGCTCGGCCACGCGCTTGCACACCAAGAGCCGGCTGGTGGCCGTGCAGCGCTGGCCGGCGGTGAGGAAGGCGCCCTGCAGCACGGCGCCCAGCGCTTGCGGCAGGTCGGCGTCGTCGAGCACCACGGCGACGTTCTTGCCGCCCATCTCGAGGGCGACCACCTTGTGCGGCTGATCGAGGCAGGCAGCGGCGATGGCGCGGCCGGTGGCCCACGAGCCCGTGAACAACACGCCGTCGGTGCCCGGGTGCGCCACCAGCGCGCGGCCCACGTCGCCGCCGCCCTGCACCAGGTTGACCACGCCTGGGGGCAGGCCGGCGCGCTCGAAGCACTGGGCGTACAGCTCGCCCACCAGCGGCGTCACCTCGCTCGGCTTGATCACCACGGTGTTGCCGGTGGCGAGGGCGGGGATGACGTGGGTGTTCACCAGGTGTGCGGGGTAGTTGTAGGGCCCGATCACCGAGAGCACGCCCTGCGGGTGCGCGCGCGCCTCGCCGGCGACCCCCTCGGGCTTGAGCGGGGCGATGCGGCGCAGCCCATCCTCGAGGATGAGCGGGATGCGCTCGCCCAGGCTCTTGGCCTCGGCCGTGGACTCGCGCAGCGGCTTGCCCATCTCACGGGTGATGGCCTTGGCGATGCGCTCGCCGGCCTCGTCGAAGGCCGCACGCAGCGAGAGCAGGTGCCGCTTGCGCCCCTCGAGTTCCAGGCTGTGCCACGCGGCCTGCGCCTTGCGCGCCGCCTCCACCGCCTGGTCCACGTGGGCCACGCTGGTCGTCACGCGGAACACCGGCGCGAACTCGCGCGCCGGGTCCCGGCTCTCCAGATCGATGCCCGACGCGCGCACGCGTCGGAAGCTGCCGCCGATGAAGTCGCCGCGTCCCTCTTCCATAGGGGGCGCGGCTAGCACCGGGATCAGGTGTTGACAAAGGCGCCGCGACTGCCGATAGGAAACGCCGACGTTTCTCGAAAACGAGATCCTTGCGCGGAGGGGAAGCATGGCCGAGGCTCACGAGCAAACAGCACGCATCGATCCGGTGCCGGGCATGGACGCCATGCTCGCCCGCATCGACGACGACGAAGGCGCGGAGCGGGAGCTTTTGATGAAGGACGCGGACACCGGCGACGTGCGCCTGGGCGAGACCGTCAAGCGCCTGCGCGAGCAGGCCGGCTGGTCCATCCAGCGCCTGGCGCGCGAGGCGGGCGTTTCCTCCGCGACCATCTTCAAGATCGAGAAGGACCGCATGGTGCCCTCGGTGACGGTGCTGCTCAAGCTGGCGCGCGCGCTCAAGCAGCCCATCGCCACCCTGCTCGAGCACCAGGGCCCACGTCAGCGGAGCGGTTACGCGGTGTTCAAGCGCGAGGACCGGCAAGACTTCCGCTTCGCCGAGCTGCCCCTGTCCATCGAGCGCACCGTGGGGCCCTGGCCCGATCGGCAGCTCGAGGCCGGCTTCTACGTCGTCGACGAGGGCGGCACGCCGGCGCGGGCGCCGCTCTCGCACCCCGGCGAGAAGCTCTACTTCGTGCTCGAGGGGCGCATCCGCTTCGAGATCGACGGCGAGCACGTGCTGCTCGAGCCTGGCGAGGTCTTGCACCTGAAGGCCACCATCCCGCACCGCTGGGAGAACGCCGCCGAGGGCCCAAGCCGCATCTTCTACGTGGTGACACCGGTGCCGGCCTTCACCAAGCAGCGCGTCGGCGGCCCGCCCCCGGCGGCCTGATCCGGTCCCCGAAGATACTCGGGTGTTTCCTAGAGGAAACACCTGCAACCAAGGAAGAAACCATGCAGCTTCAGCTCGACGAGGAGCGCGCGCTCCTCAAAGACACCGTGCGGGCCTTCGCCAAGGAGCAGGTGCGGCCGCACGCGCGCACCTGGGAGGAGCAGGGCGCGCTCGAGGGCGCCGCGCTCGATCAGGCCTGGCAGCTCGGCTTCGCCACCTTGGGCATTGGGCCCTCGTACGGAGGCGCCGCCGAGCGCGACGACGCCACGCCATCGGCGCTGTCGAACACCTTGGTGCTCGAAGAGCTCGCGTGGGCCGACCTCGGCTTCGCGTTGGCTGCCCTGTCGCCCTTGCACGTGGCGGTGCCGCTGGCGCTCGTTGGCCACGAGGGGCTCAAGCGCGAGGTGCTGCCCGGCATGCTCGGCAGCGCCACCTTGCCCAAGGCGACCGGCGCGTGGGTGGAGTCGAGCCGCAGCTACGACCTGCGCGCCATGCGCACGCGCTCGTCGCTCACGGCGCAGGGCCCGGTGCTGAGCGGCACCAAGACCTTGGTGCCCCGGGGCGACATAGCCGAGCTCACCGTCGTGGCGGCGCGCGCCCGCGGCGACGACGAGGCCGCGTCCTTCGAGCCCTACCTGCTTTTGGGCAAGAACGTCTCGGGGTTGTCGCGCGGCCAGCGCTGCGAGGTCATCGGGCCGCGCGCGGTGCCGCTGGTCGATCTCACGCTCGACGAGGCCAACGCGCGCCCGCTGGCGCACAAGGCCGGCATCGCCCACGGCCAGCTCCTCGAGCGCGCCTTGGTGGGCAGCGCCGCCGCGTCGCTCGGTGTGGCGCGCGCCGCCGTGGAGTACGCCGTCGACTACGCGCGCGAGCGCAAGGCCTTCGGGCGCGCCATCGCGCAGAACCAGTCCATCGCCTTCATGCTCGCCGAGGGCGCCATGGACGTGGAGGCGCTGCGCTGGCTCACGTGGAAGGCCGCGTGGAAGATCGATCGCGACCACCCCAAAGGCGAGAGCGCGCTCGCCGAGGCCTCGCGCGCGGCGCGCTTCGGGGCCGAGCTCGCGTTCCGTGTGTCGGACGCATGCGTGCAGATCTTGGGTGGCCACGGCGTCATCCGCGATCACCTGGCCGAGCTCTTCTTCCGTAACTCCCGCACCCTGGCGGCCACGCCAGGTTGGTTCATGGTCTGAGGTGCACCCATGACGACGCACGCGCTCGACTTCGATCCCACCGAAAAGGAAGCGAACATCCTCGCCTTCCTGCACACCTTCGCGGAGAACGCCATGCGGCCCGCGAGCATCATCGCCGACGCCCATGAGCACGAGCGGCCCCAAGGCGCCATCGAGGCGCTTCATCAGCTGCAGTCGGGCGGCATGGGCTACCGCTCCGGCAGCGCCGTCGACGGCACCGGCGACGGCTCGCCGGCGGCCAAGGCGCTGACCTCCATCCTGCGCGCCGAGGAGCTGTCGTGGGGTGCTGCCAGCATCCTGTTGTCGCGCCCGGGCCCCGGCCTCGGCGGCGCCGCCATCCAGGCCTCGGGCACGCCGGCGCAGAAGGAGCAGTGGCTCAAGCGCTACGAGGACGGCAGCGTGCGCTTCGGCGCCATGGCGCTCACCGAGTCGAACGCCGGCAGCGACGTCAGCGCCATCGAGACCACGGCCGTGCAGGACGGCGACCATTGGCTGCTCAACGGCACCAAGATCTTCGCCACCAACGGCGCCTGCGCCGACGTGGTGGTGGTGTGGGCCACCGTCGACAAGAGCAAGGGCAAAGACGGCATCCGCGCCTTCATCGTGGAGAAGGGCACGCCGGGCTTCAGCATCGGGCGGCTCGAGCACAAGATGGGTATCCGCGCCAGCGAGACGGCGGAGCTGGTGTTCCAAGACTGCCGCATCCCGCGCGCCAACCTGCTCGGCGAGGAGAACCCCTCGGCGGAGAAGAAGGGCTTCAAGGGCGCCATGGCGACCTTTGATCTCACGCGTCCGGGCGTGGCCGCCATGGCCGTGGGCATCGCGCGCGCCGCGCTCGAGCACACGGTGCAGGTGCTCGAGAGCGAGTCGGGCGGCTTCCACCTCGGCTACGGCCGCTCGCGTGCGCACCTCTCCGCGTTGCAGGACGCGGTGCAGGCGATGGACGCGCAGATCGAGGCCGCGCGCTTGTTGGCGCGGCGCGCTGCGTACCTGCTCGATCAGAAGCAGCCAAACGCGCTCGAGGCCTCCATGGCCAAGGCCAAGGCTGGCCGCGTCGTCGTCGACGTGTGCGCCACGTGCGTCGAGCTGCTCGGCCCCGCGGCGCTGACGCGCGCGCACCCGCTCGAGATGTGGCTGCGCGACTCAAAGGTGTTCGACATCTTCGAGGGTACGGGGCAGGTGCAGCGCCTGGTCATCGCGCGACGGATCCTTGGGTACACGTCGAAAGAGCTGCCCTGAGCATCAAGGAGTAGACACATGCGTTCCCTCGCTCTCGTACCCGGGCTGCTGCTCGGGCTTGGCGCGGCGTGCCCGCAAGGCGCGCCCATCAACGACGACAATGCAGCAATCGGTGAGGGCGAAGGCGACCCCGCGGCCGAAGGTGAAGGCGAAGGCGAGCCCGGTGAAGGCGAAGGCGAGCCCGGCGAAGGCGAAGGCGAGCCCGGCGAGGGAGAAGGCGAGGGCGAGCCCCGTGGCTGCGCCGATGAGGAGGACTGCGCGCGCATCGTCAGCGCGGAGTTCCCCGCGACGCTCGCGTGCAACGCCGAGGCCGTGGCCACCGTGGTGGTGCAAAACGCTGGCACGGCAACGTGGACGCGCGCCTCGCACCGCTTGGGCGGCGTCGACGACAGTGATCCCTTCCACGCTCCCGACGCGCGCATCTACCTGCCCGACGACGTCGAGGTGGCGCCGGGCGCCGACTACAGCTTCAGCATCACCTTGCGCGCGCCGTCGACGGCGGGGAGCTACAGCTCCGACTGGCGCATGGTGCACGAGCTGGTGCGCTGGTTCGGCGACAGCGTCGTGCGCGACATTGTCGTCCAGTGCGAGCCGCACCACGCCCGCGCCGGCCTGGTGCGCGCGCATGGCCACGTGCTCGAGGACGACGAGGGGCCCTTCGTGGGCCTGGGCGCCACCATGATGTGGGCGGCGTGGGGCTACCAGCACGATCGCGCGCGCCTCGAGCAGAACCTGGCCTTCTTGGCCGAGCACGGCTTCGACTACATCCGCGCGCTCGGCACCGTGGGCGACCCCACGCGCGGCGACGACTACTGGGAGGGGCGCGAGATCGATCCGAGCGCGCCCGGCTTCGACGACGCTATCGCCGGGCTCACCGACCTCGCCTACGACGTGTACGGCCTGCGCGTAGAGTGGACGATCTTCGGCGGCACCGAGACCGCGCCCACCGAGGGCGAACAGCAGGCGCTCATCGATCGCTTCCTCGCCATGAGCGTGGGGCGTGAGCACAAGATCTTGCACTTCGAGACCGGCAACGAGAGCTGGCACGTGGGCTTCGAGGGTGACGAGGGCACGGATCGGCTGCGCCGCCTGACGCGCTACCTGCGCGATCGCACCGACATCCTGGTGGCGGCGTCGGCGCCCGCCAGCGCCGACTGCGAGGGGCTGCGCGATTACTACGAGGGCGAGGTCGCCGACCTGGCTACCGTGCACTTCGATCGCAACCCGGCCGAGGAGGGCTGGCGTCCGGTGCGCCAACCCTGGGGCCTGTACCGCGAGGGCGGCTGCGGCTTCTCCCTTGGCATCGTGGCGTCGAACAACGAGCCCATCGGACCCGGCGCGTCCGTGGCCAGCGACGAAGACCCCGAGCGCCTGGCGGCAGCAGCCATCACCACCTACGTGGCGAACATCCCGCTCTACGTGTTCCACTCGCGCGCCGGTGTGCGCGGCGACGTCGACCTGTTCACCATGGCCGGCGTCGACGCCTTCACGCACGTCAAAGACATCGTGCCCCCCGACGTGACCGGTTGGCAGCAATGGAACCACTACCAAGCAGAGGCGCACCCCTTCCTCATCTTCGCCACGCTGGCAGACGGCACTCGCGTGCCCAACAGCACCTGGACCGACGAGGACGGCGCGGTGGCGGGCGTGGTGCGCGCCTACGCGGCGCGCGCTGGTGGCGAGTTCCTGGTCAGCGTCATCGGCGTCAAGGGCGCCGCCGAGCTGGAGGCGCGCTTCGCCATGAGCGTCGACGTCATCGAGCCCGTCAGCGGCGCCGTCGCGACGCGCCAGCTGCAGGCCGGCGAGCGGATCACGCTGAGCGGCCACGGTGCCTTCGCCCTGCGGGGCCACGCGCTCTGAAGCGGGGCGCCGGACGCGCTACCATGCGGCATGCCCACGGTGCCGCGCCGCGCGCTCCAGCATCCTCGCCTCGTGGCCGCGCTGGCCGCGCTGGTGGCGGCCATGAGTGTCGCTTGCCCTGTCGATCCCAACGCCACGGCGGACGGCGGCGTACACACGCCGCGCGACGCGGGCGTCGACACTCCACGGGACGCGGGCAGCGACGCCGACGCGGGCCCGCCGGCGCAGCCGTGCGTGCCGCGCGCCACCGGCGCGTCGTCGGTGACCGAGGGTGAGACCATCGACGTCGAGGTCGCGTGTGCCACCGGCCGCGCCGACGTGAGCCTGGTGCTCGGCGCCTTGCCAGACGGCGCCACGGCTGCGCCGCACCCGGGCGGCGTGCACCTCGTGTGGCCCACCGACCTCGACGACGCCCAGGCGCTCGACGTCGAGGTCACGGTGCCCGACCTGGGCGAGACTGGCACCGTGCACCTGGCGGTGGCCGACGCCTCGCTCGAGGTCGACAACGTGCCGCCCGTCGATCCGCTGCGCTACCCCGAGGAGCACGGCCTACCGGTGATCTTCCTCTCCCACGAGCCCGCCGCCGAGGAGTACGAGGCCGTCACGGTCATTGCCGGCGGCCACCAGTACAGCGGCACCGAGGCCAAGCTGCGCGGCGCCTCGTCGCTCGGCTACCCCAAGCGCAGCTTCACGGTGCGCCTCGACAAGGACGACCGCTACCAGCTGCCCGCGCGCGGCTTCGTCGAGCGCAAGAAGATCGTCTTGATCTCGACCTTCGATGACAACAGCTACGTGCGCCAGCGCCTGGCTTACCAGCTCTACGATCGCACCGACGGCGGCGCGCCGCACACCACCCTCGCCGCCACCAGCGCCGTGCTCTACGTCGGTGGCAGCTACTTCGGTTTGTACACGCTGGCCGACCACGTCGATCGGGACTTGTTCGAAGAGACGCTCGGCCAGGGCGACGGCGGCAACCTCTACAAGTCGGTCAACCACAACGCGAACTTTCGGCGCGAGCGCTTCCCTCGCGGCAGCGGCGACAAGAGCTTCCTGGGCGACGGTTGGGAGCTGCGCGACGAGCCCGACCTGCCCGTGGGCCAGTGGGACGACCTGGTAGCGCTGGTGGCCTTCACCACCGACGCCGACGAAGCCACTTTCGACGCGCAGATCGGCAGCCGCGTCTCCGTGAGCGATCTCGCGGCGTGGTGGGTGTTCGCCACCAGCGTCGTCGGCGCCGACTCGTACGGCAAGAACGCCTACCTCTACAAAGAGCACGCCAGCGCGCCCTTTCGCTACGCGCCCTGGGACTTCAACCACTCCTTCGGCCAGGCATGGGAGACCTCGCGCACCGACCCCGCCACGCCCGTCGACACGGGCTGGCCTATCGACACCAACCAGCTGTGGGAGCGCTTGCTGGCGTCGCCCGAGCATGGGCCGATGCTGCGCGCCGTCGCTGAGGAGGCGCTGGCGGGGCCGCTCTCGCTCACCAACGTACTGGTGCTCTTCGACGCCATGGTGGCCGACGTGGAGCCGAGCGCGCGCAAAGACCAAGCCGTGTGGGGCGCCGATTACGCCGCGTATTACCCGCGCGGCGACCTGCAGGACTTCGACGGCGAGGTGGCCTACACGCGCGCGTGGATCGAGGAGCGCTGGGCGTTCTTGACCGAGCCCTGAGACGGTGCGGTGGCGAACGGGCGCGCCGGCGGCCGACCACGTAGACTCTGCGTGATGCGATGGGCCCTGCTCCTCATGCTGGCGGCCACGCTCGCGTGCGTGGTCGACCCAGCGCTCGAGGGCAAGCGCTGCGACGAGGACCACGCATGCATCGCCGGCTACACATGCGTGGACGGGACCTGCGAGCTGGCGCCGGCCGGTCCTGACGCTGGCCCCTCGGAGGGCGAGGGTGAAGGCGAGGGCGAGGGCGAGGGTGAAGGCGAAGGCGAGGGTGAGGGCGAGGGTGAAGGCGAAGGCGAGGGCGAGGGCGAGGGTGAGGGTGAGGGTGAGGGCGAGGGTGAAGGCGAGGGTGAAGGCGAAGGTGAAGGCGAGGGTGAAGGCGAGGGTGAAGGCGAGGGCGAGCCCGCGCCGGACGGTAGCTGCGCGTTGCCCTTCGCCATCGCAGGCGAGGGGAGCTACCTGGGCACCACCGTCGGCGCCACCGACGACATCGACGGGAGTTGCTCCATGAGCGCCGGGGCCGACGTGGCGTGGCGCTACCAAGCCACCGGTGATCAGACGCTGCTGCTCGCTGTCGACGTGGGCCCGGGTCTCGACCCGGCCCTCATCGCGCGCAGCGTGTGCGCAAACCCGGGGAGCGAGCTCGATTGCAAGGACTGGGGCGACGCGGGTGAGGATGAGGAGATGTCCCTCGACCTCGCCGCCGGCGAGGCGATCGCCGTGGTTGTCGACAGCTTCAACCCTCCTGGCCCCTACCTGTTGAGCGCGCAGGTGGTGCCACGGAGCTGCGGTGACCACGTGCTCGCGCAGCGCTGGGAAGAGTGCGACGACGGCAACGGCGTCGACGGCGACATCTGCGGCGGCGACTGCCGGTTCAACTTCGACACGGAAGAGGTCGAGCCCAACGATGACGGGACGCCCAATCACAACGGGGGCTGCAGCGGCGGCGACGACCGCGGCGGCACGACGCTGGCGGACGCGGCCGTCAGCCCCATCACGGCCGATGCGCGCATCCTGGCGTCCATCAGCCCGCGCGGCGACGAGGACGTGTTCGGCATCCGCAACACCGCCACCTCGCCCGTGGACGTCGAGCTGCAGACGCACACGCGCCTGTCACTGCCGTGCTCGTGCGACGGTCGGCTACAGATGGACACGGTCATGGAGACGCTCGACGCCGCTGGCGCCGTGGTCGAGAACAGCGACGACATCGTGGGCAACTGCGCCGACGTGTGCTCCCGCGTGACGGTGACCATCCCGCCCATGACCACCTACTACGTCGCGGTATGGGAGTGCGACGAGGACTCCACCATTGACCAGTACGTGCTCGAGGTGGACTTCCCCTAGCCGTGACCATCAGCGCCATCTTCGGGCTCGATCTGCCCTGCCTCATCCTCGTGGTGGTGGTGGGGTGGGTGGGCTTCGTCGTGTCGTCGACCTTCGGCGTGGGCGGCGCGCTCTTGCTCATCCCTCTGCTGGCGCAGCGCATGCCCGCCGCCCACGCGGTGGCGCTGTCAGCGCCCGTGATGCTCTTCAACAACGTGCTGAAGGCCATCGTGTTTCGCAAGAGCATCGATCGCCGTGGCACCGTGCTGGTCTCCGCGCTGGCGCTGCCGGCGGCGTTCGTCGGGGCGCTGTGGGCCGCGCGCCTCGACGATCGATGGATCTTGATCGGCGTGGCGGCGCTCATCGTCATCTCCGTCGTCGTCGAGCGCGGCCTCGATCGACGCATGCGCATGAGCGACACCGGCCTTTTGTGGTGGGGGGCCGTCACCGGCGCCGTCAGCGGCTTGTGCGGCGCCGCGGGGCCGCCCACGGCCATCGGCCTACGCGGCTGGGGCCTCGAGCACGAGCGTTTCGTTGCCACTGTGGCGCTCTTCGCCATCCTCTTGCAGCTCGTGAAGATCCCCGCCTACGTGGGCAACGGTACCCTGCCCCTGGAGCGCTGGCCGCTGGCGCTGTTGTTGTCGGCCGTGGCGGCGCTCGGGGTGGCGGTGGCGCCCCGCCTGTTGCGCACCGTGCCCACGCGCATGTTCGCGCTGGTGCTCGACGGCATCTTGGTGGCGAGCGCGGCCGTCATCTTGCTCGACGTCGCGCGCCGCTGAGGCGGCTTTTGCGCTGCCGCGCGACCCGCTACACGGCGCGCATGTGGCGTCGATCGCTCCTCGTCCCGCTCGCGCTCGCGTGGGCCTGTCAGACTGACCAGTGCGATGCTGGCGAGGTCGACCTGCGCACCGTGACGAGCGGCCAGACCACCGTGCTCGTCGAGCTCGATCGCTTCCGGCTCACGGCGCAGGACAACGCGGGGCAAGGGGGCGCCACCGCCTGGGACGACCCGGCGTGCGCGCCCTTGGCAATGGCGCTGCGCGCCGACGACGACATCGACGCCTGGCACCGACCCACCGAGCCCCGTGGCGACGAGCTGTGGCTGCGCTCGGCGGAGGCGAAGGTGCTTGCCGAGGAGCCCCTGACCCTCGAGGTGACCCTGCGCGGCGACGGCGGACGGGTGCGCACCGCCACCGTCGTGATCCAGGCGGGGGCCGAGGGCTTCGTCGATGTCGACGTGCAGGTGAACGAGGACGAGCTGAACGTGGCCTACGTGGCCACCTGCTTCGCCCTGGCTGACGACGAGCACGCGGTGGGCGGCGGCGAGCGCTTTGACGGGCCCGACCTGCGCGGCAAGGTGGTGCCGCTGGTGTTCGAGGCGCCAGGGCCCTTCGCGTCGTCGACCAACGAGGCGCACGCCCCCGTGCCCTTTTACGCCTCGTCCTACGGGCTGGGGCTCTTGGTCGAGAGCGAGCGCGTGGGCGCCTTCGACGTGGGCGTGAGCGTGCCTGGTGCGATGGTGGCGCGCCTCCACGGCACCTCGCTGCCCTTGCGCGTGCGCGGCGGCAGCATCGTCGACAACGTGGCCGCGCACGCCCGACGCATGGGCTTGCCGCCGCCGCCGCCCTTGTGGGCTTTGGCGCCCATGCAGTGGCGCAACGTGCTCGAGGTGACGCTGGACGCCGAGGGCAATGTGGCGCGCTCGGGCACCGACATGTTGCTCGACGACGTGGCCGAGCTGCGCGCGCGTGGCTTGCCCTTCTCCACGGTGTGGATCGATGCGCCCTGGCAGACCGGCTACAACACCTTCGTCGTCAACGAGGGGCAGTTACCAGGTATCGACGCCGCGCTGGCCGAAGTGGAGGCGCAAGGCTTGCGCGTGCTCACCTGGGCGACCGAGCACGTGAACAGCTCCGACGACTCCGGTCAGGCCTACGGCATGCCGGCCTACGGCTCGCGCGCCATGTTCGACGCCTTCGCCGCCGCCGGCTTCCTGGTCACCGACGACGACGGCGATCCCTTCGTCTTCCCCTGGGGGCGCGGCGCCGGTGCATTCGTCGATTTCACGAACGACGAAGCGTGCAGCGCCTTCCAAGAGCAGATGGCGCCCCTGCTGGCGCGCGGCGTGCGCGGCTTCAAGCTCGACTACGGCGAGACCATGCGCGCCGACTTCCTGGGGCAGGTCGCCAACACGGTGCCGCGCTTTGCCGACGGCAGCAGCACGGCGGTGCAGCACGTGCGCTACGCGCGCCTCTACCACGAGTGCTACCTGGACGCGCTGCGCGCCACCCACGGCGACGACGCGTTCATCATCACGCGCACCGGCGGCATCTACGACCAGCAGAACGGCGTCGCCATCTGGCCCGGCGACCTCGACTCGGGCTTCGAGCGCGCGGGGCAAGAGATCGACGGCGAGCTGGCCGTGGGCGGCCTGCCGGCGGCGGTGGCCGGCTTCTTGTCGCTGCAGATGAGCGGTTACCCGCTCTATGGCTCCGACGTGGGCGGCTACCGTGGCGGCATGCCCAGCACCGAGGCGTGGTTGCGCTGGGCGCAGGCGGGCGCGCTCTCCACCATCATGCAGGTGGGCGGCGGCGGTAATCAGGCGCCGTGGGACGAGGAGCTAGTGGGCGTCATCGACGACTTCGCCACGGCCGTGCGCCTGCACATGGACCTATGGCCGCAGTGGCAGACCTGGCTCGCGCGCGCCGCCGCCGATGGCACGCCGGTGGCCGTGCCCGTGGGTGCCGTCCTCGACGCGCCCGACGCTTGGGCCGACGTGGCGACCTACGTGATCGGGGAGCAGCTCCTGGCCGCGCCGGTCATCGACGAGGGCGCGCGCGAGCGCTGGCTCTACACGCCGTTCGCGCGTTCGTACTCGTGGTGGGATGGCACGCTCATCGAGGGGCCGGGCCTGGTGCGGGTCGACGCCCCGCTCGAGCGTGTGCCCTTCTACGTCGAGGAGAACGCCATCTTGGTGCTCGGCCACCCGCGCCTGGTGACCTTGCTCGACAACGGTGCCGCCCCCGGTGGCCTCGACGACCTCGGCGACGCGCGCGTGGTGCGCGCCGCCGCGGGCGACGCGCGCAGCGTCACGGTCGGCGAGCTGAGCGTCACGCGCGCCGCCGGTGAGGCGCTCGATCTCACGCTCTCGAGCGCCACGGCGCGTGCCCTCATCGTCGACGCGCTGCCGGCCCCGGGGAGCAGCGTCACCGTCGACGGCGTGGCGCCGGCGCCGGTGGGCGACGAGGACGCACTCCTCGCGTGTACGACGCCATGCGTGTTGGTGCAGGGCACGCGTGTGCGCGTGGCCACCGTCGCCACGTCGACGCGCGTGGTGGTGGCGCCGTGATCGTGGTGGGTGCCCTGCTCGCGGGCGGCGAGAGCCGGCGCATGGGGAAAGACAAGTCCGCCCTCGTGCTCGAGGGGCAGACCCTGGCCGAGCGCGCACTCGCGACCTTGGCGGCGGTCAGCGATCGGCAGGTCATCCTCGGCCACGGCCGCGGCTGCCCCGGCGGCGTGCCACGCCTGCCCGACGCCGTGGCGGGGCAGGGGCCGAGCGCAGGGCTGCGGGCGCTCCTCGCAAGCGGGCTCGGCGACGCGTACCTGGTGCTGCCCGTCGACATGCCGGGCGTGACGCCCGCGCACCTGCAACGCCTCGTGGCCGCGCTCGCCGGCCATCACGCCGCATGCTTCGTGCGCGCGGGCGTCCTCGAGCCGTTGCCCTGTGCGCTCGACGCTGGCGCTGCGTTGGCGCCGGGCGAACAGCGGCTCGGCGCGCTCCTGCAGGGCCTGCGCCTTGCGCGGGTGCTCCTCGGCGACAACGACGCCGATGATCTGCGCAACCTCAACAGCCCCGACGAGCTGGAGGCGCTTTCCGCACGATCGTTCCGCAACGACTGACCATCGGGCGGGGCGCTTTTCTTCGCGCGACCGCTCGCAGTATCAGCGGCCATGCGCACCTTCACGATCCTCTCGACGCTGCTCCTCACCCTCGCAGCCACGCCCTCGAGCGCCATCACCGCCGAGGAGCTGGCGCTGAAGAACGCCGAGGCGAAAGGCGGGCTCGCGCGTCTGCGCGCGCTCACCACGGTGGTACGCACCGGCAAGCTCATTGTCAGCAACGGGCAACTCACGCTCGAGATGCGCGACGTCACCAAGCGCACGGCCGAGGGCGGCGCCACGCGCAACGACGCGCAGTTGCAGGGCCTGAGCGCGAGTAGCGCCTGGGACGGCAAGGTCGGCTGGCGCGTCGACCCGTTCTGGGGGCGCAAGGACGCAGAGCGCATGACACCCGACGACGCCAAGAGCCTCATCGAGGGCGCCGACATCGAGGGGCCCTTGGTGGACCACGGCAAGAAGGGCCACACCTTGCGCTACCTCGGCACCGAGGACGTCGACGGCACCACCACTCACAAGCTCGTGGTGGTGCGCAAGAACGGCGACACCACCACCTTCTTCCTCGACCCCGCGACCTTCCTTGAGATCCGCATCTAGAACCAGCGCACCATCAATGGCGCTCTCGAGGAGACCGTCTTGGACCTCGGTGAGTGGGGCGAGGTAGGCGGCGTGCTCTTGCCCTTCGCCTACGAGGGTGGGCCCAAGCGCTCGAGCGATCGCTGGCGAACGCGCATCGAGACCACCGACCTCAACGTGCCCGTTGCCGACGCCGTGTTCGCCATGCCGCAGGGCAGCGCCGCGCCGGCCCCCGTACCAGTCGCCGCCGGCAAGCCGCTCACGCTCGTCGTGAAGGTGGCGGCGTCCACGCCCGTGGTGGACGCCGGCACCATCTCGGGCCTGTATGCCCGCAACATTGGCGCGGCGGCCATGAGCGGACGCGTCGCGGCGGTGGCCGGCCGCACGGAGAAAGATGGCAAGGCGACGCTCTTCGTAGGCGCGGCCAGCGGCGGCGTGTGGAAGTCGACCGATGGCGGCACCACCTTCCGCCCGGTGTTCGACGACCAACCCGCGCAGTCCATCGGCGCCATCGCGCTCGACCCGAGCAACCCGAAGATCGTCTGGGTGGGCACGGGCGAGAGCTGGACGCGCAACAGCGTCTCCATCGGCAACGGCATCTATCGCTCCACTGACGGCGGCGAGAGCTTCAGCTTCATGGGCTTGCCCGAGTCGGAGCGCATCACGCGCATCGTCGTCGATCCCCGTAGCGGCAACGTGGTGTGGGTGTGCGTGCCCGGCAAGCTGTGGAGCGACTCGAATGATCGCGGCGTGTACAAGACCATCGACGGCGGCAAGAGCTGGCGCTTGGTGCTGCGCGGGCCGAACGCGTCGACGGGCTGCGGCTCGCTCGACGTGGACCCAAAGGACCCGCGCGTGGTGTACGCCTCGCTGTGGGACTTCCGGCGTCAGGGATGGACCTTCCGCTCCGGCGGCGAAGGGCCCGACGCCAGCTCGGGCAGCGGCGTGTTCAAGAGCGTCGACGGCGGCGCCACGTGGAGCGAGATCACGCCCGAGAAGAACAAGGGCTTCGCCAAGAAGCCCTACGGGCGCATCGGCCTCGCGGTGGCGCCCTCGAACCCGCGTCGCGTCTACGCATCCGTCGAGTCCACCGCGGCGGCGCTCTACGTCTCCGACGACGGCGGCGCTACCTGGGAGGCGCGCGACAAGAGCCAGTGGATGGTGTGGCGGCCCTTCTACTTCCAGCATCTGGTGGTGGACCCGACCAACCCCGATCGCCTGTTCAAGATGAACGGCAACCTGATCATGAGCGAGGACGCGGGCAAGAGCTTCTCGGTGGTGGGCGGCTTCACCGGCATGCACGGCGACCTGCATGACCTTTGGATCAACCCCGCCAACGCGAAGCAGGTGTTCGCCGGCGACGACGGTGGTCTGTGGCTGAGCTACGACGGCGGCGCGCGCTGGTGGAAGAGCGACAACCTGCCCATCTCGCAGTTCTACCACGTCGCCGTCGACGACACGGACCCCTACAACGTCTACGGCGGCCTGCAAGACAACTCGTCATGGGTCGGTCCCTCGGAGTATCCCGGTGGCATCACCAGCGCGCGCTGGGAGACGCTTTATTGGGGCGACGGCTTCTGGACGCTGCCCGACCCCGCCGATGCGCGCTTCGTCTACGCGGAGTGGCAAGGCGGGTACGTCGCGCGCATCGATCGCGTCAGCCACGAGGCCCGCGACATCCAACCGAAAGCGAACAAGGGCGAGAAGCTGCGCTTCAACTGGAACACGCCGCTGGCGTTGTCACCACACGAGAAGGGCACGCTCTACGTCGGCGCACAGGTATTGTTCCGCACGCGCGATCACGGGCAGAGCTGGGATCGCATCTCGCCCGACCTCACCACCAATGATCCCGCCAAACAGCAGCAGGAGAAGTCTGGCGGCATCACCGTCGACAACTCCGCCGCCGAGATGCACACCACCATCTACGCCATCGCCGAGTCGCCGAAGAAGAAGGGCCTGATCTGGGTCGGCACCGACGACGGCAACGTGCAACTCACGCAAGACGGCGGCAAGAGCTGGACCAACCTGACGAAGAACATCGCCGGCCTGCCGCCGCATTCGTGGGTGAGTCGCATCGAGCCGAGCCCCCACGACGCGGCAACCGCCTATGTCACCTTCGATCGCCACACCTTCGGCGACATGGGCGCGTGGGTGTACGTGACGCGCGACGCCGGCAAGACGTGGAGCGCGCTGGTGACGCCCGCCAACGACAAGGGCGTGCGCGGCTTCGCCCACGTCATCCGCGAGGACGGCAAGAAGAAGGGGCTCTTGTTCCTCGGCACCGAGTACGGCTTGTTCATCTCGGTCGACGACGGCGCGCGCTGGGCGCGCTTCACGGGGGGCCGCTTCCCGGCGGTGCCGGTGCGCGACCTGGCCTTGCAGCAACGGGAGGATGACCTCGTGATCGGCACGCACGGCCGCGGCATCTGGATCATCGACGACTACTCACCGTTGCGCGCCCTCGACACCAGCACGCTCACCACATCCGTCGCGTTGCTCCCCGGGCAAACCCCGCAGCAGCGCATCAGCGGCGTCGGTGGCTGGGCGAACGGCGCGGCGGCCTTCGTGGGCGAGAACCCCACCGACGGCGCCGTCATCACCTACTACCAACGTGATCGGCACATGTTCGGCCCCATGAAGATCGAGATCCTCGACGCTGCCGGCAAGGTCGTCGACACCTTGCCGGCGAGCATGCGCCGCGGCCTCAACCGCGTGACCTGGTCGATGCGCCTGGCGCCGCCGCGGGTGCCGCCCGCCGTCAGCATTGCTGGCTGGGCGACCACGGGGCCGCGCGTGCTGCCCGGCACCTACACGGTGCGCATCACCAAGGGTGACGTCGTCACCGAGCAGAAGATCAAGGTCGCGCTCGATCGGCGCGCGCGCTTCACCGAGGCGGATCGCAAGGCGCAGTACGACGCCATGATGAAGATCGCCGCGCTCTTCGAGGACGAGACCACGCTGGTGGCGCGCACCAACACGCTGCGCACGGCCATCGCCGAGCGCACGAGCGAAGGCAAAGGCGAGGCCATCAAGGCGACGCTGGCCGGCCTCGACGCCAAGGTCGACGAGGTGCGCAAGCTGGTGGTTGCCACCACCGAGGGCGGCGCCGTCACCGGCGAAGAGCGCCTGCGTGAGCACACCGACACGCTCTACGGCGCGCTCTTCATGTACGAGGGGCGGCCCGGGCCCTACCATCTGGCGCGCATCGCCGCGCTGCGCGCCGAGCTCGACGAGGCCAACGGCAAGCTCGACGCGCTCCTGAAGATCGAGCTGCCGCGAACCAATGAGGCGCTCGACAAGGCGGGGCTCGAGCGGCTCGAAGCGCCGCCAAAGACGGTGCTGCTCGACCAGGTGTCGCCCGAGCGCGCCGCCTGGCTGCGCACGCTCAAGCGCAAGCAGAAGAAGAGCGTCACCGTCGACGACGTGCCTGTGCGCATGTGGGTGCGCTGAGGAGCGTGGCGGAACACGCGCGCACGCGCCGGGGTGCTAGGCTGAGCGCGTGACCGACCTGCTCGCCGAGCCCACCACGGCGCTCACGCGCGTCGAAGAGCCCGCGCCGCTGCGCCCGGTCGACGACGCCGGCGAGCTCGCGGTGGACGAGGTGGAGGAGGTGCTCACGCACCACGACCAGCGCACCGTGCTCCTGGGCGTGGGGCTGGGCGCGCTGGCCGGCGCGTGCGCGCTGGTGACCGGCGAATTCGCGTGGGCCGCGCCCTTCCTGGTGGCGCTCATCGCCGGCGTCGGCGGCACCTGGGCTGGGTTGCGCCGGCGCAAAGCCTCGGCGGCGGAGCTCGGCACCACCGACGCCGTGGTGGCCGCGGTGGAGGGTCAGTGGAGTCGCGCGGCCCTCGAGCTCTTCGTCGAGGACGTGCGGCACCGGCGCTGGCGCGAGATCTTGCTGCGCACGCCCAAGGAGACGCGCGTGGCGTTGGCGCCGCGCATTCATGCGCGGCTGCGGCGCGGCAAGTAGCCGCTCGACCCAAACGCGCTCGCGCTACCCGCCCGGCGCCGCGCTCGCCGCGGCGGCCGTCGACGCGGCACCCCCAGCGACGAGCGCCGCCGGCAGGCTCACGGGTTTGGCGAAGGGCTTGACCCCGAGCGCCTCGTGGATGCGCGCCGGCAGATAGAGGCGCTCGCCCTGGATCACGAGGCGCCCCCGCCGCACGGCCCGAATGTCGGTGGTGGGGTCGCCGTCGACGAGCACGAGGTCGGCGAGCTTGCCGGGCGCCAGCGAGCCCATCGTGCTCTCGAGGCCGAGCAGGCGCGCGCCGCCCAGGGTGGCCGACGCGAGCACCTCGGGCGCGGGGATGCCGGCCTGCACCCAGGCCTCGAGCTCGCTGTGCAGCGCCACGCCCGCCGTGTCGTCGGTGCCCGGCACCATGGGGATGCCGCTTCGGTGCAAGAGGAGGAGCGCCTCATCTGCCTTCTTCGCGGAGCGTTCGTAGGTGGCGTACTGCTCGGGTTTGACGTCGAGCATCGCGGTCTTGCGCATGCGCTGCACCGTGACGGGCAGGTGCTCGATGAAACCCTCGTCGCAGGGCGCGGCTCTGCCGGGGCGCATGAGCAGCATCCCTGCGATGGCACACATGGTGGGATCGTGGGTGACGCCCAGGCGCTTCATCTTGGCGATCACGCGCTGCACATCGGCGCGCTTGAGATCGAGGCCGCCCAAGCGTTCGCCCATCGCGGTGAAGCGGAAGGGCGTGCGCGTGTCTTCCTTCTCGGCGTCGATGATGAAGCTGAGCAAGAGCTGGTTGAGGTGGTGGATCTCCTGGTAGCCGTCGTCGATGGCGCGTTCGCTCGACATGAAGGCGGGCACGTGTCCGGACACGTGCAAGCCGAGCGACTTGGCTTCGACGGCGATGGGCTTCACCAGCGCGGGGTTCATGGAGTTGTAGATCTTCACGCCCCAGAAGCCGTGGTCGGCGTACCAGCGCAGCTTCTCCTTGGCCTCGTCGAGGGAGGAGACGATGAAGCCGATGTGCGCCGAGTGCTCGCTCTTGCCCTCGAGGAAGCCCGCCAGGCGCGCGCGGGGGCCCATGAGCGCACCTGCCTCGACGCGGCGCATGAGGTCGAGCACGCTGTCGTTGTCGTTGCCGGGATCCCGGGCGAAGGTGACGCCGGCGGCGATGTGCATGGGCCCCGCCCAGTCCCACAGGTGGCCGTGCCCGTCGACCAGCCCCGGCAGCACGGTGCCGCCCTCGCCGTCGATGACGAGAGCGCCCTTGGGTGGCGCCTCGGCGCGCTGGCCCACCACGCGCCCGCGGAACATCACCAGGTTGGTGGGCGCGCTGTTCTTCTTGGCGACGGGATCGAAGACGCGCACCTTGGTGAGCCACAGGGGTCCCTCGACGGTGGTGGTGAGCTTCTTGGTGAATTGCTCCAGCAAAGACGCCGACAGCTCGCCGGCCAGCGCGCTCAGCTCGCTGAAGGTGCCCGCGAGCCGCTCCTCGATGAACACCCAGCCCGGCGACAGCGTGCCGAGGAAGCGCCCCTTTTGCGCGATCACCAGCCCGGGCTGGAGATCGAGGCCCCACAGCGCGTACACGGAGATGCTCTCGGGCTTGCCGCCGGAGCGCAGCACGACGTCGCGCACCTTCTCGAGGCGCACCTCGCCAGCGGGCAGGAGCGAAAGGCGGCCGCCGGGGGCCTTCGATAAGAGCGAGAACAAGCGCGCAGTGGCGAAGGGCGTGCCGTTGTTGGGCCAGTAGAAGGCGCGCGTCGCCGGGGACTCGCCTTTGTCGTCGAGGGAGCTCCAACGTGCCGTGTTGCCCTCGACCGCGAAGCTCTCCTTCACTGGGGCGCCGAACCAGCCCGCGCCCTCGATGTCCCAGCGTCGCGCCATGCCGTCGCGGCCGAGCTCCACGCGCTCCACGAGCTTGGAGCCGCGTCCGTTGTCGTCGACGCGCCACTGGTTGTCGTAGCGCTCACCGTCGGACGCGGTGCTGCGCGAGACCGTGAGGGTGCCGATGGGGCCAGCGCTCGTGACGAGCGTGAAGCGCTCGACGGTGGGCGCGGCGCGGGCCGCCAGGCCGATGGACAGTGTGCAAACTGCGAGCAAACCGTGCGCGAAACGCATGAATCCCCCTTGGACGCCCGCTGCGCGCGCGGCGGTGCGACGCAAGCGCGGCAGTAGAACCCCAGCTTCCCTGACCCGTCAACGGTGCACCAGGAGCTCGTGGCGGTGCGCGCGCGCAGCGCCGCGGTAGGGTCCGCAGGTGGCTCGCAGCATGGGCCGCACGCGCACCCTCGCCATGACCCTCCTCGTCCCCTTCACGCACCCCATCGCCACCGGCCGCCTGGTGCGGCGCTACCAGCGCTTCCTCGTCGACGTCGTGCTCGACGAGAGCGGCGAGCGCGTGGTGACGCACACCGCCAACACCGGCGCCATGACGGGCGTGGCCGAGCCAGGCGCGCCGGTGCTGCTCACGCGCCACGACAGCGCCACGCGGCGCATTCCGTGGGAGCTCGAGGCCGTGCACGTCGACGGCGCGTGGGCCAACGTCAACACGGCCGCCGCCAACGTCTTCGCGGCGCGCGCCGTCGAGCGAGGGCTCATCCCCGCGCTCGCGGGCTTCGCGCGCGTGCGCCGCGAGGTGTCGCCCTCGCCGCGCTCGCATTCGCGCTTCGACCTGTGCCTCGAGGGCGCCCCCGGCGATGACGAGGCGTGCTGCTACGTGGAGGTGAAGAGCGTCACGCTCAAAGAGCGCGAGCGCGCGCTCTTCCCCGACGCGGTCACCGAGCGCGGCAGGAAGCACCTCGACGCGTTGGCGCGCCTGGTCAAGGGCGGGCGGCGCGCGGCCATGCTCTACGTCGTCATGCGCATGGGCTGCCGCGCGTTCGCGCCGGCGGCGGCAATTGATCCCGGGTATGCGCGCGCGCTGGCTCGCGCGGCGCGCGCTGGTGTGGAGGTGCGCAGCGTTAGGTGCATGGCAGACGAGCGCGGGCTGTGCTTTGGCGAGGCGCTCCCGGTGGAGCTGGTAGGAGGGACCTGACGTCGGCGCACGCTGGCGCGAGCGACAAGTCGCGTGCTCCGATCAACGGCATCCGCCGGCCTGCCGGTTGGCCTGCGCCTGTGCGGCGTCAATGCCAAAGGGCTGCAAACGCAAGAGCTCCCCGTAGGCGCGGCACATGGTGCGGAGCTTGCCTTGCTTCTGCGCGCTCATGCCAAGGAGCTTCCAAAGCACTGGGTCGTTGGGATGCGTGCGCGTGAGTGGCGTGAGCACGTCGGCCGCGCGTTCATATTTCCCCTGCAGGTAGAGCGTCCTCGCCTCCTTGATTCCCTCGTCGAGCCCCGCGGCGCGTAGCCGCGCCGCCGAGGCGCCTTCGGCGTGCGGGTCGGCGTTGCTGTCGGCGGGCTCTGTCACCGCGGGCGCGAGGGCGCTGCCGTCTGCCCTCCCCGCCGTGCTCGCCGTGGTGGTTGATCTCTCCTCGTTGCCCGGTGCAGCGCCCGCGACGTCGGTGGCCAAACCCTCGGCTGAGAACGGCGGCCATGCAGCGCTGCGCAGGGAGGCGAGCCATTCGGCATGACGACACGCGGCGCTGCCGGCATCCACCGCGCACACACACGCGAGCGCCTCGGCACGCAGCTCGTGGTCGTCGGCACCCAAGGCGCGCGCGAACAGCAGGTAGCCCTCGGCGCTCAGCGGGTCGCGCCGCAGGGCGTCCTCGAAGCGGAACCTCGCGCCGGCGACGTCGTCGTTCGCGAGGAGCCTCGTGCCCTCTTCGCGCTCCTCGCGCGCCAACGCGGCCTCGCCGGTGCCACGGGCGCTGGCGGGGCAAAGGGCCGGGCGCTGCTCCACCTCGGGTGTCGACGCGCTCGCGCGGCCAAGCACCAAGACAGCTCCGAACCCAAACGCGAGCACGAAACAACCGAGGATCGCACCGGCGACCAGCGGGCGTGTCCCGGCCGACTGGGCAGGCGTCGTCACGCGGGGGACGGGGATCACCTGCACGCGGGCCGCCACGACCGCGGCGGGCACCGCGGCCGGCGTCGAAGGCGCGCTGCTCGCTGGCGGCGCCTGCACTATCGCGTTGGCGCGCTCCGGTGCGGGCGTGGCCGCCGAGCTCGTGGCCTCGTGCGTGGCGCTCTGCGGCGGCGCCGAGCCCGGCCCGAGTGCTTGCCACACCCCTGACGACGACGTTGATTCGACCAGGGCGTGCACGACGTCCTCTTCCGTGGGCTCGGCGTCGACCACGGTGCGCGGCGCGGGGTTCAACGTGCGCGCGACCACCGGACGCACATCGATGTCCGAGGGCGTGGCGTGCATGCGCACCAAGGTGGCCTCGAGCTCGCGCTCGAGCGTCGCCATGTCGGGGAAGCGATCCCCGGGTTGCCGCGCGAGCGCGCGGCGCAGCACGGCGGTGAGCTCCGCGTCGACGTCGGGGCGATCGATGGGTGGCACCTCGGCGCGCACCACCGCCTCGATGACGGCCAGCGCGCTCTTGCCGCGAAACAGCGCGGTGCCGGAGAGCATCTCCCACACCACCACGGCGGTGGCGAACTGATCGACGCGGTGATCGCAGCGCTCGGCCAGCGCCTGCTCTGGCGCCATGTACGAGGGCTTGCCCTTGACCACGCCGGTGTTGGTGCGCGTGAGCCGCTCCACGGCGCGCGCGATGCCGAAGTCGCCGAGCTTCACCGAGCCGTCGCGCCCCAAGAGCACGTTGTGGGGGCTGACGTCGCGGTGCACGATCTCGAGCGGCCTGCCGTCGGCGGTGGCGACGTGCGCTGCATGGAGCGCGCGGCACATGCAGACGGCGATGTGCAGCGCCACCGGCACCGGCAAGCGTGCGTTGGCCGCGCGGCATGCCGTGAGCGCCCGATCGAGCGGCACGCCGTCGATCAGCTCCAGGCTCATGAACAAGGTGCCGTCGGCCTCGCCGAAGTCGAGCACCTGCACGATGTTGGCGTGGGACAGGCGCGCCGCCAGCGCGGCCTCGTCGCGAAACATGGTGACGAAGCCCGGCTGCCCGGCGAGCTGCGGCAGGATGCGCTTGATGCACACGGGCTTCTGGAACGCGCCCTCGTCGATGCGCGCGCGGAACACCTCGGCCATTCCGCCGTGGCCGATGCGCTCCTCGAGGAGATAGCGGCCGAGCCGCGTCGGTGCCTCCGGCATCGTGCCTCCAACGAACGAGAATGCCCGTCTGCGCGCGGTGGCGGCAAGCACGCACGGGTCGCGCCGGCGGGCGCCAGGTCGCGGCCCGCCGCGCTCACACGACCGCGAACGCCCCCGCCAGCGCGTCGACGACGGCGCGCACGTTGGCGCTCTTGCGCCGATCGCGCACACACAAGGCCCGCAAGGCGGGCCCGGGCATGCCGAAATCGGCGAGCACCTCGACGAGCCGGCCGCGGCGCAGATCCTCAGCCACCGGCGGGTCAAAGGCCTGACACAGACCGAGCCCCGCGCGCGCGGCGTCGAGGAGGCTCGGCCCATGATCGCCCACCAGCGCGGCGCGCGGCGCCACCGTGCCGCTCGTGAAGCTCCACGCTCGCGTTCGACCGTTTGGCCCAACGAAGACCAGGCAGTCGTGGCGCGCCAAGTCCTCCGGCGCGCTCGGCGTACCGCGATGCGCCAGGTAGGCGGGCGAGGCCACCGTCACCCAACGCGTGTCGCGCAGCTTGTGCGCCACCAGGCTCGTGTCGTCGACCTCACCGATGCGCACGGCGACGTCGACGCCCTCGGCGGCCAGGCGCGCGATGCGATCGGTCACCGACAGGCGCACGGTGAGCCGCGGGTGGCGGTGGCGCAGCTGCTCCACCGCCTCGAGCACCCAGGGCGAGAGCAGGAAGGGCACCGAAACCGAGGCCTCGCCGTGGGGCGCGTTCCCCTCCGCCCGCAGGTCGGTGCGCGCGCCGTCCACCGCGGCCACCGCTGCGCGGCAGCGCTCGAGGAAGCGCTCGCCGTCGCCGGTGAGCGACACCGCGCGCGAGGTGCGTGTCAGGAGCTTGCAGCCGAGCTCGGCCTCGAGCGTCAGCACGGCCTTGCTGAGGGCGGCGGGCGTCTGCCCCAGGCGCGCGGCCGCCCGGCGGAACGACAGCTCCTCGGCCACCGCCACGAAGGGCACCACGCCGCGGAAGAGATCGGGGTTCATCGTCAACTCCAGGTTGATGGTGTGGTTCCCATCGTTGGCTTGTCAACCGGCGGTTTCCGGCCGACAGTGAACGCACAACGGAGGCAGTCATGAAGATCGCGATTCTCGGCACGGGCATGGTGGGGCGCACGCTGGCGGAACGACTCGCGGGCCTGGGGCACGACGTGCAGATCGGCACGCGCTCGCCGCAAGAGACCATGGCGCGCACGTCGCCCGACCCGAACATGGGCACGCCCGGCTTCGCCACCTGGCACAAGGATCACGCGAACGTGAAGCTGGTGCGCTTCGAGGAGGCCGCCCGCCACGGCGAGCTGGTGATGAACGCCACCGCGGGCCGCGCCACCATCGAGATCCTGAGCGGCATCGGCCAGGAGGCGCTTGCCGGCAAGACGCTCATCGACATCTCGAACTCGCTCGACTTCTCGAAGGGCATGCCGCCGACCTTGTTGGTGTCGAACACCGATTCGCTCGGCGAGGCTGTGCAGCGCCTCTTGCCGAAGACCCGCGTGGTCAAGACGCTCAACACGGTGAACGCCGAGCTGATGGTGCGCCCGGCATCCTTGGCTAAGGGCGAGCACACGCTGTTCCTGTGCGGCGACGACGAGGGCGCCAAGGCGCAGGTGCGCACGCTCCTGTGCGAGGGCTTCGGGTGGACGGACGTCATCGACCTCGGCGGCATGCGCGCGGCCCGCGGCACCGAGATGTACCTGCCGCTGTGGATCAGCCTGTGGGGGGCGCTCAAGACCCCGAGCTTCAGCATCCGCGTGGTCCGCTGAGGAGGTACGTCATGCAGGGCAAGATCTGTCTCGTCACGGGTGGCAATCGAGGGCTCGGCTACGCGGCGGCGCGCGCGCTGGCGGCGCGCGGCGCCACGGTGGTGCTCTTGTGCAGGAGCGCCGACAAGGGCGAGGCGGCGCGCGCGGCCATCGCCAAGGAGACGGGCAACCCGAACGTGGAGCTGTTGCTCTGCGATCTCTCCTTGCAGAGCGACGTGCGGCGCGCTGCGGCCGAGCTCAAGCAGCGCCACGATCGCCTGCACGTCCTCATCAACAACGCGGGCATCTTTGCCCGTGAGCGAACGGTGACGGCCGAGGGCATCGAGCGCGTGCTGGCCACCAACTACCTCTCGCACTTCTTGCTGACGCACCTCTTGCTCGACACCCTCAAGGCCAGCGCGCCCTCCCGCGTCATCAACGTGGCCACGCGTACCACCGGCCTGTCCATCGACCTCGACGACCTCATGCTCGAGAAGAGCTACTCGTTCATGAAGGCCATGGGGCGCACCAAGATGGGGCTCATCCTCTTCACCATCGAGCTGGCGCGCCGCCTCCAGGGGACGGGCGTCACCGTCAACGCCCTGCACCCGGGCATCGTCAAGACCGACTTGCTCGACGGTGTGCCGCCGCTGCTCGGCATGGTGTTCCGCCTCATCGGGCGCTCCGCCGAGGAGGGCGCGCGCACCGCCGTGCATCTGGCCTGTGCGCCCGAGGTGGCGGGCGTGAGCGGCGGGCTCTTCGCCGACGAGAAGCCCATCACCATCGGCGGTCAGGCGAAGGACGCGGCGGTGGCCGCGCGCTTGTGGCAGCGCAGCGTCGAGCTCACGGGGCTCTCCGCTTCCGCGCCAGCAGCGAGCGCGGCGTGAGCGGCATGACGCTGCGTGGCACAGGGCCGTGGCGCGCGTTGATGAGCGTCAGGTGGTTCGTGCACAGAGGAGTACGGGATCATCGCGGCGCGCGGTGCTGACGGTCATCACCGATCAGCGCAGCGGAGCACGGGGTGCGGTCCAAAGGACGACGGAGGAAGATCAACCATGGACGTGAAGAACAAGCCCGCGCAGCAGCCCCGAGACACCGTCACCATCCGGCAGCAGCCCGTGAACCAGGCGCCGAGCGTCCGAGAGCTTGCCGAGACCGCGCCCACGAAGGAGCTAGTCAAGGCCGAGGAGGTGGCGCCCGAGAAGAGCCACGCTCCCGACGAGGGCAGGCGCCGCGTCGCGCATGGCAAGAAGGACTCCACCCGCGGCGTCATGGGCGTGCGTATGGCGGGCAACAAGCCCGCGCCCGACACCGGCGTCGAGGCCATCCGGCGGGGCGACGTTGCCGCGCTGCAGGCCTTCATCAAGGCCGGCGGCGACGTCAACGGTCACGACGGGCGCGGCATGACGCCGCTCTTGCTCGCCTCCGTGCGGGGCGACGTGGCGAGCATGCAGCTGCTGCTCGACGCCGGAGCGGGCCTCGACGTTGCGCATGGGCGCAGCGGCGCGCTGCCGCTGCACCTGGCGGCCTCCGGCGGCAACGTCGACGCCGTCAAGCTCTTGCTCGGCCGCGGGGCCTCGCTCGAGGCCACCTGGCCCATCAACGGCCACAGCCCCTTGGTGGAGGCCATCTTCAAGAACAACGCCGCCGCGGCCCTGGCGCTGCTCGACGCTGGCGCCGATCCCACGCGGGTCACCATCCGCAACGTCGGCACCATGGACCTGGCGTTGCGTAACACCACGCTCAACGCCGCCGTCATCGAGCGCCTCGACGCGGCCTTCGTGGCCAAAGGCCACCCCGAGCGGCGCGACGCCCAGGGCAACCCCGTGGTGGTGAACGGGCGCCCGCTGCACGATCTCGACGCCGCGGGGAAGCGCAGCAACATGCTGCAGATCTTCGCGCAGGTGGCCGAGGCCGACGCCGCTATCACGCCCACGCCGCGCACCGACGCCGACTTCGTGTCGGCCCTCACCCTCGCCCGCAGCGGCGACGTCGAGGGGCTGCGCGCGCTGCTCGATCGCGATCCCACCATCGTGCAGGCTCGCGGCGGCGACGCCGCCGAGAACCTGGTGTCGACGCCGCTGATCTTCGCCGCCATCGCCGGGCGCACCGAGGTTGTGCGGCTCCTGCTCGAGCGCGGCGCCGACGCCAACCTCGCCGAGGTGCACCCCATGGCGGTGACCGCGCTGTTCAAGGCGGCGGTGTTTGGCCACACCGAGATCGCGCGCCTCTTGGTCGAGCGCGGCGCCCGCATCGACGACCAGGGCGTGGCCAACGGCATGACGCCGCTGCACGACGCGGTCCTGCAGGGGCGCGCGGAGATCGTGCGCGTGCTCTTGCAGGCGGGCGCGCGCATCGACATCGACGACTACACCGGCGCCACCGCCGTGCAGTTCGCGGCTCAGCGCGGCAGCGACGAGGTCAAGCAGGCCTTTCGCGAGCTGCGCCCCACGGAGCTCGCCGCGGCGGAGCAGAGCGCCGCTCGTTGAGCAACCCGGTAGGAGCTCGGCACAAGCAGCAGCGACGCCCGCCTTTGCGGCCGGCGTCATGAGCGTGGGCTACGCGGCGCGTTTCCCCGCCACCGCGTCGGCCGTTCGGCCAACGAGGTCGATGGCTCCCTCGCTCGTGCCCCTGCCGGTGCGGACGACGCTGGCCGTGATCGCTTCTCCGGCGCCGATGCAAGCGAGCGTGAGGTGATCGACGCGTGCCACGACCCGGCGCACGACGTTGAGCATCCCCTGCTGCGTTTCGTCGACGAAGTCCAGCGCGCTCGATGTGCGCGTGAAGGTCTCGCTCTGCAGATCGCGGAGCGCCCCGAACGCCGCCTCGGTCGCGCGCGCCGTCAGCTCGCCGCCCGCCACGACGACGGTGTGCAAGAGCCCCCGATCCGGCTCCGGCAAGCGTGAGGGCGCGCGCTCCTGGCCCTTGTCCAAGGTCTTCTCGTTCTTCTCTGCCATGGTGAACCTCCTGCGGCAGCCGCCGCTTCGCCGGGACCATGGTGGGCGCGCATGACGTCTCGGTGACACCCGTGGCGCAGTTCGGTCATGTCCACGCGGCGCCGTTGAGAACTTGGCACCGAGCTCTGGCCAACGACCTCTCGGTGACGCACGACGACCGCCTGGTCGCCACGTCGCTTGCGGCGCACGAGGCGAGGGGCAGACCACCGCCGCAAGCGCATGCCGGCGGATCCGATGCAGCGCGGCAGCGCCACGCCCCGACATGTGTCGTGTTCAACCCCGCTGGCGCCTGCCACCGTGCGCTGGCGCGGCGCGGTGTTGCGCTCGAGGAGGAGAAGAACATGCGAGGACTCATGCTCATTGCCGTGCTCTGCGCGGCGCCGCTCGCGGGGTGCGCCGCGCTACAGCCGAAGGCGCCCGCCGACACCTGCGTGGTCGAGGTGCACTACCTGGTCGGCTCCAAGGTGGCCCACGTCACCGGCTCATCGGCGCGCATCCCCGGCCTGCTCGGCAGCCGGGACATCGCCGAGCTGCAGGGCGGCGACCTGCTTTGGAAGCTCGGCGTCGCCAACGTCAGCGCCGGCGAGGTGAAGAACGGCACGCTGGTGCTCAAGGGCCTGTGGAAGGTCGAGAGCGAGCCCATTCGCGACGGGCGCATCCACATGCCCTTGCCCATCGGCGCGCGCGACTTCAGCTACAACGCGGCGTGCTCGACGGACCAGGCGGCGCTCGGCGCCTTCGCGCTCCTGCAGATGGAGAGCGAGGACGCGATGACCAGCGCGGCCATCGAGGCGAGCTGAGCCCACCTCGGCGCGCGGCATGCTCACGCATGCCGCGCTCGCAGCGTAGGGGTGCGGGCCGCTACCGTGCGATTGCGCCAATCGCCCCGCACTCGGCGCCGAAGCGTGGGTGATCGAAGCGCAGGGGCAGTGTGCCGTCGAAGCTCACCACGTCCATGCCAACCCAGTCGTCGACGAAGGCGTCCACGTCGATGAGGGAGAGCTTGACCAGCTCGCCGGGCAGGAGCGTGAGGCCTTCCACGCCGACGAAGCGCTCGTGCGTGCTCACGCTCGCGAAGCTTTGGCCTGCCACGCGCTCGTCGAAGCCCCAGGCCAAGCGCACCCGCAGCTCGGGTGCGCTGCCGTCGAGGTCGAAACCGCCGCCGCGCGCGCGCACGCGACAGACCATCGTTGCGTCGTGGAGCGCGGCGCCCTTCGCACCCCGCGCCGTGCGCGCCTCTCGCCAACGGGCGCGCGCCTGATCGTCGTTGAGCCCCGTGCGCTCGCCGGCGCGCCACCGCTCGAGGGTCTGCTCGGCGCCCGCGCCGCGCCGATCGCTCGCAGGGCGCGGCGGCCCCACCAGCGGCAGCGGCGGCTCTGGCGGTGGCAGCGCCGGCAAGAGCGTGGACCTGTGCGGCGACGACGGCGCAGGGACGTCGGTCGCATCGTCGACGTCGTCAACGGTGGAGTCTTGCGGCGCAGGCTCGGCACAGGGGAGCCCCGCGAAGCTCGCCGCCAGGGTGCGCGAGGGCCACCACACGCGCAGCGCGCAGGCGCCGTGCTCGCCCAGCGTGCACGAGCGCACTTGCTGATCGAGCAGCAGCGAGCCGAGCCATTGCGCGAAGCGCTGCTGGCGCTCGGCCTCGCGCGCGAGCGCGGCGGTGTGGGGCGCGGCGCGGCGCGCCACCTCCGCCTGCCAGGTGGCCTCGTCAAGCACCACGTCGTCGAACATGCCGTCGCTGAAGGTGGGCGCGTCCATTAAGAACGCATCGGGGCGCCCCGCCAGGATGCCGAGCGGTACGGTGACGGGAAAGAGCGTCACATTGACCAAGCCCGCGATGGCGAGGCCGCCGAGCTCGAAGAGCGCCCCCGAGAGGCCGCGCGGCGCGTCGACAGCCGGGCCCGCGGGGACCTTCAACGCCACCAGCGGCGTGAGCGTCACGTCGGTGAAGCTGGGCGTGCTCTCGCCGAAGGTCCCGAGCGTGACCAGGAGACCTGGTGGTCCATGCGCCATGACCTCGACCTCGTAGAGATCGCGCACCAGCTTGCCCTCGAAGCTGAGCGGCGTGACACGGCGGAGCTCGACCTCCGCGCCGCACGCCTCGTGGACGGCGAAGGCCTCGCGCGGGGGCGGTGCTCGCGTGGTCGCGTCGCGCGGCGGCGAGACACTGGGGGCGGTGGGCGCCGCGGCGCGCTCGATCCCCGCCGTGGGCCACAACGCGGGCTCGGGCGTCGTGCTCGTGCTGGCGCACGCCGCAGCGAACCACGCGAAGAGCACTGCTGCGGCGCGCACGCCTCACCGTACCAGGCTCGCGCTTGTGCGCACGCCGCGCCGAGCCGCGGGCCTTTCACCGTGCGTGACGGCGTGCACATCACCGGTGGTGTTCCTCAGCGAGCTGCCCTCACCAGAATCCGAGCCCGCGCACGGCGCCAAACGCGAGCACCGAGAAGCCGCCGACCTCACCCACGATCAGGCACACCATGAAGCCCACCACGACGACGCGGGGGAGCGCGGCAGCGCCCAGGCGAAAGGGCGCGCGCAGTTGGTTGTCGGTGTCCTTGAGGACACCGTGCAGCCCATAGGTGAGCTGGGCGAGCGTGAAGAAAACGACGAGCGAAATGACCGCCGCCGTCTCGAGCGAGGCGCCGAGCGGGCTCAGCGCGCACAGGCGCGCCATCACGAGGCAGGCGAACGAGTACATCAGCGCCGCGCGGTGCAGGACGTCGACGTAGCGGTGCGCTCGGCCTTCGGGGGAGCTGATGGTGCCGACGAATTTCCACACGCCCGTCACGAGGCCAACGAGGAAGAACAGGCAGCAGCAGAGGAGCGCCAGTCGTTCACCAGGGTCCATGTCTCGTCTCCGTCGTGTGGGCGGAGCGAGCGTGTCGCATCGACGCGGGCAGCGCGAGGGCCGGTCGTGCCGCCCGCGCCCGAACGGACGCTCGCCACCGTGACGGTGCCGAACGCCGGCGGGCCCGCGCGGCGCCGCAGCTCAGAGCGGCGCTGCCACCGAGCGCTGGCGATGGGCGTCCCGCCACAACGACGCACCAACCGCCACCGCAAGAATGCCGGCGATGACAGCGAGCGACACGGCGATGGGGATCTTCCACACGCCGGCGAGCAAGAGCTTGGCGCCGACGAACATGAGGATGCCCACCAAGCCGACCTTGAGGTAGCGGAAGCGCTCCATCATGCCGGCGAGCAAGAAGTACAGCGAGCGCAGCCCGAGCAGCGCGAAGATGTTCGACGTGAACACGATGAAGGGATCGCTTGTTACCGCAAAGATGGCGGGGATGGAGTCCACCGCGAACACCAGGTCCGTCAGCTCAACCATCACCAGCACCATGAGCAGTGGCGTCGCCAGCCGGCGCCCGTCAATGCGCGTGAAGAACCGCGCGCCGTCGTAGCGCTCGGCGGTGGGCACCAGGCGCGTGAAGGTGCGATAGAACCAGCCCTCCTTCAGGTTCTTCGGTGGCTTGTTCATGTCGACGAGGAGCTTGACGGCGGTGAAGATCAGGAAGGCGCCGAAGACGTACATGACGCCATGGAAGCTCGCCACCAGCGCGGCGCCCGCGAAGATGAGCGCGGCGCGCATCACCAAGGCACCCAGGATGCCCCAGAAGAGCACCCGGTGCTGCACGGCGGGCGGCACCGCGAAGGCGCCGAAGATCATGACGAAGACGAAGATGTTGTCGACCGAGAGCGACTTCTCGATGAGGTAACCAGCAAGGAACTCACCGGCGCGCTCGGCGCCGAAGAACCAGCCGATGCCCGCGTTGAACACGAGGGCGAGCCCGATCCACACGCCGCTCCAGATGGCCGCCTCCTTGTAGCCAACCACGTGTGCCTTGCGGTGGAACACGCCCAGGTCGAGGGCGAGCATGCCGAGGACGAAGAGGATGAAGCCGGCCCACAGGGCGGGGCTGCCGATGCTGGTGATTTCCACGAAGCTGCTCCGATGCGCTCAGGGGTTGGCAAGCAATGCTCAGACGGCCGGCGCGCGCGCCCCGCGCTCGCGGCGCGTGCGCCTGCGATCGGCGCCGCGCTCCACCGCTTCGCGCAGGCGTTCGGCGGCGCGGGCGATGGCGGCAGAGAGGTCGATGTCGCGCTCCTCTACGCGGATGGTCTCGTGCTGCGGCACGTGCAGCACGATGACGCAGGCCTTGTCCACGCCGCCGCGGGGGCCGTTGAGATCGCTCAGCCACACGCCCACGCGTGCGCCGTGGGCCAGGCGCGGCACGTGAACGAGGGCGCCATCCACGCAGGCGTCGACGTGGCCCCGGATGGCCTCCGAGAGCTGGACCGAGGTGGTGCGAAGCACGAGATCCATGACCGTCTCCTTGGGTTCTCTCCTTTGATACCGTCGGACAGTGTTGGTTTCGGTAGAAAATATGTGACCTGATGTTCTAGAAAAGCGAACGATGATGCAGCAGCTCAACTACCACCACTTGCGTTACTTCTGGGTCATCGCCGGCCGCGGCACGCTCGTGGGCGCGGCCAAGGAGCTGCGCGTCTCGCCCTCCACCATCAGCACTCAGCTGCGCTTGCTCGAGGAGCAGCTGGGCGAGCCCTTGTTCATTCGGCAGGGGCGGCGCTTGGTGCTCACCGAGATGGGCCGGGTGGTGCAGAGCTACGCCGACGAGATCTTCGCCCTTGGGCACGACCTGCAGCGCGCCGTGGTCGAGCGTGCCGGCGGGCTGCGCCGTCGCTGCGTCGTCGGCTTGTCCGACAGCGTCGCCAAGCTCGTCGCCATGCGCTTGCTGCAGCCCGCCTTCGCGGTCAGCGAGGACATGCAGTTCACGCTGGAAGAGCGCACGCCCGACGAGCTGGTGGCCGGCCTGGTCACCCATCGCTACGACGTGGTGCTGCACGACGGCCCCGTGCCGCAGAGCGCGCCCGTGCGCGTGTTCAGCCACCTGCTTGGCAGCTCTACCGTTGAGTGGTTCGCGCCGCGCGAACAGGCGCAGCGCTTGCGGCGCACCTTCCCGCGCTCGCTGCACGGTGTCGCCGTCGTGCTGCCAAGCCGCTCGTCGTCGCTGCGGGGGGCGCTCGAGCGTTGGTTCGAGCAGGTCGAGGCGCGCCCGCGCGTGCGCGCCGAGGTGGAGGACAGCGCGCTCCTGAAGGTGCTCGGGCAGGCGGGGCTCGGTGTGTTCCCCGCCGAGTCCGCCATTCGCGACGAGGTGGAGCGCCTGTACGACGTGAAGAGCATCGGCGTGGTCGAGGGCGTGGAGGAGCGCACCTTCGCGTGGTCGGTCGAGCGGCGCATCCGGCACCCAGCCGTGCAGGCCATGCTCGAGGCGGGGCGCACGGAGCTGTTTGCCTGAGCCGAGCGATCGCTGACGCGCCGCGTCCACGTCCCGCGGCGCATGAGCGACATGGCTCGAAGGCGCGGGTGAGCATGGGCCCGGCAGATCGCGCGCGCTCTGGCTAAAGAGCCGCTCGGTCCATGCCGATGGCAACGAGGAGGGCCGCCTTTGCTCACCGCTCCGCCTCGCTCGATCGCACCCGATGGTCGCCTCGGCCGTCTGCTCGAGCACCATGGGCTGGTCACGGTGGTGATGGTCGTGAGCATCGTCCTCGACCTGACGTTCAAGGTCGCGATCATCCCGGCGCTCCCAGACCTGTTCGGCGCCGACAACGCGGCGACGCGCGCCGACGACCTGTGGCTGGCGGTGCAGTGCGCTGCCGCCTGGTTCTCGCTGTGGCTGGTAGCGTTCACGCTCGTCGTGCGGCGCGTCGGTCGATCGCTCGCCGCGGCCAAGCGCGACCCCAGCGAGGCCGCGTTGCGTCGCGCTGGGGCACACTTGCATGGGCTCCCCATGGTCGCGTCGATCCTGTGGGTGATCGAGTGGTCGATGATCCTGGTGAGCGCAGTGGTTGCGAACGGCGGCATTCCGTCGGGCACCGCGGCGCTCATGTTCGGCGCTGCGCTCGTCATCGGCTCGTACGCCGTGGGGCACCCCTTGATGGTGCTGCTGACGGGCGCCGATGTCCGCGGCCTGTCGATGAGAGCGCGCGAGCGTGGCGTCACGTTGGATGCGCCACAGGTGACCGTGCGCGGGCGCCTGGTGATCTACAGCCTGTGCCTCAGCTTGGCGCCTGCCTGCTACGTCGCGTCGACGACCTTTGCCAACAACGGGGCCAACATGCCCTACGGGCGCCTGCTCGGCTTGATGGTGGTGTGCTTCGCGGCGGTGGCGCTGTTCTCGGCGGTGTGCGCCACGCTCTTCGCCATCACCATCACGCGTCCCATCAGCGAGATGGCGAACCTGGTGGACGACGTGACGCGTGAGCAGGACCTTGGGGCCGTGGGGCGCGTCCCCACCTACCTCGGCGACGAGATCGGCAAGCTGAGCGAGGCGACCAACGCCATGATCGATCGCCTCGCGAGCGTCGCCGCCGCGCGCGCGGCCATGCACCGGGCGCTCGAGGCCCTCAACCGTGACCTCGAGGCGCGCATCCAGGAGCGCACGGCGCACCTGCAACACGCCAACGAAGAGCTCGCGGCCGAGATGGTGAAGCGCTCGCGCGTGGAGATCGAGCTGCGCCAAGCGCAGAAGCTCGAGGCGGTGGGTCGCCTCGCGGCTGGTGTGGCGCACGAGATCAACACGCCGGTGCAATTCGTGAGCGACAGCGTGCACTTCGTGCAGGACGCCATGCACGACTTCGCGCAGGCCTTCGAGAAGTTTCGCGCGCTGCACCAACTCGTCGTACGTGGCGAGCCGGCGACCGACGCGGCCGCCGAGGCGTCTGCCGCCGAGGAGTCGGCCGACCTGAGCTACCTGTTCGACAACGTCCCGAAGGCACTCGACCGGTCGTTGGACGGCCTCGGGCGGGTCGCGTCCATCGTGCGCTCCATGAAGGAGCTGGTGCATCCCGGCCAGGCCGGCATGAGCAGCGTCGACCTCAACCGCGCCATCGAGAACACGCTCACGGTGGCGCGCCACGAGTACAAGCTGGTCGCCGACGTAGAAACGCAGCTGGGCGAGCTGCCGCTCGTCACCTGTCACGGTGACGAGGTCAACCAAGTGCTGCTCAACCTGATCGTCAACGCCGCGCACGCCATTGGCGACGTGGTGGCCGGGACCGACGCGCGCGGCCGCATCACACTACGTACCTGGGTCGAGGGCGAGGTCGCCATCATCGCCGTGCAAGATACGGGCACCGGCATCGCCGATCAGGTACGGGATCGCATCTTCGACCCCTTCTTCACCACCAAGGAGGTGGGCAAGGGCACCGGGCAAGGCCTGGCCATGGCCCACGCCGTCGTCGTCGAAAAGCACGGCGGGCAGCTCAGCTTCGACACCACGCCGGGCAAGGGCACCACGTTCTACGTGCGCCTCCCCATCCACGCCAACCCGACACGCGCCGCCGCGTGACGGGCGCGCTCGGTGGTGGCTCGAAGCGGCACCGACGATCTGGCAAGCTCCCTCCATGGGCAGCGCAAACACCCCCGCACGTCTCGTGCTCCTCATCCTCGTGAGCGCCGCGATCACCGCCGGCTGCCGCGACAACACCCCCGCCTCTGACGTGCGTGGCAACTACCAGCTCAGCTTCGACGACCGCATCACCATCAAGCTCGACATCGCCGGCGCCAAGCAGAGCAGCGAGGGCAGCGAGAGCGGCACCGTCACCTTCCAGATCAACGGCAACCCGGTGGTTCTCGACCTGGCGGCCTTCTGCGCCAAGGAGGAGGTCAAGTGCCCATCCGAGGTGCTGTGGACCGAGGTGGCGGTGGACCAGCCGAACATCGCCGCCGCCAACCCCAACACCCACGTGCTCAACGTCATCGACAATCGGGTGCATGCGCCGCCAGCTGGCGTGGCCGCCGAGGTCATCGGCGGGCTCATCGGTGCCGACGATCGCTTCACCCTCTTGGTCGGTGGGCAGACGCGCGGCAACGGCGACTGCGGGTTGCTCGCGCTCTCGGTGGCCGAGGGGCGCTTCAGCCACGAGGGCGAGAGCGTGGTGGACGAGCCAGCCGCGCCCGCGTTCGTCGACGGCGGCACCGCCATCGACGGCGGCGTGCTCGATGGTGGCACCGCGCTCGACGCGGGCTTCGTCTCGCGCCTCACCATCCCGCCGGGCTCCCCCGTCGACGGCATCAAGGACGGGCGCCTGCGCGTGGGCTTCCTCGGCGTGTGCGCGTTCGGGCCCGCGCTGCTCGGCGCCACGCTCGAGCTGTCGACGGGCTTTTCGGGCACGCGCACGGGTCCCTTCGATCCGCCGCCCTTCACGCCCGTGGACCCAGAGAGCGTGCCCGACGGCATCGTCGACGCGGGCCCTGTGGCGGACGCGGGGTAGCTCATACCCTCGTGCCGGCGTCTTCGGCGCACGTTGATCGACGCTGGCTCACGCTCGCATTTGCTTGGTGGCCGCCAACGCGATGAAGGCCGCACCCGGAGCGCGCGCGCGGCCGAGCAGGCCGTCGAAGGGCACCAGCGCGCGCGCCAGGGTGGTGACCGGCGGGAAGTACACCGCGCCCTTCTCGTCGACGACGCGGAGGCCGGCGTCGCGCACCAGGCGCCGTAGCCCACGTCGCGTCCAGAAGGTCGCGTGTTGCCACGTGGTTGCGCCCACCACCCACGCGCGCACTCGTCGCTCGGCGGCCCACACGCTCATGCGCGACAGCTCGCCGAGCACCAGCCGGCCGCCGGGCGCGAGCACGCGTGCCATCTCGCGCAGCGCGCTCGGTGCGTTGCCGGCAAGGCACAGCACGGTGACGGCGATGACCAGGTCGAAGCTGTCGTCGGCGAAGGGCAACGCGTGCGCGCTCCCCTCCACCAGGTGCACGCGTACACCAGCCGCCTGTGCGCGTCGTCGCGCGGCCGCGAGCATGTCCTCGTCGATGTCAATCGCGGTGACGCGCGCGCCGCACGCGGCGGCCTCGATGGCGTAGCTGCCGTCGCCAGTGCCCACGTCGAGCACGCGCGCACCCGCAAGCGGCTCCGCCAGCGCGCGCACGGCGATGAGCTCGACCTGCTCGGTGAGCTTCCCGAGGGTGGTTGCGCGCCAGTGGGCGTAGAGGTCGGGGTTCATGGCGGGTGTGCGATGACGAATGAGCGACAGACAAATGTCCCTTGCGCCCCGACGCCGCCCATTGGGGAGGAAGGCCTCGGTGCTAAGCGCTCACACCATGCAGGAACACTCGCTCCTCAGCAAACGCCATCCGTTCCGTCTCAACATGCGTGCCGTGGGCGTGCTGCTCGTCTTTCCACCGGTCCTCGGCGGCGCAGCGTGGAAGGAGCTCAGCAGCGGCAAGACAGATCGCGCGCTCCTCTGGGGCGGCATCATGGTCGTCGGCGTGCTGCTCGCGCTCCTCCAGTTGTTGCGGAGCTGGCGCTCGTCGCGCTCGTCGTGAGCGTGAGGGCCTCGCACCTCAGCTGCCTGCGCGCGCCGCCGCGAAGGCCTCGATGTGCCTCACCGCTACCGCGACGCCATCTTCCTTCCACAAGGCGGCGCCGAGGGCCTCGGCGCGTCGCTTCACCTCGTCAGCCAAGAGCGGTAGCAGCGCCGCCACCAGGCGCGGCGCGCTCAGCTTGGGGAAGGGCACGAGCGCGCCAACGCCGTGGCGCTTGAGCTGCGCGGCCCAAAAGGGCTGATCGACCAAGAAGCTGCACACCACCGCCGGCAGCCCGGCGCGCAGCGCGGCGTGCGTGGTGCCGGTGCCGCCATGGTGGACGGCGGCGCGGCAGCGCGGCAGCACGGTGTCGTGATCGAAGGCGCCCACCACGAAGGTGCGCCCGTCGTGCTGCGGGCCAGGCGGCATGGCGCTCCACCCGGCGCCCACCAGCGCGCGCACTTCGAGCGCGCGGCTCACCTCGTCCACCAGCGCCAAGGTGGCCGCCGGATCGCGCACCGGCATGCTGCCGAAGCCGAAGAACACCGGGGGCGGCCCTGCGTCGAGGAAGGCGAGCAGCGCGGGATCGATGCCGCCCTCGCCCACGCGGGCGCGCTCCGTGGGGCCAAAGCGCGTGTCGCCGCAGAACACGTGGTGCTCGGGCAGATCGGCGGGCCGCGGCAGCAAGGCCGGGCTCACGATGTGCAGCGAGGGCGTGCGCAGCCGCTCGGCGCGGGTGAAGCAGTTCTCATCGACGAAGGGCACGCCGGCCAGCGCCGCCGTGCGCTTGGCAAAGGGGCGCGAGGTGCGCCAGCCGAGCATGGTCACCAGGTCGTGCGACCAGAGGTTGAACGGGCCGAGGCGGGGCCCGCCGAAGAGCGGTGACGAGTACGCGCGTGTGCGGGCGATGGGAGAGGTGAAGAGGTGGACCACTCGCCTGCCGTCGTCGAGCGCCATGGCGTACGAGGTCATGAGGGGGTGCACCAGCAACACGTCGGCGCCGCGGGCGATGTCGACGATGACCGGCAGCACCTGGTCGGCTTGGCGCTCGGTCTCTTCCCGCAAGAGGCGCAGGAAGGCGAGCAAGCGCCCGTCAGCCAGCATGGCTTGGCCGCGCGGCCCCTCGAGCGCCGCGCGCGTGTCGAAGGGGTAGAGCTTTGCGCCCAGGCCACAGCGCTCGACGAACGCGGACTGATCCAGCGAGGCGAGCATGGTGACCGCGTGCCCGCGCCGCTGCAGCTCGGCGCCCACGGCGACGAAGGGTTGCACGTCGCCGCGCGAGCCGAAGGTGATCACGGCGATGCGCGCCATCAGCAGCGCTCCGCGAGCGCGTCGATGGCGCCGCAAAAGGCGCGCGGATCGGCGAGGTGGATGACGTGCGGCTTCTGCAGCCGCTGCACCTCCATGGCGGGCTGGATCTGCCGAGCACGCGCCACGTCGTCGTCATCCATGGCGCCCACCAAGCCGAGCTCGGGGTGGCGGAAGCTGTGCGCCGTCATGAGCGTCGCGGGGCAGCGCACTTGGGCGAGCACGCTGCCTTGATCCACGTCGCACATGCGCCCGTCGACGCAGGCGCGCGTGAAGTCCACGTCGTACTCGCTGAGCCCGCGCACGAACAAGCGCACGTGCAAGGGCAACCACGGGATATCGACGGGCGCGCCGGGGCGCTTCGCTTGTCGCCGGCGAATGGCACCGCCCAGGAACCACGCCAGCGGGCGCGGGAAGGACATGAGCTTGACGCGCCCCTTGGTCGGGATTCGCAGCGTGGCGAAGTAGGTGGCGAGGTCTGGCAGCGTGTTGACCGTGTGCACGAAGAAGCCGTGCACCCAGGTGTCGTCGCGCAGGCGTGGCCAGTCGGTGGAGAAGAGCGGCGGGTCCTCCATGAGCAGGCCGCGCACCAGCTCGGGCGCGCGCGCCGCCGCGATCATGCCGATGATGCCGCCCGAGGAGTTGCCAGTGAGCAGGGCAGGGCGCCGCACGACGGTGCGCAGCAGCTCTATGAGGTCGTCGGCGCAGCGCCCGAAGCTGTACTCGCCAGGTGTGTGCTGGCTCGTCCCATGGCCGCGCACGTCGAGGGCGAACACGTGGTAGCGCTGGCGCAGCCGTGGGATCACCTTCTGGTAGCTGTCCCACGGCATCGACTGGCCCGGCACCAGCACGAGCGGCGTCGCGTCGGGCGAGGGTGGCGCGGCCTCCACGTAGTGCAGGCGCACGCCGCCGTGCGCGGTGTCGACCACCACGTTGCGATCGCTGCAGTGGGCGAGCTTGGTCTGCGCCACGAGAAGCGCAGGCTACCCCGAAGCCGACCGGGTCGATGCGCCGCGGGACGCGCGCACCCTGCGCTGAGTCACCCCGCAGATGCTTGGCCTGCGCGGGTCGCGTGTCCTGGTCGAGTGCGACGCGCTGACGCATGCGCTGGGTCGGCCGACACAGCTGGTCTCGCCGATCGACGACGGCCCGGTCTCGGTTTGCCGCGCGGCAGGTTCGAGACGTACGCTGCCTCCCGTGATCTCCCTCACCGACCTGGTGCAACACCTCAAGCGCCTCGGCGCGAGCAGCGCGCTCGAGCTGGCGCACGGCCCCTTCGAGGTTGGCTGCGTGATGGTGCATCAGGGATCGCTCTGGCACGCCGAGGTGCCCGGCGCCTCGGGCGACGACGCGTGGAGCCTGCTGAAGGCGGTGCCCACGCTGGCGGCGCACACGAAAGACCTGTCATCCGCCTCGGTGCCCAAGAAGTCCATCACCACCGCCGACGCGGCGCTCGGCGATCGGCGCGTCGACCCGAGCACGGCGCGCGCGATCGACGCGGCGCGCGCCAACCGCGTGATCCTCCTTGGGGCCGGCGAGGCAGCCAAGCCGTCGACGGCGCAGGTGTCGCAGCTGAGCCTGCCGCCCGCACCCATTCCCGCCGGGGCCGCCGACTCCTCCGTCGTCCTCGACGACGCCAGTCAGCAGGCCTACGAGGAGCTGTTTCGCAGCGGTACCCAGGCCTACCTCAAGCACGACTTCACGACGGCGCTTCAGTCCTTCAACGCATGCGCGCGCCTGCGCCCTGGTGACAAGCGCGTGCTGCACAACCTCGAGCGCTTGAAGCAGCGCATGCACCCGGAGGGCGGTTGATGCGAGTGGTGACCGTGGCGAGCCAGAAAGGTGGTGTCGGCAAGACGACGCTGGCGCTGAACCTCGCGCATGCCATGGCGCGCCGTGGTTGGCGCATCCTGGTCATCGACACCGATCCCCAAGGCGCCGTTGGCTTGTCACTGTCGAGCAAGCTGGCGGCCGCGCCGGGCCTCGCCGAGGTGGTGACCGAGCGGCGCGCGCTCGAGGAGGTGCTGGTCACCACGCGGCTGCCGGGGCTCTCGCTCCTGCCCGTGGGACAGGTGCCGCCACAAGACACGCACGGCTTCGGCAGCTACTTGGCCGACGGGCGCGCCCTGCGCCGCATCGTCGACGAGCTGGCCGGTCGTTTCGACGTGGTGTTCTTCGACACGCCGAGCGGCTTTCAGGGCATCACGCTAGGCGCCATGCGCGCGAGCACGCACGTGTTGTCGCCCGTGCAGGCCGAGCCCATCGCCGCGCGCTCGCTCACCCAGCTTCTCGAGGTGGTGGGCGCGCTGCGCGACGAAGGCCTCCACCTCGAGCTCGCTGGTCTGGTGCTGGTGATGCTGCAGATGCGCCAGTCCGCTTCTCTCGGCGTCGCCGACGAGCTGTGGGGTCAGCTCGGCGACCTCGTGTTGCAGACCACCATCCCGCGCGACGTCGCGTTCCTCGACGCCAGCGCGGCGGGCGTACCCGTGGGGCTCTTGGGCCGCCGGCCGCCCTTGGTGGCGTCGACCTTCGATCAGCTCGCGACCGAGGTCGAGGGCCGACTTTCCCTGAACCGCGTCGAGGACCGTGACGATGGCCCCATCCCTCTCGTGGATTGAGCGCTCCTCCATCCAGGAGCTGGCGGCCCGCGTGCAAGGGCGGCCATCGACGCTGCCACCGGTGCCGGCGCCCTCGACGGCGCGGGTGCGCTTCGGGCTTGGCGGTACCGTTGACGCCGGTGTCGCGGCGCCGCGCTCGGCGCCAGAGCACGCGTCGCTGCCACCAACGGTGCCGCCGCGCCTCGCGCCCCTGCCGCCGCCGCCGCCGCCCATGGCGCCACCCGTGTCCATGGCGCCACCCGCGGGCTTGGTGCCGCCCATGCCCGTGGTGCCAGCACCCGTGCGCCCGCCGCCACCGGGGGCGCCGCCTCCTGCGAACGCAGGAGCGCCGTTGGCGAGCGCGCCGCCGGCGCCGCGACCGGTGCCGCTCCGCTCCGCCAAAGAGCCCGCGACCACCAGCTCGGCGTCGTGGCAACGGCCGTCCTTTCAGAGCGTCGAGATCGACGCCGGGGCGCTCGGCCTCGATCTCGACGCCCTGCGCCGAGCCCTGCCGCCGTCGTCGGGTCCGACGAGCAGCACGCCGGCTCGCGCCCCCACGGCGCCGCCACACGCCGCCGCACCGTCGTCGCCACCGGTGTCGAGCGCGCCCGCGCGCGAGGCGATCCCCTCGCCGCCCCGGCTGGTGCGCGCGCCGTCGACGGTGCCGGCCGCCACAGCACCAGCTGCCGTCCCGACCAACCCCGTCGCCACCGCCCCCGCTGCTGCACGCCTGCGCTACGACGAGGAAGAGGGCGAGCTGGTGCCGCTGTCGGGCGGCCAGGTGAGCCCGTCGATCTCGCTGTCGTCGGTGCTGCAGGGCACCTTCGATGAAAAACTCGAGGTCTTCGTCCACTGGCTGATGGGCTCCACCGGCGCCTTCGCCGCCTTTGTCGTCGATGACCAGGGCCTTGAGGTGGCCAACCGCCACGCCACCGAGGATCTGTTGGCGGTCTCGGCGCTCATCGATCGCAGCCTGTCCGAGGCGCGCCAGGTGCTGGCGGGCCAACAGCGCGACGGCAGCTTCTCGCTCGAGCTCGACGAGCAGAACGTCCTCCATGTCATCTGGGCCGACGTGGCGGGTAGCCGCTTCGGCATCGGCCTCGTGGTGCGCGACGCACTCGAGGGCAAGCTCACCCAGGCCATCCGCCGGAGCTTCCGGGCGGTGGCCGCAACGACCGAAGCACAACCACGATCCGCCTGAGAGGGGAATGATGAGCGACACGAGACTAGCGCTGGGATCCCTGGTGAAAGACGTCGGTGGCATCCGCGCCTTGATCATCACCGTGATGCCCGACTGCCTGATGTTCGACGCGTGGAAGCACGAGCAGGAGCCCTTCGAGCCCGAGGAGGTCGCCTCGTACTTCGGCGATCTCATCCGCGCGAACCGCGAGGGGCTGCGCGCGCTGTCCTCACAAGGTGAGGACATGCAGGTCACCATCGAGGCCGGTGGGCGCCTGGTGGTCTTGCGCGAGCTGCCAGGCGACTTCGTGGCCGGCTTCGTGATGCAGAAAGACACACCGCTCGGCATGGTGCGCATCCACGTCAAGCGCATCCTCGAGCGGTTGGCGACCGTGCTGCCGAGCTTCAAGCCCGAGGAGCGCCCCAAGGGCGTGCGCGTCCTCGACTACCTGCGCCGCTACGCGCCCGACCCGCACGCGGCGCTCTTGCGCGTGTCGCTGCGCACGGGCTTGCCGATGGACGTGCTCAACGCGCCCGAGGCGCTCACCGAGGCGCAGGCCAACGTGGTCGCATCGACGGTGCGCGACATCCTCGGCCTCGAGGAGCTGCACGTCTAACCCCTGTCTCCTCGACGCCCCCCATCCTCTCGCCACGGTGAGGCATCAATGTTGGATCGCGTTCTCGCCACCCGCAGCCTTCTCCCCGAGCATGACCTCTCGTTCCTCGCGGACGCGCCGGTCATCTTCCACTGCCACCACTTCAACCTGTTCCTTGATCAGACCATCGACGACGCCCTCGGCGTGGAAGCGGGCACGGCGCTGCGCACGCGCGCCGCGCGCGACGCGTCGTACCACCTGCTCTCGAGCTTGAACCGCAAGCTCGGCCTGGTGACGCCCGCCGAGCGCCTCGAGCTCGCCGCCGCGCTGTTCGCGGCCATGGGGCACGGTCGCCTCGAGATCCTCACGCAGGCCACCGGCGGCGAGGGGCGCGGCACGTGGCTGCACTACGGCTTCGCCTGGCACGAGAAGTACGGCCAGGCGGTGCGTCGGCGCTTCCCGGCCGACGCCATGGCGGCCGGCTTCATGGCCGCAGCCACCGAGGTGGCCTATGGGCTGCCGCGCGAGTCAATGCAGTGCACAGAGACCGCCTGCATCGCCATGCGCGCGCCGCGCTGCGAGTTCACGTTCAAGCCCGGCAAGGCCGAGGTACCGGAGATCGACGTGGGCACGGCCCAAGCGCGCGCAGTGGTGCGGCCGAGCTTCACCGGGCTGTACGAAGACAAGATCGCCGCAATCGCCAAGGGGCTGCGCGATTTCGCCGGCGGCGTTGCTGGCGACGAGCGCGGCCTGGTGCAGGCCTTCGGTGTCTTCGTCACCCTGCACCTGTCGACCTACTACAACCGCATCTCCTACGACGCGTGGAACCTCGTGCGCGAACGTTCGCCGGCCAGCCTGCCGGTCATCGAGGCGCTCCTGCGCGAGTCGGGGCACGTCTGCGTCTTCAACACCTTTGGCGGCATCCTGCTCTCCCCAGAGTGGGAGGGCATGGTGGGCAAGATCCAGGGCGATCCGGTTGAGATCGTCTCGGGGTGTACCGCCATCGGTCGCGCCCTCGGCTTCGGCCATTGGACGCTGGCCGAGCTCAAGCCCGGTGAGCGGCTCGTGCTGCGCACGCCCTCGACGTACGAGAGCTCCTACTGGGTGACGCGCGAGGGCCCGGCGCAACAGGGCATGTGCTTCTTCGTGCAGGGCGCCGCGCTGGCGTTCATGCAGCTGGCCGAGCGCGTGCCGTGGACGCAGAGGCCCAAGCTGACGCAAGAGTTCTACGTCGAGCTGTTCCGTAGAGGCGTGCCGTGGTCGGTCAAGGAAACCAAGTGCATCGCCAAGGGGGACATGGCCTGCGAAGTGGTGGTCCAGAAGACGTGAGGGGAGGAGCCCGCGTGCGCCTCGAGCGAGATCACGGCTGCCGAACAGGGCTCACCTGGCGCTGCGACGTGCGCGCCGATCCGCCCATGGACAGGCTCATCGACGCGTTCGAGGCGCACGGCTTCACGCTGCAGGGCGAGTCCTTCGGGGTGGTCAACCTCGACGCCGACGGCGATCGGCGCCACCGCGTCATTCTGGTGCCCAAGACCGGTCGGCTGCAGCTGCGCCTCGATTACACCACGCCGCACGAGGAGCGGGACGCTGAGGCAGCTCGCGTGGGGACACTGCTCGCGCGCATCCTCGAGGAAGGCGACGCGCTGCCGCCATGAAGGCTGGTGTGCTCGACCCCATCCATTGGATCGGCCGCAAGGTCGCGGGTCGCTATCGTGTCGTCGAGGAGCTCAGCCGCGGCGGCATGGGCGCCGTCTTCCTCGCGGTGCAGGAGCCCCTCGAGCGCAAGGTCGCACTCAAGATCATGCTGCCGGGCCCCGCGGCCGACGCAGGTGCGCGCCGACGCTTCATTCAGGAGGCGCAGGCCCTCAGTCGCATCCCGCATCGAAACATCGTCACCATCTTCGACTTCGGCGAGGTCGACGGCGGCTCGCTGTTCATCGCCATGGAGCACGTCGAGGGTAAGAACCTACGCGAGCTATTGCGCGAGCGCACCACGGTGCCGTGGCAAGACACCATCCCCATCTTCATCGGCATCGCACGCGCTCTCTCGATCGCGCACTCGGCGCACATCCTCCATCGCGACCTGAAGCCCGAGAACGTCATGCTCGTGGGCGGGCGCTGCACCACCGACGACGTGCGCTTGCTCGACTTCGGCCTGGCGCGCACGCTTGATTCGTCCGAGCAGCTCACGCAGGTGAACGCCATTCCGGGCACGCCCAACTACATCGCGCCGGAGCGCGTGGTGTCGCGCGCCGACGATCCGCGCTCCGACCTCTACTCCATGGGTGCCATCTGGTTCGAGCTCTTGACGGGGCGGCTGCCCTTCGCCGGCGAGACCATGGCGGCCATCCTGCTGGCGCACATCCAGCAGGCCCTGCCGAGCTTCGCCGACATCGGCAGCGACGGGATCGCGCCGCCCGAAGTGGAGGGCATGGTGCGCCGCCTGCTCGCCAAGCGCGCCGAGGAGCGCTGGGCCAGCACCGACGAGTTCCTCGAGGAGCTCCTGGAGCTCGGCGAGGTCTTGGTGGGCGGCGGGCGCTTCGGTCGCGGCGGCGCCAAGGCTGCGGGCGCGCGCAGCCTCGATGATGCTGCGGGCGAGCCGCACGCGCCTCCCCAGACAACGCGTCCGACGCCGCGCACACGCAGCGCGCCCACGCCTCGCCCCCCGACGCCTCCTCCTTCGGCGAGCCGCTGGACGACATCGGGTGTGAACGCGTCGGCCGGCAAGACGCGCTTCCCCGACGGGCCGGCGACGTCCATCCCCGCGCCCGTCGTCGGTGTCGCCGAGCCCAACGAGGCGCCCGCGGGCTCGGTGCTGCAGCCGCCCGCGGGCGCCACCACCGGCGCGCCCGCCGCCCCCGCCCCGCGACCCGCTACCGGCGCCGACGGAGCCATCGCGGGCAAGACCTCGACCATCCACGTGGGCAAGGAGCTGATCACGCTGCAGACGGAGTGGAACGCCGGAAGACGCGCCTTCGTCACCATCGCGACCTTCAAGGGACGCGTATTGCGGCGCCGCGAGGTGGAGGTGCCGCCGGCCACACCCAACGAGGAGCTGCGCCCGCGCATGGAGGCGGCGCACGGGTGGTTCGCTGACGAGGTGAAACAGTTGCTGGCGCAGGGTACCTCGCGCGAGCGCGTCGAGACGCACGCCTCGATGTTCTTCATGGCGCTCGAGGCCTACCAGCGCGGCGACAAGCAGACCGCGCTGCGCACGCTCGAGAGCCTGGTGCTGGCGCTCCCCGATGATCGGCGCGTGAAGAATTCGCATATGAAGCTGTTGCTCGAGCTCGAGATGGAGCAGCGCTGACATGGAGGCTTCGGCGCAGCTCCTCGGCCGCTACCGCTTGCTGAGCCGCCTCGGTATCGGCGGCATGGCCGAGGTGTTCCGCTCCGAGGTGGTGGGTGCCGGCGACTTCTCTCGCACCGTCGTGGTCAAGCGCATGCTGCCGCAGCTCGCAGCAGACCACGACGCCGTGATGATGTTTCTCGATGAGGCGCGCCTGGGCGCCAAGCTGCACCACCCCAACATCGTCTCGGTGCTCGATCTCGGCGAACGCGACGGCGACTACTTCATGGTCATGGAGTACGTCGACGGGGTCGATCTGGGCACCATCGACGCGCGCCTGCGCAGCCACGGCCTGCGCTTCCCGCAAGATCACGCCGCGTGGATCATCGCGCGCGCCGCCGAGGGCCTCGGCGCGGCGCACGACGCGCGCGACCCCGCCACCGATCGACCGCTCAACATCGTGCACCGCGACGTGTCGCCCTCGAACATCCTGGTGTCACGCACCGCCGACGTGAAGGTGGCGGATTTCGGCGTGGCGCGCTCGTCGGCGCAGCACGTGCGCACCGGCACGGGCGTCCTCAAGGGTAAGGTGCCCTACATGGCGCCCGAGCACCTGCTCGGCGAAGAGGTCGACGCGCGCAGCGACGTCTATGGCCTCGGCGTTGTCTTGTGGCAGCTCCTCGCTGGTCGCAAACGGCACGAGGGAAGGAACGACCTGAAGATCATTCAATCGGTGGTGCAAGAGCGCCCGCCGCCGCCCAGTCAGTTCCGCGACGACATCGATCCGCAGCTCGACGAGATTGCCATGGCCATGCTCGAGCGGCGCCCGCAGGATCGACCGGCCTCGGCGTGGGCCTTGGCGCAACAGCTCGATGATTGGTTGGTGGCCAAGCACCACACCGGGCGGCCCGCGGTGGAGCGCTGGTTGCGCGCCACGCTCGACGGCGCGCTGGCGTCGCCCATGTACTCACCGCTGGGGCCGCCGCACGGCGCCATCGTCTCACCGGCGGAGGGCGTGCCGCGGGTCGTCGACGGGGCGCCGCGCAGTCTCGCCGGCGCGCTGCCGAGCGATCGCGCATCGGTGACCGAGCGTAGCCCCTACTTGGCCGCCGGCGTGCCCGACGCGCCCACGGTGGCGACGCCCACCCATGTGCCCACGTCGGCGACCATGCCCGAGCGCAGCCGCTGGCAGGAATTCGCTGGCGCGCGAGTGCGCCCGGCCCCCGGTGTCCAAGCGCGCGTGATCGACGGGCAGACCGCGATCATCGTCGCCGAGCGCCGTCAGCTGCACAGCCTCAACACCACGGCCGCGTTCATCTGGGAGCGCGCCGATGGCTCGCGCACCCTGGCGCAGCTCGCAGAAGAGATGCTGCCGCACTTCGAGGTCGAGCTCGCCACCGCGCAAGACGAGGTGCTGTCGTTCGTGTTGGCGGCGATCCAAAACGGCATGCTCGTGGTCGAGATGACGGGCGCGCGCGCGATCTGAGCGCGCGCTCGTCTGCGGTGGGCACCCGAAAATTGCGCGCGCATCCATGTGCGCTCAGCAGGTGTTGCCTCAACGCCCCCAGCGCCTATCGTCGATGCAGTGCACGGCCCCGACCCCCTCCACGGACCCGCCGAGCCCGACGCGTCGCCCGCGGCGTCATTGGCGCGGCCCCTCTCCGTCGACGAGCAAGCGGCGGTGCTCGACGCCCTCGCGCGCGTGATCCGCGAGCTTGGCGTCGAGCGCGTGCTCACGCGCCCGGTGGTGCTCCCCGACGAGCGGCACTTCCCCGACCCGTGGGACGGCAGCGCGCTCGGCGTCGCGCGCCTGCTGCGGCGGCTCATGCGCTTCGCGCACACGGAGCTGTGCCCGCTCTTGGTGAGCTCCGAGGCGCTGGTGTCGACGCACCTGACGGCCGCATGGCTGTCGCGCACCTGGACGAGCGCGGGCAGCGCTGTGCGCCTGGCAGGCGTCACCTCCAACGGCCTCGACGGTGGCGCCGGCCTCGCCTTCGCCGTCGACCTCGAGCACCTGCACGATCCCGACGTCGTCGTGGGCGCGTGCGCGCGCGAGGTGGCGCGCGCCTGCCGCGTGCTCGCCGGCGTTGCCGACGAGGATCCGGCGATGGAGGAGCGCCTGGTCGACCTCAGCGCGGTGGCGTTGGGCTTCGGTGTGCTGGTGGCCAACACCGCGCACCGCGTCCGCAGCCGCGGCGGCCTCGAGGGCAACGTCACGTGGTCCGTGCACACGCGCGTGGAGGCGGGCGCCAGCTCGCCCCGCGAGCTCGCCCTGGCGCTGGGCGCGCTGGTGGCCGCGCGCCACCTCGATGTCCGGCCCCTCCGCGCGGCGCTCGAGACCAACCAGGGCGCCTGGTTCGCCGAGGCGGCGGCGGCGCACCGCAGCAGCGCCGCCGCCAGGCTCGGGCTGCCCGCGAGCGCCGGCGCGCCCGCGCACCTGCGGCTCGACGAGCTGCTGGCACCGCTCTCTGATGAGGGGCTCCACGTCGACGCGATGGCGACCGTGGAGGCGGAGACGGTCGAGCGCGACGGGCCCCCGGTGTTCTGCGTGCAAGAAAACCAGCTCTTGCGCGGCAGCACCATTGGCGGCGTCGGGGGCATTCTTGCCGCGGCCGTGGGCGCGGGCGTCGTCAGCGCTTCGCCGGTGTTGCGCGTGGCGCTCTTCGTCGGGGCGCTCGGGCTCGGCGTGGGCCTCGGCGCCTCGCTGCGCACGTGGGCCTGCGCGTCATGCGAGGCGCGCCTGCCCGACCTGGCACCCGACCCCGTGGGCCAGCGCTGTCCGGGCTGCGGGGGTCGCGTGGTGGGCCGCGTGGCGCACCGCGACCATCGCCTGCAGGCCGAAGAGGACTGGCGCCGCGAGCGCGCGGGTCGTTCGTGACGCGCCGTGATGCGGCGGATCCGCGCCGCGGGAACCTTCGCCGGCGCGTGGCGTGCAAGAGGGGGTGATGGCCCTCCGCCTGGTCCACGAAGCCCCGCCGGCGCAGCAGCGCCGCGAGCTCGACGACGTCACCCTGGTTGCCGCAGGGCGCGGCGACCAGGCCGCCTGCCGCGCCTTCCTGCAGTGCTACCAGGACCGCGTGTGGACCTTGGTCCTGCGCCTGCTCGGGGGCGACCGGGCCCAAGCAGAGGACTGCGCGCAAGAGGCGTTTGCGCGCGCGTTTTCAGCGCTGCCCAGCTTCGAGCTTGATGGCCCTGCGCGCCCCTCAACGTGGCTGTTCACCATCGCCACCCGCGTGTGTCTCGACGAGAAGCGCCGGCGCCGCCGCAAGCCTGCCGAGCTTGCGGCCGACGCGGGCCTCGACCGCGCCGACCCGCGCGACCCCCACGAGGCCGCGCAGGCACGCGCGCTCGGCGCGCGCGTCGAGCGCGCCCTCGGTGTGTTGCCCATCGAGCAGCGCGCGGTCTTCGTCTTGCGCGTCTTGTGCGAGCACAGCGAGCAAGAGACCGCCGCGGCCCTCGAGCTCGACGTGGGCACCGTGAAGTCCCGCTTGTCGCGCGCCCGCGCCGCGTTGCGGCTCGCGCTCGCCGAGGTGCTCCATGGCTGAGCCGCTCGAACCCTCCCACGGCCCCTCCCACGACGACGACGCGCTCGATGCCTTGGTGCGTCACGCGCTACCCGACGAGCCCGCGCCGGTGGGCTTCGCCGAGCGCGCGTTGGCACGACGGCGCCCGGCGCGTCGGGCCTGGCCGGCTCTCGTGGCCGTGGGCGCGCTGGCAGCGTCGGTGGCCGCGCTCGTGCTCCTCTCGAGGAGCGGCGCGCCCGACCAGGGCGCGCTGGTCGCCACCGCGCGCGAGACCCTCGCGCTCGGCCGCGCCACCGTGGTGGCCGAGCCGGGTGCGTCGCTCGCGTGGCGCGTGGAGCAGAACAGCGCCACGCGCGTGCGCCTCGAGCAGGGCCGCGCCTTCTTCCGCGTCGATCGCGGCAGCGCCCCCTTCCTCGTCGACACCGCCGCGGGCCGCGTGGTGGTGCACGGCACGTGTTTCACCGTCAGCGTCGAGGCGGGGCCCGCACTCGCCGCACAGGAGCCCGCCATGCCGAGCCTCGCCCTCCCTTCCCGTGTGCCCTCTATCGCCGCCGGCGCCGTGCTTGGCGCTGCGCTCTCCGGCGCCGTCGTCGTCGCCGTGTACGAGGGCCGCGTGTCGCTCGAGAACGAGCAGGGCCAGGTGAGCGTGGGCCCGGGTGAAGAGGCGCGCGCGGAGCGTCAGGGCATGCCCCACGCGGTGGTCGCGCGCCCCGCCGACGCCGACGCGCTCGGCCGCACCGCCGCGGCGCTGGCGCGCGCCGAGCAGGCGCTCGAGGCCAGCCGCGCCGCCAGCGGCGGCGACGTGCGCGTGCTCCTCGAGGAGAACGCGCAACTGCGCGCCGAGCTGAGCGAGCAGCGCGCCGAGGTGGCCGTCATGCAGGCCGAGCGCGCCGAGGATCGCGGCGAGGCCGTGCCTTTCCCCGACGATCTGCCGCCGCGCTTCAGCGAGGCCGCGCTGCTCAAGAGCTTCCAGCAGGCCTTCGCCGACGTGGGCATGAAGGGCGAGGTGAGCCACATCGACTGCACCGAGTACCCCTGCATCGTGTACGGCAAGGTGCCGGGCGACACCCGCGACCTGATGAAGCAGCTCCAACAGAGCTCGGCGTTTCGCGAGTACAGCGACGACGATCGGCGGGTGAGCGGCTGGGCGCGCGACGAGGGCGGGCCCGAGCAGTTCGCGGTGGTGCTCACGCCCAAGACCGGCGCCGAGCCCGACGACCAAGACGCGGCGGTGCGTCGCCTCCGCTGGCGCGTGGATCAAGGGCGCGCGGGCAGCCGCTGACTGCGGCGGTGCGCTGCATACATCGGCCCATGCTGTGCGCCGTGTGAGGCAGTCCCCGACCTGCGGCAGGGTCCGAGCGGGGTGAGACACCGGCCGCAGCTGCCGCCGTTGGTGCGAAGATGCTCATGACATGCACCCCTCCCGATCACCTGTGCGCGGCTTCACGCTCCTCGAGGCCCTGATCGTGATCTCGATCCTCGGGGTCATCGCCGCGCTCGCCGTCCCCGACCTGGTGCCCCTGCTGCGCAAGAACCGCCTGGCCAGCGCCGCCGACACCACCGCGGCCTTTCTCGACGGCGCGCGCCGCCACGCCTTCGCCACCGGGCGCTGCACACGGGTCATCGCCGCGAGCGCGACGGAGCTCACCATGCAGACCCGCACCGTCGGCGACTGCGTCAACCTCGACGACACCGCGTGGACCGACACGGCAACGCTGAAGCCCGAGGCCTCGACCATCAGCTACGCCCTCGCGTCCTTGTCGACGGCGGCGGCGCCCGCCAACAAGTTCCGCGTCGTGTTTCGGCCCAACGGGCGCCTGGTGGGTGACGCCGATCTGACCTCCACCACCAGCGACGATGGTGCGCGCATCGCGGTCGTCGACAGCGGCCTCGGCACCGAGGCGCGCGCCGTGTACGTCACCGCCAATGGCCGCATCTGCGGGCTCGTGAACCCCGGTCCCGTTCCGGCGCTCGCCGCGCCCGTGGTGTGCCCATGAGCAAGATCATCCGCCGCGCTCCGCGTGGCTACCTGCTCGCCGAGGTCATGTTCGCCGGCGCCATCCTCGCCGTCACCATCGCCGCCACGCTCAGCCTCATCGCGTCCTCGGCCGCCGACCAACGCTACGGCAGCAACCGTGGCGTCGCCGGGATGCTCGCGCGCGCCAAGGCCGACGAGCTCGCGTCTGCCACCAACTGCACGCCCGGCAACCAGGGCACGCTCATCGTGGTCGACGCCGCCACCTACCCGCAGTTCCGCTGGATGTGGACCGTCGCCAACGCCGGCAACAGCGCCTCGAGCACGCCGCCCATCACCGCGGGCACGCTGTGCGACATCGTGGTCACCGTCCGGTACCCCGCGGTGAAGGGCAGTCTCGAGGATATCGGCGATGGCACCACGGACGGCGAGGCACTGCTCACCTTCAACCGCATGTACAAGCCGTGAGGCACGCCTTGACCAGCGCACAGTCTCGTGGTCGTGGTCGTGGTCGCGCGTTCACCATCATCGAGCTGATGGCGGCCTTGACGATAGGCGCGATCCTCACGACCGCCGCCACCGCGACGCTGTTGGTGGCGCGCAACGCCGCGGCGGAGTCGGCGCTGAAGGCCTCCATGGCGCGCGACGGGCAGCTCGTGATGGACAACATCGAGCGCGACCTCGCCTTCCTCGGCGCGGGCGTGCCGAAGGCGACCAACGCCGATAGCGCCGGTGTGGCCGTGGGCCGGAGCATGCTGCCCGTGGTGCGCGCCGGCCTCAGCTCGAACCTCGTGTTCATCGGCGATCTGCCCTACCCGAACGCGGAGGTGCCCGGCATCGCGGGCCTGGCGCGCGTCAACGCCGGCGCGCCGAGCCGCACCCTCACGGTCACCGACGAGATCTCGGGGCCATGCGTGCCGCCCGCGTCCAACGCCACCGCCAAGTGCCTCACCGGCAACACCACGCTCGTGCCCGGCACCTACGCCGCCGCCGACAACTGCGACGCCCTGCAGCCGACGGCACGCACCTGCCCGTGGGGCATGCGCAAATGGCAAAACGGCAGCGGCGGCGACACCTTCCTCACCTTCGTCGACATCGCCGGCAATTGGTACTCGCGCAAGCTCACCGGCATCGACGCGGGCACGCCGGTGCTGGCCTTCGAGGGCCTCTATACCGGCGTCGCGCTCACGGCGGGCTTCCCGGCCGGCGCCGGCGCCGACGACATCGACCCGGTCACCTTCCTCGGCGCCGGCTACGTCGCCAACATCGATCGCGTGTTCTACGCCCTCGAGGACCCGACCTCGCCAGGCTCGGCGTGCGGCAGCACCACCTGCGCGCTCTACCGCAACCAGTGCTGGGGCAGCGTGGGCGATCCCACAGCGGCGGGCTTCCCTGCGGCAGGCACCGGCTTCATCGGGACCACCGTCGCGCCGAGCAATTGCACGGCGGGCAGCGACGGCACCGGCTGGGAGACGCTGGCCACGGGCATCTCGTCGTTCTCGTTCACGTACTTCCAGAACAGCGCGGTGCTGTCTGCGCCGCTCAACGCGGGGGATCGGACCAACGTCCGCGCCGTCGAGGTCAACCTGACGATGACGAAGAAGATCCCGGGCCAGACGCGCAACGCCGTGGTGAACATGCGGCGGCGCTTCTTCCTCAACAACCGCGAGTCGGACTGATCGACGCCGCGCCACGCGGTGGAGGCCACCATGTACACGCCGATGAAGAAGCGCCCCCAGAGCAAGACCACGGCACCACGTGGCTTCGTCTTGATTGTCGTGGTGTTGGTGGCGGCGGCGGCGCTCGCCATCGCGGTGGGCCTCGCGGCCATGTCAGAAAGGCACGCGAGCGCCGTGAAGCAGAGCGTGGGCGGCGACCAGGCGCAGTCGCTGGCGCAGTCCGGCGTGGAGCGGACCGAGGCGTACCTCTCCGAGATCGCCAAGACCGGCGTCGACTTCGATCTCGCGCTCGATCCCGACCTGGTCGCCGGCACCAACGCCGCGTCCTGCGACATCCTCGGAGCGGGCATCACGCTCGGCAGCGAGACCGGCGTGCCGCGCTTCAGCGACGGCTCGATCTACACGAACGCCGCGTTCATGAATGGCGCGCAGTTTCGCATGGTGGCCTATGGCGGCGGCGCGTACCTGGTGCACATCGAGGACAACAGCGACGACATCACCAGCGGCGCCGCGCTGTTGGCGTCCACGGGCAACAACGTCGGCACGAAGGGGGTGGCGCCCTTCTGCGCCGAAGGCCCGACGGTCTTGACGGGCGCCGACGACCCCGTGCGCGACGCCGATCGCGCGGTGTGGATCGTCTCTGTGGGCATCTACCCCGGCACCAACCCGCTCTCCGCCGCGCACCGATCGGTGATGCGCAAGCTGGTGATCAGCCCGTCCACGCCCTCGGGCGCCGCGATCAACGTGGGACACGACATGAACTGCCAGGCCATGACGGGCACCAACACCGTGGGTGGTGCGCAGGTCGCCGGCAACATGAGCTGCGCCGCGTCGATGTGCGGCTCCGTGGTGGCGGGCGGCGCCACCAACAGCGCCACGGCCAACGGCGCGTGCACCGGGACCAACGCCTTCTCGGCGAGCGCCAACGGCTCGGTGCCGCCGGTGGTCGTGCCCACGCCCGAGGACGCGCGCTTCTACGACTGGACCACGCCCTGCGAGTTCTACATCAAGGATGGCGACAACGGCGGCGTCTTCTACTGGGACCCGCAAGGCGTGCGCGGCGCCGCTGGCGGCGCGCTCTGCAGCACCTACGCGGGCAACGTAGTGCCGCCGAGCCAGGACGTGACCGCCTTCCCCGATTCCTGTTGGACGCCGATCCTGCTGCCCCACGACGGAACTGGGCAGACCACCAACGGGCAGGTCGAGCACGTGATTGCCT
>JADZDP010000171.1 GCA_020850995.1 Deltaproteobacteria bacterium
ACCCGCGTGACGGTGACCTACGAGCTGCCCCTCGCCGAGGTGGTGTTCGACTTCTTCGATCGCCTCAAGACCGCCACGCGCGGCTACGCGTCGTTCGACTACGACCTGGCCGGCTACCGTGAAGACCGCCTCGTCCGCGTCGACGTGCTGGTCAACGGCGATCCGGTCGACGCGCTCTCCATCATCGTCCACAAGGACCGCGCCGCCCAGCGCGGCCGCACGCTCTGCGAGAAGATGAAGGAGCTCATCCCCAAACAGCAGTACCAGGTGGCCATCCAGGCGGCCATCGGCGGCAAGATCATCGCGCGCGAGACGCTGTCGGCGTTGCGCAAAGACGTCACCGCCAAGTGCTACGGCGGCGACATCACCCGCAAGCGCAAGCTCCTCGAGAAGCAGAAAGAGGGCAAGAAGCGCATGCGCCAGGTGGGCACCGTCGACATCCCGCAAGAGGCGTTCCTCGCCGTCCTCAAGGTGGACTGATGGAGAAGCTCAAGCGCCACCTGACGCCCGGACACGGGGTCGGCCTCGTCGTCATGGCGGTGGTCGTCTATCAGGCGTGGGGGCGCGTGTTCGTCCCCGGTGGCACCGGCAGCAACGTGGTGCTCGGCCTCTTGGTGGCGCTGGCCGCGCTCTACGTGGGCGCGACCAACCTCGGGCCCTGGCTCGACGACGTCATCTTGCCCAAAGCCACGCGGCTGCCGCGCCGGCGCGCGCGCGAGGCCCTGGAGCTCGCCGACGATGTCGATCGCGCGGTCAAGGAGGAGCGTCGCCGCTCGCGTCGCAACAAGAGCAGGGTGACGCCCGAGACGCTCGACAAGCTCGCGGCGCTGGCCGACGCGCTGCGCGCCGCTGCCGCCGCGAAGGACGTCGCGCGCATGGACGCATGCATCACCGACGCCGACGGCGTCATCGAGGCCGCCTTCGGCAAGGGCAAGCCAGGGGCAGGTCTCGCGTCGCAGGCGCGCTCGCTGGCCTTCGCCTTCGCCGTCGCCATCGCGCTGCGCCTGTTCCTGGTGGCGCCCTTCCAGATCCCCTCGGGCTCCATGGTGCCCACGCTGCTCATCGGCGACCACCTGTTCGTGTCGCGCGCGAGCTACGGGCTGCAATCACCCGTGAGCACGAGCTACCTGGCGCGCTGGAGCGACCCCAAGCCCGGCGACGTCGTGGTGTTCGAGGCGCCGCCCTGGGTGGGTCACAACGCCGGCGAGGACTGGATCAAGCGCGTCGTCGCCGGGCCCGGCCAGCGCGTCAAGCGCGTCGACAAGGTCGTGCACGTCGACGGCCAACCCTACGCGCTCGTCGGTGACGGCGCGCAGATCACGTACATGGACTTCAAGGAGCGCGGCGGGGGCGGCGGCACGTGGGAGGCGCGCAGCGCCTTCCACAACGTAGAGCAGGTGCCGAGCCGCCCGCACAGCGTGCTGCACGACACGGATCGCCCCGTGGCTGACTGGCCAAACGCCATGTACCCCGAGCCGCGCCAGCGCGGCCTGGTGTGCACGGCCACCGAGTGCACGGTGCAGCCGGGCTTCGTGTTCGTCATGGGCGACAACCGCGACAACTCCGCCGACGGGCGCGAGTGGGGAGCGGTGCCCATCGACAACATCAAGGGTCGCGCGTTGTTTATCTGGGTGAGCGTGGATGGCAGCGCCGACAGCGTGCACCTCGGCAAGTTCACGCTGCCGAGCTTCCGCTGGGGGCGGACCTTCGACGGGCTGTGACGTCGGTGCCAGGGCCCGGCGCGGTACAAATCGAGCGAATATCGCGAGCGAGGCGCGACGCTGGCAAGGCGCGACGAGGGAGCATGGCCGTCGTCATGTGACCGAGGAGCAACGCAGCCAGCGTCGATGCATCGCACGCGAGGGCGCTCGATTTGTTCCGCGGCGGGCCCTACTCCGCCGACGCCGCCAGGATCACGTCCGTCGTCACCAGCGCCACCGTCACCACGCTCAGCAGCGCGCCGGTGATGTACAGCCCGTTGGCCACGCCCGACGCCAAGCGTACGCCCTGCTCGCGCTGGTAGAGCGTCAGGCTGTCGATGGGCTCGGGCTGCAGGTACGAGGTCTCGGGCTTGGCGTTGTAGAGCGGCAGGTCGATGGTGCCCGAGTAGAGATCCTCGGCGACCAGACCGGTCATGAGCGCGGCCCCCGTCAGCACGATGGTGCCGGCGCCCGTGGCGACCGCCGCCGGCCACAGCGAGATACGAGCGTCGACCAGGTCGGCGGTCACCTGCACGGGCGTGGCGTCCTCGACGCTGAGGATGGTCTTCCACTCCGCCTTGCCGCCGGCGCGCACGCGGATCTCGTGCTGGCCCGGGTCGAGCTGCACCGTGAGCGAGGCGGCCTGGCCGCGCTCCTGGCCGTCGACGATGATGGTGCCCATAGCGCCGTCCTTCACCGCGATCACCACGGGGACCCGCGGGTCCACGGCGCGGCCGGTCAGCGCCAGCGAGGTGAGCTGCTTGGCCGCGTAGTAGTAGAGCTCGCGGTTGGCCGGCACCTTGCGCTGTTGCTGCGCCACGCGCGTGCCATCCTTCGGGTTCACCACGAGGATGGTGACGAGGAAGTCCTCGCCCACCTTGGCGACGTTGCCGCCGAGGATGATCGAGGCCTCCACCAGCCTGCCCACGCTGGCCATGCAGGCCTCGGCGTCGCAGCCGAGCATCTGCTGGTTGGCGGAGGCGTCGAGCAGGAGCTTGATCTGCGTGGTCGTGACGGTCTCGCCCAGGTGGCTCTCGACGGCCTGGCCCTGCACGGCCTGGTTGATGGCGTTCGTCACCTCGAGGCCCGCGCCCTTGTCGACGATGTCCATGGCGAGGAGGCGCGGCTTGGCGGGCGGGGGCAGGGGGGAGGCCGCGGGCGGAGCGGCCTCGGCGATCGCGGGGGCGGGGGCTGCCGCGTCGGGCGGCGTCGCTGGCGGTGCGGCCTCCGCTGGCGGCGGCGCGCTCGCGGGCGGGGGCGTCGGCGGCGCGGGCACTTGAGCGAGGAGCGCGAGGGCGAGGGCGAACATCATGTCCCGCACCTTCGCCATTCCTGCACCTCGGGGCAAGAGGTGCGCGACAATGGCCCCATGCGCCGCGCGCTCCCCTCCCTGGTCACCACGCTCGTCGCGGCGCTGTTCGCCACGCTGCTCCTGTCCGCGGGTCCCGCCACGGCCTCGGCGCTCGGCCGGGATCCCGGCGAGGGCCAGGTGCGCATGCTGTCGCGCACCTTGGTGGGCCTGTGGGCCTACGACGACGAGGGCCTGCGCCACGACGCCGACCCGCTGCGCGTGGGCGCCCTCGTGACCGACGTGGAGCTTGGCGTCGCGCCGCGGCTCACGCTGCGCGCGCAGCTGCCGTGGCTCGTGGTCAGCACCGTCGACGCCGGCGGCCTGGCGCAAAAGAGCGGCGTCGGCGACCTGACGCTCGGCGGGCAGCTGCGCCTCACCGAGGAGGGCCCGGTGGCCCTGGCCGCGCGCCTCGACGCCAAGCTGCCGCTCTCGCAGGGCCCGCCCACGGTGCGCGGGCGCGCGCAGGACGGCGGCCCGGCGCTCGGCGACGGCCAGGTCGATCTGACGGCGCTGGCGCTCTTGGGGGGGCGCTTGCCCTTCGCGGGCTTCCTCGATCTCGAGGTGGGCTATCGCCTGCGCACCGGAGCGATCACCGACGCGGTGGTGGGCGGTGGCAGGCTGGGCGTGCGCGCGCTCGGGCGCCGCCTGCTCGTGGCCCTGCGCTTCGACACCGTGGTGACCCTCGACCCCGCACCCGAGCGCCACGAGGCGCTCGGCGCCGGCACCGCCGCGCTCGGGCCCTGGGTCGCCGTGCGCGTCGTCGATCGCCTCCACCTCGAGGTGGGCGCCGCGTGGGTGGGGCGGGGGCGCAACGCCCCTGGCGGCGTCGAGCTCAGCTGGGGGCTGTGGCTACCCTTCTGAGCCGGCGTCGTCGAACAAGGCCAGCGGATCCATCGCCACGCCGATGGTGAAGGCGCTCTGCAGTGGCAGCTCGTTGACGCTGCCGTCGGGGAAGGTGCCTGCACCCGGCAGCGCGAAGCCCTGCGGCCCCCACAGGATCAGCGGGAGGCCCACACGGGCCTCGAGGGCGAGGGCGGGCAGCACCGGAAAGCGCAGGCCGAGCGACGCCAGCACGCCCGCGCGCAGCGAGACCGCCGAGCCCTCTGCCACCGCGCCGCCAAGGGGCCCCACGGCGGCCACCGCGACGGCGTCGGTGTCGTCGAAGCGATAGCTGAGGGACAGCGCGCCCGCGAACAGCGCCAGCGACGTCGGGGCGGTGGCGCTGCCGCCAAAGCCCATCACCAGGCCCTCGGGACGCAGCGTCAGCGCGTCGACCTGCGCGTCGAACAGGGGCACATCGACGCCGAGGGAGGCCGCGGCCCCGTGCGCGCGCCCGTCGGCCGCGCTGCGGAAGGCGTAGCCGGCGAGCAAGCTCGCGGAGGGCGCGGCGGCGGACGACCCGGCGTGCAGCGCCAGCGCCGCCAACACGTTGACCACGAAGGGAAAGCGGCCTAACCGCCGCGGCAGGGCGAGGAGTCCACGTCGATGGCGAAGAAGATCAAGGTCAAGCACGAGCCGACCGCCGAAGAGAAGGCCGCCGAGGAGCAGAAGAAGGCCGAAGAGGCAGCCAAGGCCGCTGCCGGAATCCAAGATGAGTTCCAGGCCAAGGGCTTCGAGCTCGTCGAGTGGATTCAAGAGCGGCAGTCGCTGGTCCTCGGGCTGATCGGGCTCATCATCGCCGGTGGGCTCGCCTACGGCGTCTATACCGTGGTGTACACGAGCCGCAACACCGACGCGTCGGTGGCGTTGTCTGGCGCCCTCGACGTCGTCAACGCCGAGATCACCGACGCGCCGCCGAGCGGCGACGCGCCCACCTTCAAGACCGCCGAGGAGCGCGCCAAGCTCGCAAAGGAGCGGCTGCAGGGCGTCGTCGCTGAGCACCGTGGTACCGGCGCGGCGTCGATCGCCCAGCTCTACCTCGGGCACGTGGCGCTCGCGCAAGGCGATCACGACGGCGCCGCGGCGGCGTATCAGGCCTACCTCGGTGCCGTCGGCTCGTCCGACCTGATGCGCTTCGCTGGCTTGGCGGGGCTCGCGGCCGCGCTCGACGCCAAGGGCGACCGCAAGGGCGCCATCGCCAAGCTCGACGAGCTCGTGAACCTGCCCGAGACCATCGACGAGGACGCAGCGCTCCTCGAGCTGGGGCGCCTGCACCAGGCCGAGGGCAACGTCGACGCCGCGCGCGCCGCGCTGGAGCGCATCGGCAAAGACTTCCCCGAGTCCTCGCTCAAGAGCCGCGCCGAGCAGCGCCTGGCGTCGCTCGGGCCCGCGCCGGTGGCGGCGCCGCCTGCGCCCGCAGCACCTGGCAGCCCCGCGCCCGCGGCGCCCGCGCCGAGCGCCACCCCGTGAAGGGCCGCACGCTCGCCCTGGTCGGCGCCGCGCTGCTCGCGGCGCTCACCCTCGCGCCCGCGGGCGACGCTGCCTCGCCGCAGGCGCGCCAGATCTATGGCTTGGCGTGGCGCGCGCCGGTCATCGAGACCGGCCCGTGCTTCCTGTCGCTGTTCCTGGCGCCCTCGGAGCAGGAGCGCTGCACCTCGTGGACCAGGCGAGAGACGGCGGGTCCGGCCTTCCACGCGCCCACCGGGCTCATCGTGGTGGGTGGCAGCGACCAGGTCTTGCGCGGCATCCAGGCGTCGAGCGGCCGCCCACAATGGCAGGTGAAGCTGCCGGGGGCCTTGATGGCGCGCCCGGTGCTGCACGACGACGGCGCCTACTTTGGTACCGACGATGGCCACGTGGTGCGGGCCGACATCACCTCGGGCCGCGTCCGCTGGGACATCACCGTCGACGCCGAGGTGACCGAACCCGTGGTCATCGACGACGACCTGGTGCTGGTGGTGACGGGCAACGACTCGCTGTACGCGCTCAAGCGCGAGACCGGCGAGGCCGCGTGGGTGCACAAGCACCCGTTGCCGCGCGCCATCACGCTGCGCGGCCAGGGGCTGCCGCTGGTGACCTCAGTGCCCACGCCGGCGGGGCCCAAGCGCCAGGTGGTCATGGGCCACGCCAGCGGCCGCTTGAGCTTCCTCGACCGCGACACCGGCACTGTCATCGATGAGCTCGGCCTGTCCGGCGACGACAGCTTCGGCGACCTCGACGCCGACCCCTTCGTCCAGCGCGATCACCTGGTGGTGGCCTCGGGATCGCGCGGCGTCATGGCGCTCGACGTGCGCAGCCGCGCGCAGGTGTGGCTCGCGCCCGAGGCCGGCATCGTGCGCCTGGCGCGCGGCGGCAACCACCTGGTGGTGGGGGCCGGGCCGGGCAAGGTGATCGCGCTCGATGCCATCACCGGCGCGCCGCGCTGGCGCTTCACCTTCGACAAGGGGGCGCCCACCCGCATCGTCGTCAAGGGCGGGCGCGTCCACGTGGCGTCCGATCGCGGCTCGCTGTACGTGCTCGACCTGTTCACCGGGCGGCCCTTGCAGTACCTCGGCTCCGGCCTTGGCATCGCCGCCGACCTCGAGCTCGACAACGACGCCATGTTCGTGACGACGGCCGCAGGCGAGATGCTGGCACTGTCGAGCGCCTTCCGCGGCATCGCCCACGCGCGCCGCTGACCAGGCCCGACGCCGACCGCGCGGCGGGCGAACCTGCTAGCTTTTCTCGGTCATGGCATCGCCAGCGGCGCAGAGGAAACACATCCGCGTGGTCGCGGCGCTCATCCGCGACAGTGGCAAGGTGCTCCTGACGCAGCGCAAGCCCGGCAAGCACCTCGGCATGTCATGGGAGTTTCCCGGCGGCAAGGTCGAGGAGGGCGAGACCGATGACCAGGCCCTGATCCGCGAGCTGCGCGAGGAGCTCGGGGTGACGGTGGTGGTCGGCACCCGTTGCTTCGAGACCCGCCACGCCTACGGGGCGCGCGAGATGCACCTGCTGGTCTATCGCTGCCGCGTCATCGAGGGGGAGCCCCAGGCGCTCGAGGCGCACGCCCTCGAGTGGGTGGAGGAGCGCCGGGTGGGGGAGCGCGAGTTCCTGCCGGCCGACAAGCCGCTGGTGCACGGCCTGCAGTTCGGCCTCATCGCCGACGACTGGTGAACGCGCGGGCGCAGGGGCGGGC
>JADZDP010000172.1 GCA_020850995.1 Deltaproteobacteria bacterium
CGAGATCGGGGATGTCCCTCTGGGAGGGTCTGTCGCCAGACCCTCCCCCGCGCCGGCGAAGCCGGACGCGGGGCCCCCACCCAAGACGGCTCCCGCTGGTCGCTGATCATCGATCATTCGGGATCACTCCGCTCGGCGGCAGGACGAGCTGGCTTGGCCAGCGGACAGGTGCCGCGCGCCGACACCTTGCGCTCGGGCCGCTCGCGACCTTTCGTTGCCTCGTGTTCAGCCCTTCACACAGGCCGCGCCCTCGGCGATGCGCCGGCGCAGGATGCCGCGCAGCTCGCGTCGCAACAGCTCGATGACGCTGGCGTTCACCACGCGACCGGTGCGCCGCTCGATCCAGGTGCACGCGAGGGCGACCGCATCGTCGCACGCGCGGGCGTTGGCCCGAGCGTTGGCGCGGTCGAGGAAGTGCGCGACGCCAAAGCGCTCGACCAGAATCGCCAACAGGCGACGCCCGCGCCGCACATGCTCGAGATCGTAGGTGGGGGCGATCACGCAACGATCTTGTGCGGCGTACGCGACGACGGCCATTTCTTCGCCGTTGTCGACCTCCGGTGCAGGCGAGCACCAGACGCCTACACGCCCGGGAAACGGAGCTCCCCGCCCGAGCTTTCACTGAATAGTTGATGTTGTGGTGCGCAGGATTCAGGGGTGCGCAACCCCTACTGAGGCTTCTCGATGCTGTACGGAAAAGAACGACAGCAGCGATACGCCTCGCTGGCCGCCGTCTTTCGACGGCGGCCAGCAGAGTCATCCGATGACGGACAACCCCGTGCTGACAATGTCAGCGAGGCCCTCTCGAAGAGAGGCTTCGGCAGACGCGAAGACTAGTGCTTCTTCGCCTTCTTCTTCGCCTTCTTCTTGCCAGCCTTCTTCTTCTTCTTGGCAGCCATCGCTTACTCCTGTTCGTGGAACCCACGGGCCTCGACGAGAAAAGCACCTCTGCTTCTCCGCTCGGCAACCGCGGGGGTCAGCATCCGGACCATTGCGCAGGTGCGCACGCTCCGGAGACTTTGGTGACACGCGCTCTTGCTAGCGAGTCGTGCACTCTGCACGCGCTCACCGGCTGCACGCGAACGGTGAAGGAACTCGTGAACCACGCTTCGCTCACCGCCACTCAAACCGTCGCGGTCGAAGCCGCGGGGGGTTTGAATGTGGAGAGGATGCTTGGTCATCTGTCTTCAACGCTCGTGAGCATGCGCGCTCACCTACTTTTTAGTCCGTCAGCGTGTCGGATTGCCAGTCTTTTCTTCTTGCAGGCCCTTCGCGCAACGCTTCGCGTGCGTCTTTCGCGCTCGATCATCCCGCGAACAACGCGCGCATCGCGTGTGCTGCGCATCGCGCGTTGTCGTCATTTCTCGTCGACAACTGCGCACGGCGCGCGCGATGCGGCGAATCCGCGCAACGATGCATGCGCCGCACGCATGCGTTCCAAAATAAAATGCACGACCGGTGTCTCACTTCGCGCGCGGAGCGCTTCTGTGGAGCTCACCGCGCTTCGAGCGGCAGGATCTGCGCATGGTGATCGATGCCGACAGATCACCCGCGGCGCTCGCAGCGCTCACTTCACGATGCGCCACGCGCGGTGAATCGGCGGTCGCCGCGGGAAGTCTGGCGAGAGGGTCTCGTCGCTGATGTCGTCGACGGCCGTGGCCGAGACCGCGCCGAGCGCGAAGCCCTGCAGGTTGGTGGAGAAGTACAAGACGCCGCCCGGCGCGAGCCGCTCGAGCGCGCGCGCGATCAGCCACGGGTGATCGGCGTGCACGTCCAGCGCCTGACGCGCACGCTTGCTGACCGACACGGAGGGCGGATCGAGCACCGCGAGGTCGAAGCGCTCGGCGCTCGCCGGCTGTTCGAGCCACGCGAACACGTCCGCCTGTTCGACGATGTGCGCCGTGCACGGGTCAACGCCCGGTCGCGCGTTCAGGCGCAGGTTGTCGATGGTCCACCGGCAGTAGGTCGGTGACAGGTCGATCGAGCGGGAGCACAGCGCGCCGCCCGCCGCCGCATACACGGTGAACGAGCCGGTGTACGAGAAGAGGTTGAGGAAGCGGCGACCGGCAGCCTCCTGACGCACGCGCGCGCGCAGGCGCCGGTGATCGAGGAACAAGCCGGTGTCGACGTAATCCGTCAGGTTCACCAGGAAGCGCAGGCCGCCCTCGTGTGCTTCGCAACGCACGCCGTGCGCCGCCAGCTTCTCGCGCGCGCCGCCGCGCTCGCGGCGCTTGATCTCCAGGTGCGCGCGGTCGACCTGCAGCTCCGCGCAGAGCGCGTCAGCCCAGCGCTGCACCTCCGCGTCCGCGACGCCGTGCCGCGGCTCGAACACCGTCACGTGCACGAACAGGCCCTCGCTCGTCTGGTAGCGGTCGACCGTGAGCGGAACCTCGGGGATGTCGCGGTCGTAGACACGAAAGCTCGAAACGTCCTCGCGTCGCGCCCAGGGCTCGAGGCGGCGGAGGTTCTTCTTGAGCCGCGCCTGCAACGCCGCGGCCCGGTCGCTCACGGCGTGAGCTGCCACTCCACCGCAGCGGTGGCGAGCGCGCTCGACAGCACCAGGCGGATGGGGCCGCCGGCGGCCGGCAAGGGACCGGGGAAGCGCACCAGATACAGATCGTCGAAGCGATCGATGAAGGGGAACACATCGGCCGCCGCGGGCGAGTTGCGCAGCGTCTCCATCGCCGTGGGGCGCACACGCCGGTCGCCGATGACGAGCTCCGTGTCCCAGATCGTGTAGCTCGCGCTGATGTCGCGGTTCTTCTGATCGGTGACGTAGAGCGCCACCAGCACCACGATCTGCTCCTCGGCCTGCGGCGCCGCGCGCAGGGGCGCATCGACGCCTTCATCGGGCGCGCCCATGCCGACGAGCTCGGTCTGGAGCTCTTTGGCGAGCTCGCCATGGAAGTCGGCGCGCGCGTCGAGGTAGGCCTTGCGCAGCCGTGGCGTGACCAACACGGCGCGCAGGTCGGCCTGGCGCACCAGCCAGTCGAAGCTCTCGGCCTGCCGCGTGTGCTCCGCCACCACCGGGGTCCAAGCAGCGTGGGCGCCGCTGGCGACGCTCACCGGGCCGGCGTGGGGGATCGACGAGCACCCGATCGCGCTCGCGACGGCGAGCGCGAGCATCGAGATCACCGCGGCGCTCGCCTGGTGCACCGTCATCCTCCGCGCGCTCCCCCGACCGGGAAGTCTTGCAGAGCATACAGCGCCGACAAGCGCAGGCCCTCGCGCGCCAAGGCCTCGCGGCCGCCGGCCTCGCGATCGACCAGCGCCAGCACGGTGTCGACCACGAAGCCGCCTTCGCGCAGCCGCCGCGCCGCGGTGAGCGAGGCGTTGCCCGTGGTGACCACGTCCTCGAGCACCACCACGCGCGATCCCGACGGCACCGCGCGCGTGCCCTCGAGGTACGCGCCCGTGCCGTGCCCCTTTGGCTCCTTGCGCACATAGATGGCGTTGAGCTCGCGGCCCTGCATGGTCGACCACAGCGCCAGCGCCGAGCACAGCGGGTCGGCGCCCATGGTGAGCCCGCCGCATGCCGCGTGCTGCAGGAGCGCGCTGTTCGGGTGCAAATTCTCGGCGCGCCCCAAGAGCTCGTGCAGGCACATGCCCACCAGCACGTGGCCCTCACCGGTGAGCGCCGTCTGCTTGCAGTCGATGTAGAAGTGGCTCTTCTGCCCAGACGAGAGCGTGACCTCGCGCTCCTCGTAGGACAGCTCCTTCAAGATCGCGAGCAGCGCGGCGCGCGCCGCCTGATACGACGTCGCCTCGATGGCCTTGCCGCGCTTACCCACGCGTCACTTCCGCTTGACGATGACGCGCGTCTTTTGCGCCTTCTGTGGCAGGCCTTTGGCCGCCGGTGGCTCCAGGGGCGTGACCGACGCAGGCCGCGGCTGTTCGGCCTTTTCTGGTGCCTTTTCGGGCGCCTTGTCCGGCGCCTTCTCGGGCGCCTTGGCCGCCGGCGCGGGGGCCGCCGGCTTGGCGCCGGGCTTGGCGGTGAGCGTCGGCCGCGCCTGGGGAGGTGGCGCGGGCCGCGCCGCCGGCGCTGGGCGCGGGCGCTCCGCCGAAGGCTTGCGCGCCGGCATGTTGGCGATGTCGCCCATGTCGACGTTGCCGCGGAAGCTGGCGCCATCGACGATGATGATGCGCGGCGAGTAGATGTCGCCCACCATGCGCCCCTCGCGCGTCAGCTCCACCGACTCGGTGGCGTGGATGTTGCCCACCACCACGCCAGAGATGATGGCGTTCTTGACGCTCACCTCGGCCTTGACGATGCCGCTCTGCGCCACCACCAGGGTGCGTTCGAGGTCGACCCGGCCCTCGACACGCCCCAGCACGTGCAGGTCCTCGCCGCCGTTGAGCTGGCCGCGGATGTGCACGGACTCGCCGATGATGGTGGCGCCGTCCGGCGAAGAAGGAGTGGGGGTGCGTGCGGTTGCCATGACGAATCACCGCTCCATGTCGACGTTGCCCTTGAACACGGCGCCGTCGGCGATGAGGATGCGCGGGGCCTTGATGTCACCAACCATGCGGCCGTCGCTCTTGAGCTCGACGCGCTCGGTGGAGGTGATGTTGCCCGTGACGTTGCCCGAGACCTCGACGTTCTTGGTCTCGATGTCGGCCTCGACCGTGCCGGAGTTCTCCACGATCAAGCTGGCCGACAGCGCGATCTTGCCCTTCACGGTGCCGCGAATGGTGAGATCCTCGTCGCCCGAGATCTCGCCGTCGATGACGATGGTGTTGCCGATGACGGTGTTGGCCATGAGTTCAGTCCTTCAGTACGCGAGTCACGAGGGCTCGATCAGACGCCGGGCGGCAGCTCGACGTCCATCTCGATTCTGCCTTTGAAGCGGGCGCCGTCTTCCAAGACCACCCGGGGCGCCTTGATGTCTGCCACCACGCTGGCCTCAGACGAAAGCGACACCAGGTCGTTGGCCTCGATGTTTCCGCTCACCTGCCCGTGCACCATCAGGGAGTGCGTGGTGATGTCGGCGGTGATGCGGCCAGTCTCTTTGATGGTCAGGTGGTTCTTGAGCGAGATGTGCCCTTCGACGGCGCCCTCGATGACGAGCTGCTCGGCCCCCGACAGGTTGCCCTTGATGGTGATGCCGCGACCAATGACACAGGGAGCGTCTGCCATGGGGGCCTCCTTGGGCGCGCCACGCTAGGGGAAAGCAGCACGGTGCGTCAACGGCGCGGTGCAGGAGCGCCCGCCACCACCGCGCCATCGCGAAAGGCCCGCATGTGAACGCCATGGGGACCGAGCACGATGGTGATTTGGCCGTTGACCGAGGTGTCCCACAAGCGCGCACCCGCGGCGCGCCAGCGCTCGATCACAGCTGTCGCGGGGAAACCGAACTGGTTGCCCGGCCCGGTGCAAAACACCACGTGCTCGGCACCAACCCGTTCGACGAACGCGGGGATCGAGGAGGTGGGCGATCCGTGGTGCGGCGCCTTCACCACCACGGCCTGCAGCTCGGCCGCGCTGGCGAGCAGCGCGTCCTCGCCGAGCGCCTCGATGTCGCCGGGCCAGAGCGCGCACTGGCCGGCGTCGCACAGGCGCAGCACCAGGCTGTTGTCGTTGATCGAAAGCTCTGGGTAGGTCGCCGTGCGCTCGGCGGGAGCGGGGGCCAGCACCTCGACCGTGGTGGCACCGAAGCGGTGGGCGCCGAGCAGCTCGGGCGTGGTGCGCACGCGCGTGGCGTTTCCTACGGCGTCCATCAACTGCGCCACCAGCCCGTCGTCGGGACCGCCGCTCTCGGTGAGCCAGAGCTCTCCCACGGGCATGGAGCGCGCGAGCGCGATCAGGCCGCCGGCGTGGTCGGGGTGCGGGTGCGAAAGCACCATCACGTCGATGCGCTCGATGCCGCGGCGCGCGAGGAAGGGGAGGAGCACCTCGGCGGCAGCACCCCTGCCGCTGCCGTCGTCGGGACCGCCGTCGATCACCATGGCGCTGCCGTCGCCAAGCTCGACCACCGCGCCGTCGCCCTGCCCCACCGGCAGCACGGTGATGCGCGTGCCCGTGCCCTCCACGGCGCCGAGCGCGATCAGCGCCACGGCGAGCGCCGCGGCGCCCCCGGCGACAGGCCAGGCGCGTCGGGCCGCGCCCGCCACCGCCAGCACCGCAAGAGAGAACAGTGCGAGCGCCCCCAGGCCCGACGGCGCCTCCACCAGGCGCATACCCGGCAGCCATTGCGCGAGGCCCGCGGTGAGCGCCTCGAGCGTCAACGCCGCCTGCGCGCCGAGCCACGAGAGCCACGGCCAATCGAGCGCGGCGCCGAGCGCGCCACCGACGAGCGCCGGCACCTGCAGCGCCGACGCCGCGGGCACGAGCACGATGTTGGCGACGAGGCCCGCCGGCGCGAGCTGGCCAAAGAGGAACGCGCTCACGGGCACGGTCACGACGCCCGCGCCCACAGCGGCGAGGGCGCCGGCCGTGAGGCGCCCGACGAGCGTCGGCGCGTCCGCGCTCGACGCGGTGGCGCGCGGGGCGGTGGCTGCCAGCAGGCCGATGATGGCGGCGTAGGAGAGGAGGAAGCTCGGATCGATCACCGACGCGGGTGCGAGCAGGACCGTGACCAGGCCGGCGACGCCGAGGGCGTCGAGAACGGAGGCGCGCCGCCCCAAGAGCCCGGCGCAGAGCACCGCGCTCGCCATGGCGCCGGCGCGCACGGCGGAGGGGGGCGCGCCGCACAGCAACACGAAGCCCCACACGCCCGCCAACGCTGCCAGGCCGGCCAGCGCGCGCCCGCCGCCCTTTCGGCCCGGCGGCGTGACGAGCACGATGCTGCGCGCGATGCGCGCGAGCAGCAGCGCGAGCAAGGTTACTTGGAGGCCGCTCACGGCGAGCAAGTGCCCGGCGCCCGCGGCGCGGTAGATGGCGCGCTGTTCGTCGTCGATGAGGGAGGTGTCGCCCACGAGGAGGGCGAGCACGAGACCGGCCTCGCGCGGCGTGAGCTGCGCGCACAGGCGATCGCGCAGCGCCAGCCGCATGCGCGCAAACGGACGCCACGCAGCATCACCAGCCATCGCCACGAGGTCATGCTCGGCGCGCACGTGCAGCCGCGCATCGATACCGCGGGCGAGCCCGAGCGCAGCGTCGTCGAAGGCTCCGGGCGCCAGCGCGGGCCGCAGCGGTGTTGCCACACCGCGCACGCGCACCCGTGTGCCTGGCAGCGGCGGCGTCGCGCCCTCGGGCAGGTGCACGGCGACGGTTGCCGCCAGCGCGCGCGGCGCGCCCTCGACGATGGCGCCACTCACCTGCAGCGCCAGCGTTGCGCCGCGGCGGCCGAACCAGAGGTCCTCGACGACGCCCTCGAGCACCGCGCGCTCGGTGGGCAACGCGGCAACGCGAGCCTCGCGGCGCGCGCGCTCCACGGCGGCGGCGCCCATGGCGAGGACGAGCACGAGCGCGACCAAGAGCGCGGCCCGCGCCGCGGCGCCGCGCGCGAGCGCCACGGCGAGCACCAGCACCGCCACCCCCATGGCGAGGGGCAGAAGCGGCCAGGGGCGCGCCAGGCCAGCGAAGGCGCCCAGAGAGGCGGCGACGAACAGGGGAACCGCCGGCGAGGCGGTGCTCATCCGGCGGGCGCCGTACTGTTGGGCGTACTGTTGGGCGTAGTGCTCGGCTTGGCGCCGGTGCTGACGTCGGCGGGCGCCTTGCCGCTCGAGGTGCCGTCCGCCCCTGCCTTGGGCACCGCCGCCTTGGGCGGGCGCGTGAGGAGGTAGTAGCGGATGCGCCCGTCAGGCAGCGCATAGATGTTGATGCCGTCCCACTTCCCGTTCTCGGCGGCGTTGGTGATGTGCACGTACTTCACCGCGGGTAGGCTGACCTCGCGCGACCACTTGATGGTCTTCCAGCCTTTGAACTTGTCGCGGAAGAACTTGATGGTGCCGTCCCAGTCGCGTGGCGACTCGTAGCGCCGCTCGGCGAGCTTCTTCGACCAGGGGATGAGCTCGAGCCCGAGCTCGGTGGGGGTGTCGGAGGCGGCGGCCACCGGCGTGGCGGCGAGCGCGACTACGGCGAGGGCGGAGTGGACGAGTGGGAGGAGGCGAGCGGCGCGGCCCATGGCGCTTCATCCCCCGTTTGTGGGCGGCGACGCAAGGCGGTCTGCTACCGTGGCGCCATGTGGCGGCGGCAGGCGCTGGTGGTCGGAAACTGGAGCCGCACGGATCCAGGCCCTAGGCTTCTGGCAACGCCAGGGGGGCTGCCCTTGTCACGCACCGTTTCGACCACGCGCTTCTCGCGCCACGCTTTGCCACCAGCGCCGCGCCTGCGTCATCGCAGCGACCTCGGCGTCACCCCCGCCCTGCTCGCCGCTGGCGCCTTGATCATGGTGCTCTGGGTCGACAGCGCCTTCGCCGCCGGCCCGCGCGGCGCTGCGCTGCGCGTGGAGGAGAGCGCCGAGCTCGACGTGGTGGTCACCGTCGAGGCGAGCGTCGCGCCCACCTTCCAGGTCTTCCGCCTCCCGGGCCAGCCCCGCTTCGCCGTCGAGCTGCCTGGCCTCGCGCCCGACACCGTGCCGCAGATCAGCGGCGCAGGCGCCTTGCTGCTCGACGCCGCGCTCGAGGCCGCGGGCAAAGGTGGAACGCCGCGCCTCGTCCTCTCCTTCGCCGCCGACGTCGACTACGACGCTGTGGCCCGAGGCACCACGCTGGAGGTGCGCTTCTCGCACCACGGCGACAAGGCGCAGCTCCGCGCGGCCGCGCAGGAGCGCCGCGAGCGCGCCGCCGCCCTGGCGCGAGAGCGCGAAGAGGCCGCGGCCCGCGTGGCAGCAGAGACCCGCGCCCGCGCCGACGAGGCCGAGCGCGCCGAGCGGGGCGCCGCGGAGCGCCGGCTCGCCGCCGCCGAAGCCAAGCGCAAGGCTGACGACGACAAGAAGGCCGCGCTCGAGAAGAAACGACAAGATGAAGAGGCCGCGCGACTCGCCGCCGCGGACGCCAAGCGCAAGGCCGACGACGAAAAGAAGGCCGCGCTCGAGAAGAAGCGACAAGAAGAGGAGGCCGCGCGGCTCGCCGCCGCCGAGGCCAAGCGCAAGGCCGACGACGAAAAGAAGGCCGCGCTCG
>JADZDP010000173.1 GCA_020850995.1 Deltaproteobacteria bacterium
CGACGACGACAAGTGCAAAGACCTGCGCCAGGGAGCCGTGGACGCGCTAGAGGCGGCCGAGGGCGGCGCCACCTGTGACGGCGTCGATCACGACGCGGCCGAGGGCGAAGGCGAGGGCGAGGGCGAGTAGGCTTGGCCGGAACAGCCGATCGGAGTTTTGGGCTTGTCGAAGCTCCCTCGACGACGATCGCTGCTCTCGCGAGAGCAGCGATCCCGCCATGATGGCGACACAGCAAGCCCCAGCTCCTTCCTCTTCTGCTGGTTCTTGGGTCTCGACATATGATCCATCGAGACCCGATCTCGGGGGAGCGCTCCCGACGACGTCGTGACCACCCTCGGAGGGGGCCTCTTCGAGCTCAGGGAAAGGCCCTTGGCGCAGCGGCCGATCGGGCCTCGCAGCGCAAGGCGTGCTACGGCGCCGACGCCGGCGCCGACGCGGCCATCCCGCGTCGGCGCAGCACCACCACCGCCACCAGCGAGGTCAACGCCACGCACAGCGAGATGAACTGGCTCGTCGACAGCACGCCGTCGATGACGTAGCCGCGCTCGGTGTCGCCGCGGAACATCTCGAGGCTGCTGCGCACGATGGGGTACAGGATGCCGTAGCTCAACAGCACCTGGCCGTGGAACCACTTGCGCGAGCGCACCACCAGCAACACCAGGAACAGCCCCACCTCGAGGAAGGAGTCGATGATCTGCACGGGGATCAAGGGCATGGTCGCCTTGATCTCGCGCATGCGCGACGCCACCTCGGAGCTCTCGCTGCCAAGCAGGCTCTGGTAGGCGAGCGCGCCCTCGGGGAACTGGATGGTGACGGGGAAGTCGGCCACGATCTGCCCGGCGGCGTCGAGGTGGTAGGCGGCGTCGCCCCAGCAGCAGCCGGCGGCGATGCAGCCCAGGCGCCCGAAGGCCGCGGCCAAGGGCACGCCGACGACCATCATGTCGGCGAGCTTGAGCATGTCGGCGCCACGGATCTTATGGGCGCGCGCGTACCACAGGTACGCCACGAAGCCGCCCAGCGCCGCGCCGTAGAACACCAGTCCGCCCTCCCAGATCTTGACGATCTTGAGCGGGTTGGCCACGTAGTCCTGCCAATTGACGAGGATGAAGACCACGCGCGCGCCGATCATGCCGCCGAGCAGGGCCCAAAACGCGAAGTCGAGCACCTCCTCGACGTACTGCCCCTGGCGCTTGGCCTCGCGCCAGGCGACGTACATGGCGAGCAAGAAGCCGATGACGATGAGCACGCCATAGGTGTGCAGGGGCAACGGCGACTTGATGCCGAGCGAGGGGATGTCGAAGAACGGGATCTTGAACAGCACCGGATGCACGGAGCCTCCCGCGGCAAGCGCCGACCACGTCGGTGGTAGCGCGAACGCGCCCGAGCGCAACGGCCAACGCGGCGCGTTGGTTCCCCGCGCCGTCGCCGCTGGCCTCCAGCCCTTGCCCTCGACGGACGGACGGTGCCAATGTCCCCCTCGGCCGAGCCGTGACCAACCCGCCCGGATCTCCTTCGGATCGTGGAGGCCCGCCGCGTGGCACGGGCGGGGCCTCGCCTGAGAACGCGCGGGCACCGAAGGGCGCCGAGCTGCCCGAGCTCTCCGTGGGCATCGCGCCGGTGGTGGCCGCGCCGGTGGCGAGCGCCGAAGCGCCCGGCGAACAGACCGTGGAGCGGCGGCTCCCGCGCGCCACCCTGCCCTCCGACGCGCTGCCAGACCTGAGTGGCGCGCCCTTCGAGCCGCCGACCACCGAGGTGGTGCCCGTGGAGGCGCCCGCCCTCGACCCGCTCGACGAGGCGCCCCCGCTGGTGACCGGCGCCATCCTCGACGAGGTGGCCGCGGCCGCCGCGACGCTGCCGCCCTCGGAGCGCCGCCAGCTCGGTGCGCCCTTCGACGAGCACACCATCGCCAGCCTGCCCGCCTACAGCGACGACGACCTCGATCCGCTGGCCGAGCAGACCGCTGATCTCGACATGAGCCGGCCGCCCGGCACCTCCGACGACCGCGCGCCGGAGCCGGGCGCGGCGCCCGACGAGGGGGCCACCGTCGAGGGCGCGGCCATCCACGAGGACGCCGGCACCGACGTGGGACCGGCCCCGCCCGAGCCCGGATCGGTGTTGCGCGCCGACACCGGCGAGATCGTGCGCCTCGACGACCCGCTCGGCGAGCAGAGCGGGAGCATGTTCTACCGCGCGCGCATCGAGGGCGAGGAGCAGGCCTTCACCGCCGTGTGGACCGCCACCTCGACGCCCGAGCCGCCGTGGGCGCACCTGCCCGATCAGCGCATCGTGCGCCCGCGCTGCCGCGTGTCGCTCGATCGATCCGCGGTGCGCGTATTCGAGCGCCCCAAGGGCAACACCGTGGTCGACTACCTCGGCGACGACGAGCGCGTGCTGCCGGCCATGGCCACCATCGAGCTCGGCATCGAGCTCGCCGAGCTGCTCGAGGGGCTGCACGGTGCCGGCCAGTTCGTCTACGACCTCGACCCGAGCCAGATCGTCATCGAGCGTGGTGGGCGCGTGCGCTTCTACGCCGTCAGCGGCATCTACCCGGCGGGCACCATGCCCACCGGGCAGCTCGGGCTGTTCTCCGCCCCCGAGCTGCGCCGTCGCTTGAGCTACCGCGTCGGTGCGCACAGCGACGTCTACGCCGTGGCGCTCTTGCTCTACGCGCTCTTGTCCAAGCGCGCGCCCCTCGACGCCGACGTCGACCCGCACATGCTGTGCACGCCGCGCGTGTTCCGCCCCGAGTGCCCGCTCGGCATCTGGCCCTACCTGCGTCCCTCGCTCGAGGCCAACCCGGCGCGGCGCGCCGGCCACGCGCGCGCGCTCAAGGTCGCGCTAGAGAAGGCGCGTCGCCGCCTGCTCGAGGAGGCGCGCGCCGCCGAGCAGCAAGCCGACGTGGTGCTCGAGGCCTGGGCCGAGCAACACATCGGGATCACCAAGGCGCGCCGCGGCTCGGGTCAGCAAGACCGCGCGTTGTCGGTGACGCACGAGACCGGCCGCATCGGCCTGTACCTCATCTCCGACGGGGTCTCGCGCAGCCGCTTCGGCGACGGCGCGTTTGCTGCCGAGCAGGTGGAGCTGTCGGCGCTGCAGCGCTGGGGTGGCTTCGAGAAGGGCGGCACGGCGGCGCTCGAGCTCAACCACGCCCAGCGCAGCGACATTCTCAAGCAGATCACGCGCTCGGCGGGCAAGCGCATCAGCGCCGAGGTCAACGCCAAGTACACGCCGCTGGCCAACGAGCCAAACCAGGTCATGAGCGCCACGCTGGTGGCCATGTTCGTGGTCAACGGCGAGGCCACGCTCGGCAACCTCGGCGACAGCCGCGCCTATTTGATCCGCGACGGCACCATCGAGCAGATCTCCATCGACCACGATCGCTGCACCGACGCGCTGCGCATGGGCCTGAGCTTTCGCGAGTCCGCGCAGGTGCAGATGGGCTCGGCGCTCACGCGCGTGGTCGGGCGCGTGGTCATCGACGACAACGGGCAGTCACACCCCGATCCCTTCGACCCCGAGCTGTTTCGTGTGCGGCTCTTGCCTGGCGACCGCGTGCTCTTGTGCAGCGACGGCATCGCCGACTTCGCCGCCGGGCCGGGCGCGCCCCCGCACGATGCTGACGCCAAGCTCTTGCAGACCCTGCTCGAGTACGACGACCCGGCGCGCGCTGCCTTCGAGCTCGTGGTGCTCGCGAACCGCGCCGGCGGCTTCGACAACATCAGCTGCGTCGTGCTGGCCGTGCACGCGGCGCAGTAGCGAAGCGCCGCGCGACGCGCGCGCGCGCGGTGCTTTTGCAGAAGGACCGATGATCAGCGACCAGCGGGCGCCGCCGCTGGCGGAGGCCCCGGGTCCGGCGTCGGCGGCGATCCGTGGACCACGACGTGCCAGGCCGCGGCGGCCTCGAGGCGCGCAGCCGGGTCGTCGCCCTGCGCGCGCGCCAGCTCGACGGCGAGCTGATGGGCGGGGGCGCTGCCGGGGTTGAGCGCGAGCGCGGTGTCGACGTCGCGCTCGGCCAGCTCGAGGGCACCGGCGTGCGCATGGACGCGCGCGCGCAAGACGAACACCGCCGACGAGGGGTGCGCCGCGCCTGCCGCCGCGTCGAGCTGGCGGCGCGCCTGGTCGTGCGCCGCGCGGCAGCCCTCGGCGTCTTGGCACGCCGCCAAGCGATCGACGGCGCGCGCCCCGAGCGCCACCTGCGCCTCTGGATCGCCGTGCATTCTCGCGGCGTAGCTCGCCAGCACGGCGACGTCCGCGTCGTCAGAGAGGGCGGCCTCGCGCCACAGCGGGATCATCACCAGCGGCACCAGCGCCAGGGCCACGACCAGCGTGGCGCGGTGCTGCCACCGGAGCGCTGCGGCGTCGGCGCCATCGTCGCCGCCGGTCCACAGGAGGCCCACCGCCAGCGCCGCCACCGAGGCGGTCTGCGCCACCTGCGCGTCGTAGTCGATGAGCGTGCGCGCCACCAGCGCGGCCGCGCCCGCCACGAGCACGAGCTGCCCGAGCGTCCACGCGGCCCGGCGACGCCAGAGCGCGAGCGCGATCAGCGCCACGCCGGCCACGCCGAGCGCGGCGCCCACCACGCCGGTCTCGGCCAACCACTGCAGCGGCCCCGAGTGCGCGTAGCGCGTCAGGTTCGCGTCGGGCGTGCGAGCGAGCAGGTAGGCCGCCGGAAAGCGCCCGAGGCCCACGCCGGTCACGGGCGCGTCGGCGAACACGTCGAGCGCGATGCGCCAGTTGGCGACGCGCTCGCCGGCCGAGGACGCCAACGCCGCCGCGCCGCGCGAGACCAGCGCGCCCACGAGCGCCAGCGCGCCCACGGCAAAGCCCGCCGCCGCGATGGCGACGCCGCCGCGGCCCGCGCGCCGTGCCAGCAGGAAGCACAGCGCCAGCGCGGCGCCCGCGCCCAGCGCCAGCGCCGAGCCAAAGGAGCGCAGCACCACCACCCCCGCCAGCGAGGTCAGCGCCAACAGCGCCGGCGCCAGGCGCCGCTCGCGATAGGGCGCCTCGAGCATGAGCACGGCGCCACCGCAGGCGCCGGCGATGCACAGGGCGCCGCACAGGTCGGGCGAGAGCGAGAGCCCGAGCGCGCGCGCTTGCGTCAGGCGCCCGACCGCTGCGGCGTCGAGCGTCTGGCCCGCGCGCGCCAACAGCTCGGGCCAGGTCCAGAAGCGCTGCACGGCCGCGGCCAGCGCGTTGGCGGCGCCGCCCACGGCCATGCCCCACAGGGCGCCGCTGCGCGCCACTTGCTGCGTCCCGACGAGGAGGAAGGCGGCGGGGCCCACCACCGCCGGGAGCGCGATCAGGGAGATGAGGGGGTGCCACGACAGCGGCACCGAGGCGATCGCGCCCGCGGTGATCAGCCCGAGCGCCGCCAGCGCTGCGCGGGGCGCGGCGTGCGCACGCGCCAGCACCACGGCGGCCAGCGCCAGGTGCGCGTCGACGGCGGCGGGCACGTGCGCCGGCAACACCATGCGCAAGAGCACGAGGGCGAACACCACCAAGGGGACGACGCGCTTGTTCATGGTTGCGTTAGGGCGCGGCGCGCACGGGGCCGCACGTCGCCACGGCGGCGCGCTCGTCGAGGTGCAGCGCCAGAAGCGCGCGTTGGAACGGCACATCGCTGGTGGCGCCGGCGGCGCGCGGCGGGAAGCGCCAGCGCTGCACGATGCCGCACAAGCAGGCTGCCGCCTTTTCGACATCGACGGGGCGGCCAGCGGCGTCGAGGTGCTTGGCGCAACGCTCGAGCTCGAGCGCGCGGCTCGACACGTAGTCGGCCACCGCCGCTTCCGCGCCGGCCGAGGCAGCGACGCGCTTGGCCTCGTCGCTGCCGACGAGCGCCGCCGGCTTGGGCTTGCTCGACAAGCGACCCTCGTCGACGAGGCAGCGATGCGAGGTGACGAGGCCCAAGAGCGCGCCGCTCTCCTCGACGCCGGCGCCACCGGGTGCTGCGGCGTCGAGGGCCTGCTGCACGGCGCGGCACGCGGCCTTGCGCAGCTCGGGTGGCTCCGCGAGCGCCGCGCTGAGCCGCGCGGCCAAGGGGTGCGTGGCGGGGAAGAGCGCCAGCTCGTCGTAGCTCGCCATGAGCGCGCGGCAGAGGGACGCGAGCGCGTCGAAGCGCGCGCGCGCGAACCCCGGCGGCGGCGACAGCGGCGCGAAGGCCACCACCGCGTCGGCGGCGCGAGCGAGGTCGCGAGCCACCGCGACGCGCGCCTTCAGATCGCGGTCGGCGTCGAGCGGGCGGCCGCGCACGAGCACCGCAGCAACGGCGCCGCGACAGGCGAGCCCGGCCAGATCAGCGACGCCGAGCGCCTCGCTGCAGCCCGGCGGCACGCCGGGCGCTGCCAGCGCGGTCGAGAGGTCGGTGCCGCGCGCACCCTTCACGACCTTGCCGAGCCCGGGGGGCTCGTCGAGCCCACGTGCGGCCAGCGCGCCGGGGGCAATGAGCGCGAGGAGCATGAGCGAGGGAAGGGCGAGCTTCATCGGCCGCATGGTAGCGCTCCTGGTGCGAGAACGCCGAACCCGCATGCGGTGCGCAGGCGGGGTGAACGAAAGAATTTCAGCGTTCGGACGCGCCCTTTCCACTCGATCCACCCTCCGGCCAAACTTGACCCCCCTTGGGGTGCCACTTATTGTCACTTTTGCCGCGTTCGTCGTCGAGACGAGCGCATCTTCTCGTTTCTGCACGGGCGCGTGGCCCTGAGGCTTGGCTTGGCGATCAACCGCGACAAGGTCGAGGCGCAGGCCATCAAGCTCTTGCAGCAGGGCAAGCTCGACAAGGCGATCATCGAGCTCAAAAAGATCGTGGAGCACGATCCCACGGACGTGCGCACCCTGCTCAAGATGGGTGACACCTACGTCAAGCTCGGCGCCAAGAAGGAGTCGGTCGACGCGTACGAGAAGGCCGCCAGCATCTACACCGAGCAGGGCTTCTTCCTGAAAGCGGTGGCCGTCTACAAGCAGATCCTCCGCGTCGACGCGAGCCCGGCGGGTCTGCACCTCAAGCTCGCCGAGCTCTACCAACAGCTCGGCCTGGTCAACGACGCGCTCCAGCACTACCAAAACGTCGCCATCAGCTACGAGCAGAACGGCAAGCCCAAGGAGTCGCTCGAGATCCTCCGGCGCATGGTCGATCTCGACCCCGACAATCTGGCCTCGCGCATCAAGCTCGCCGAGCTGTTCGCGCAACAAGGGCACGGCGTGGAGGCGGTCAACGAGCTGCGCTCCGCCCTGTTGTTCTTGAAGACGCAGCAGCGCTTCGACGACTACCTGCGGGTGGGCGAGAAGCTGGTGGCCTACGACGCCAGCGCGCTCGACGTGGCGAAGGAGCTGGCGCAAATCTACATGCAGCGCGGGCAGGCCAACGTCGCGCTCTCCAAGCTGCAGCTCTGCTTCAAGGCCGACCCGCGCAACCTCGACGTGTTGTCGATGATCGCGGCTGCGTTCTTGGCCATGGATCAGGTGCCGAAGACGGTCTCCGTCTACAAGGAGATCGCGAAGATCCACGCCGCCGACGACAACGCCGAGCTCGCGCAGCAGACCTGGGAGCGCGTGCTCGAGCTGCAGCCAGGCGACGAAGAAGCGAACGCGGCGCTGGGGCACAGCCCCACCATGCTGCGCGCCCCGCAGATCCCCACCATGGTGGCGCCGGCCATGGCGAACGCGCCGGTGGTGTCGACGCCGCAGCGACCTTCGGTGGAAGACGAGCAGCTGGCGCGCCTGCTCACCGAGACCGACGTCTACGCCAAGTACGGCCTCAAGGAGAAAGCCGTCGAGCACCTGCAGAAGGTGTTCGCCATTCGCGCCGACTACGTGCCGGCGCTCGAGAAGCTCGCGCGCTTGCTGCAGCCGACCGGCGGCCCGCCCTACGTCGACGCCTTGCGCGACCTGGTGGCCGCGGCCGAGGGCGTCGAGCACCCGAGCCTCGCGCAGTGGCGCTCGGAGCTGGTGGGCGCCGCCGCCGCGCGCGTCGCCACCGTGGCGCGGCCCGTGCCCATGGCGAGCGCGGTCACGGCGACGTCCGCGCACGTGGCGCGCTCGTCGCTCTCCGATGACGGCGAGGAGATCCTCGTCGACGATCCCTCGCAATCGAACCTGGTGCTCGACGAGCTGGCGCTCGACGACGCCTCGGGCGCGCTCTCCCTCGACGACTCCATGATGTCGCAGGGCATCCCCGATGAGCCCTTCGGCGGCGGCTTGGCCCCCGCGCCGCTGCCGCCCGACGAGGAGCTGGGCGCGCCGCGTGCCATCCCGCGCTTGCCCACGGGCATCCTGTCTTCGCCAGCGGCGCCGCAGCCGCCGCCGGCGCCGCTCACCGACGAGATCTCGGGCGGCGACGCCGACGCGATCGTTCGTCAGGCGCTGCGCGACATCAGCGACGCCGACGTCGAGGCGGCGGCCGAGCTGGTGCTGTCGGACGAGCAGCCTGCCGTCGAGGAGGCCCTCGAGCTCGTCGCGGAAGACGAGCTCGACATCACGGCCAAGGGGACGACCTTTCCCGTGGACGACGAGCTCGATCGCATCGCCCAGCAGGCCGTGGCCGAGGCGCAGGCCAGCGTCGCCGCGCCAGCGCGGGGGGCGGACGTCGCCGCCACGGCGATGATGTCGTTCACCACCGCCGAGCTCGAGGAGATCCGCGAGTTCGACGACGGCACCGGTGCCACCGCCCCCATCCCCGCGGTCGCGCCGCGGCCAAGCACCGGATGGTCGGCCGCGGCCGGGCGAATCGCCGAGGTGTTTGGTGAGCAGACGCTCGCGCTCGTGCCCAACCGCTCGAGCGATGTTCCCACCGATGAGCGACCCAAGCGCGCCCCGCCGGCCTTGGTGTCGACGCCCGCGTCGGTGGGGCCCGGGCTGGCGGACGCCTCCGACGACGACGATCTGCGCACGATGGCGGTGGTTGGCTTCGGCGCGCTGCGCACGGCGCCCGACCGCAGCTCGGCGGCACCGAGCGCCGTGCCGCAGGCGGCACCGGCGCCGGTGCTGAGCGCGAGCTCGGCCGGCGGCACCTTCGATGGCGAGCTGTCGGAGGAGTTCGATCCCTCGAGCTTCGATCTGCCCTCCGACGTCAAGGAGATGTTGCGGCGCCCGGTGGCCGCCGCGCCGGCCGCGCCCGTACCCGCGTCGACATCGCCGGCGGCAGTGGCCACCCTCGGCTCGGTCGCGCTCGACGATCCCTCCCTCGACCTGGGCGCGTCGCGCGACCGCCTGGGCCTCAAGGCCAAGGCGCAGGGCTTCGAGAACGATCCAGCCAACCAGTTCTTCCACGACGAGCTCGAGGAGTCGGAGTTCTTCATCCAGCAGGAGCTGCTCGACGAGGCCAAGGAGATCCTCACCGCCATCCTCGATGACGTGCCCGACAGCGCGCGCGTGCAGTGGATGTTGGCCCGCATCGAGGCCAAGGAGCAGGGTCAGCCCGAGCCCGCCGCGCCGTGGGAGCAGCGCATCCTCGAAGAGGTGCAGGCGCAGCTCGAGAACCTCGGCCTCGAAGAGGCGGTCGGCGCCCCCGAGGCCGAGCCCGCGACGCTGCAGATCTCCGTCGACGAGGTGCTCTCGCAGTTCAAGCAGAAGGTCGCCGAGGTCATCCCGGCCGAGGACGCCGCCACGCACTACGAGCTCGGCAACGCCTACCGCGATATGGGACTGCTCGACGACGCGGTGGCGGAATTCCTGGTGGCCGCGCGCAACCCCGGCAAGGCGGCCGATGCGCGCTACCTGATCGGCCTGACGCGCCTCGATCAAGGGCGCGTCGACGAGGCCATCGACGCCTTGGAGGCCGCCGTGGGGACGCCGGGCGCCTCTCGCACGCAGCGCGGCGCCAGCAACTACCAGCTCGGCCTGTGCTTGGAGCAGAGCGGTCGCGGGCCCGCGGCGCTGGCCGCCCTCAAGGCCGCCAAGGCCGATGGTCACGTGGCCGCCGATCTCGACCGACGCATCAAGGCACTCATCGACAAGCACGGCGACGACGGCGCCAACGGCCACGGCAAGCAGGTGGTGGCGGTGTCGTCGACCCGCGCCAAGAACATCGACTACGTCTGACACCACGTGATCGGCCCATGAATTACATCGAATACTTTGGGATGACGCAGGAGCCGTTCTCGAACGCGCCGGTCAGCCGCTTCTATTACAACAGCGCGCAGCACGCCGAAGCGCTGACGCGCCTCACCTACGCCGTCGACGGCATGAAGGGGCTCGCGGTGCTGGTGGGCCAGATCGGCGCCGGCAAGTCGACGCTGGCGCGCCGCATGCTCGACGCGCTCCCCGAAGAGAGCTACGAGGCCGCGCTCCTCGTCATCGTGCACTCGGGCATCACCGCCGGCTGGCTCTTGCGCCGCATCGCCTTGCAGCTCGGCGTCCCCGACCCCGCGCATGAGAAGCTCACGCTGCTCGGGCAGGTCTACCAGCGCCTCATCAAGATCTACGAGTCCGGCAAGAAGGCCGTGGTGCTCATCGACGAAGCGCAAATGCTCCAGACCCGGGAGCTGATGGAGGAGTTCCGCGGCCTGCTCAACCTCGAGGTGCCAGAGCGCAAGCTCGTCACCTTCGTGTTGTTCGGCCTGCCCGACATCGAGCAGAACCTGATGCTCGACCCGCCGCTGGCGCAGCGCGTGGCCATGCGCTGCACCTTGCAGCCCTTCGACCGCGAGGCCACCGAGGCATACATCAAGCATCGCCTGCGCCTCGCCGGCGCCACGCGCATGCTGTTTCAGCCCGGCGCCATCGATCTGATCCACGAGGGGGCTACGGGCATCCCGCGCATGATCAACACGCTGTGCGACAACGCGCTCTTCGAGGCCTTCCTCGGGCGCGCCGCCGGCGTCGAGGCCGAGCTGATGCGCAAGGTGGGCAGCAACCTGGCCGTGCCCATGGCCGCTGCCCGCGCCGGCGATGCCGAAGTGGCGGCGCGCGCGCAGGCGCACGCGCAGGGTCAGCAGAGCCCACCGCGCAAGCGCCTCGACATCGCCGCCGTGGACGACATCCTCACGGGCCTCCAGAGGTCCTGAGGGCGACCATCGCGGCCGAGGCGGCGCCCGTGCGATAACGAGGGCTCATGGGATCGCGCGTCGACTCTGCGTTGACGAAGCTGCTGCTCGACACCGGCAGCGTCGACGCGCGCGCGCTCGAAGAGGCGGTGCAGCAGCAGGGCGTGCACGGCGGCGCGCTCGACACCATCCTGCTCGAGATGGGCCTCATCGACGAGCGGCGCCTGGCCGAGCTGCTCGCCGAGGCGCACCGCACGCCGCCCCTGGCGCCGGAGCGCCTGCAGCAACCCGACGCCGACGCCGTGCGCGCCTTGCCCGAGCGCATGGCCGCGGCCATGCGGCTGTGCCCGCTGTTCAAGGACGAGCTCGGCCTGCACGTGGCCTGCTGCGCGCCCGTCGATCGCGCGCTCATCGACGAGGTGGCGACGGTGGTGGACGAGCCCATCGTGGCCCACGCGGTCCCCGAGCTGCGCGTGCAACAGGCGCTTGCCGCCGCCTACGGCATCGAGGTCGACGAGCGCTTCGCCGCGCTGCTGCTCGACGTGGGCGGCGCCGTCCCCGACCCGGCGCCCAGCACCGGCGACGACGTCGCCGCCGCCGCGCGCTGGGACCTGGTGGAGGCGTTGGCCCACCTGGCCGCCGCCGACACGCGCGACGCCATCGCGCGCGTGGCGTGCGCGTATGCGCGCAAATTCTTGCCCTTCGCCGCGGTGGCTGGCCTCCGCGGCAGCCAGGTGATCGGCTGGTATCGTTCGGGCCCCGCGGAGGGCGTGCAGTTCACCAACCGCCCCTTCGTGATCCCCGACGACAGCGTGTTGTTCCACGCGCTGCAGTCCGCAGGGCCGAGCTTGGGCAAGCCCGCGCTCGCGCCGGGCAACACCGCGCTGTTCGGCTGGCTCGGGCGGCGACGCCCGCGCACCGTGCTGGTGGTGCCGGTGAGCATCAACGAGCGCGTGATGGCCGCGCTCGTCGCCGACGGCGGCATCCGCGCGCGCGACTTCTCACAGCTGGCCGACCTGGTGGCGTTCGCTGCGCGGCTGGCGCCGGCCTTCGAGCGCGTCATCCGGCAGCACAAGTCGCAGCCGCCACACGAGGCCGCGCCCGAGCCGCCGCCGCCGCCGCCACTACCGCCGCCCGCGCGCGGCTTTTTCGACGAGGTCACCGCGCGCATGCCGGTGATCGTCCGCACGCTCGACGAGACCACCGCCGAGGGCACCGCGGCCGCTCCCGCCGTTGGAGACGGAGCGGCGCGGAGCGAGCCGCCCGCAAGCGCGGCGGTGACGGCGGTCATCACCCCGCCGAGCCCTCCGCCGAGCGCGTCAGCGCCGACCCCGTCGACGACGGCGGCGCCGACCGCGCCGACGACGCAGGCAATGACGACGGTGCCCGTGCCCGTGGCGTCGGCGCCGCGGCCCATCACCATGACCTCGATGCCCGCGGTGCAGCCCGCTCCCATGAGCGCCGCCCCCGACGGCACCAGCCCCTTCGCGCGCAACTACGTCGCCAAGCGCACCAACCCGCCGGAGCCGGCGGTCGAGCCGCAGGCGCCGCTGGTGCTCGACTCCCTCGCCAGCGCCGACCTGGCGTACGTGCTGCCGACGGCAGCCGCGCGCGCCGCCGCCGAGGCCGCGCTGGCGGCGAGCTTCTCCGAGCTGAGCGACGGGCGCGCGGCCGAGGCCTGGCGGGGTGCGCTGCAGGAGACCGTGGCGCGCGGACACCAGGGCGGCAGCGGCAGCCACGACGATCAGGCCCGCCTCTTTCACGAGGACAGCGGCTGGGAAGAGGTGCGCTACGACGCCCCCTCCACGGCCTCCGCCCGAGCGGCGCCCCCGGTGGCCATGCCGGCCACCGACCAGCTCGTGGCGGAGACGCTGTCGCGCTTGGTCCCCGAGCCCGACGACGACAAGGTGGAGCTCATCGATGCCGAGCCGCCCTCGCCGGTGGAGCTCCTGGTCGACGCGCTGGAGGCGCTCGATCCCGCGGCGGTGGCGTACGCGCAGCGCCAGTTGGTGCGCCTGGGCAAGGGCGCGGTCCCCGCGCTGGCGCAGCGCTTCCCGGGGCGCCTGTGCCTCGATCCCTTCGATCCCGGCGAGAACGTGCGGCGGGCCAACGACCTCAGCCCCTTGCTCGGCGTGCTCGAGCAGCTCGGCCCCGAGGGCCTGGAGGCAGCGTCCGCGCACCTCGACTCCCGCTACCCCGCGCACCGCTTCGCCGCCGTGCTCTTGTTCGCGCAGAACCCCGACGAGCGCGGCATCGATCTGTTGCGCGCGCGCCTGCACGACAGCGAGCCGCGCATCCGCGCGCTTGCCACCGAGGCGCTGGTCCCCTTCGTCGCGCACCCGCGCTTCGAGGCCGTGTTCAACCACCTGCGCGAGCGGCTCACCAGCCCGCTGCTCGACGCGCGGCGGCGCGCCATCCAGCTCTTGGGTGCGTTTCGCGACGTGGGCGCGGTGCCGCTCTTGATCGCCGTGCTCGAGGGGCGGGACAAGGGCGAGCTCGCCGACGACGTGCGCCTCGCGCTACGCGCCATCACGCTGCGCGATCACGGCCTGCGCGCGCGCGGCTGGGAGCGCTGGTGGTCGCGCGCGCGCAAGAAGAGCCGCGTCGACTGGCTGCTCGAGGGCCTCGACAGCGACGACCGCGAGTTGCGCACCTTGGCGTCGCAGGAGCTGACGGCCCTGGTGGGTGACGACTTCGGCTACCGGCCCGACGCCGACAAGCGCGCGCGGCATCGCGCCACCGAGGCGTTCAGCCGTTGGTGGCTCGACGTGCAGCACCGTTACGGGGGCGGGCCAGACACCAGCTCACCCACGGCCAACACCGGGTCGAGGAAGAGCCCCGACTCGTCGACCAGCACCACGTAGTGGTAGCTGGCGAGCGACGTGACGACGGAGTCGATGATCGGGTAGGTGCGCACCGGGTCGGCCAGCAAGTCGGGCCGCGAATCGGTGGTGTCGGAATTGGCGAAGTCGGGGTTGAGGGGCCAGTTCAGGCCGTCGAAGGGGTCGGGGTTGGCCGACAGGTAGACGCGCCCCGCCGGGATACAGCAGGCGCCCGGCCCGGCGATGAGCGGATCGAACACGAGCTGCACGGTGGTGGCAGTGACGCCGCCCACGTCCTCGATGATGGCGATGGTGCCCGGCGAGAGGTAGCCGCCCTGCGGCTGTGCGTCGTGCAGGGCCGCGTGCGCGATCACGCAGCGATCGCAGGTGCCACAGACGTTGTCGGCGCTGCGCCCGTGGTGGCAGACGAGCGCGTCGTCGTCGACGGTGCAGGTCTGGGTGCCGGTGCCGCAGCTCGAGCAGACATCGCCAGGCAGCACGCCCGCCGCGATCTCGGCGCAGCCGCCGCACACGTTGCGCTCGATGTCGCCGCCCTCGCACTCGGTGGCGCGGTTGCCCGGCAGGCACTTGCCCACGCCGCACAGGAACTCGCCGCACGCCGCGCCCACGCGCCCCGCGCGGTCGTCGAGCTCGCAGAAGCCGCCCACGCACTCCACGTCGACACCACAGACGGTGTCGGCGTTCTCGCCCGTGCACTGCGCCGGACAGGCGCCGCAGTCGTTCCTGCCCGGGTCGTTGCACACGAGCTGCCCGCTGATGGGGTTGCAGACGAAGACGCCGCAGGGCGGGTCGTCGGTGCCGTTGGTGCACGGGTCGCCGAAGCCCTCTGTCTCCTCGTTGCAGGGCGGCGGCTCACCGTTCTCGCAGCGCTGGGTCAGGTCGGCCACCTCGGCCGCCACGGGGCAGGCGCTCTGCACGGCGCCCGCGTCGGGCACCTCGACGCAGGTGAGCCCCGCCATGCACTGCAAGAGCTCGATCTGCGCGTCGGCCGCTTGCACGCAGGTGATACCGCCGAGGTCACGGATGCGGTCGTTCTCGGCGCGGGTGTCGGTGATGCACGTGGCGAGGTCCTGAAAGCCGCACTGGTCGATGAGCTCGCAGAAGGCAACGATGGCGGGGTCGGGCTCGCCCTCACCCTCACCCTCGCCCTCGCCCTCGCCTTCGCCCTCGCCCTCGGTGCCGGCGTCGGGCGTGGGGTTGGGCTCGCAGCCCTCGCAGCCACCGCCCACCAGGGTGACGAGCGCGAGCAGGGCGGGAAGGCCGGCATCCAGGCGCATAGCCGTGAGTTTGCACGATGGCGCCGCAACGGCAACGATCCCAGCCCCGACATCTCCGCTGACGCCGAGACCTTGCTCACGCCCGGCCCGGCCGTTACGGTGTCGGGTCCCCCTTCCTTGGAGCTGCATGCCCCTCGGCACTTCCACTCTCGGCGGCCTGCCGCTCGCTACCGTCACGCTCGACCACGGCATGCGCGTGGTCGCCTGCCACACCAGCGCCGCGCCCGTGGTGGCGGTGCAGATCTGGGTTGGCGTGGGCTCCGCCGACGAGACGCCGGCCCAGGCCGGGCTCGCCCACGTCCACGAGCACATGCTCTTCAAGGGCACGGTCGAGGGCGGCCCGCGCCACCCGGGCAAGATGCGGCGCGGCGTGGGCGAGATCGCCGCCACCATCGAGCGCGCCGGCGGCGAGATCAACGCGTGGACCAGCTTCGACCAGACCGTCTACCACGTGGTGGTACCCAAGGCGCTCTTCACCACCGGCGTCGACGTGCTCGCCGACGCGCTGCAGCGCTCGGCCTTCGATCGTGACGAGCTCGGCCGCGAGCTCGAGGTCATCCTCGAGGAGATCAAGCGCAGCGAGGACCAGCCCACCACCAAGCTGTCGCGCGCGCTCTTCGAGACCGCCTTCCAGGCGCACCCCTATCGCCGCCCCGTCATCGGCTTCGCCGACGTGGTCAAGGCCTTCACGCGCGACGACGTGCTGCACTTCTTCGACGCGCACTACCGCGCCGAGCGCATGACGGCGGTGGTGGTGGGCGACGTCGACCCCGAGCTCGCGGTGCGCACCGTGCGCGCGGCCTTCGCCGACGCGCCCCGGGGCGCGCCGCCGCTGCCGCCGCGCGCCGTGGAGCCGCCGCAGCGCGAGCTGCGCGTGCGCGGCCTGTGTGACGACGTGCAAGAGAGCCACCTGGCGCTCGGCTTCCCTGGCCCTCGCCTGCTCGACGACGACATGGCGGCCATCGACGTGCTGTGCGTGCTGCTCGGCCAGGGCGAGAGCTCGCGCCTGGTGGCGCGCGTCAAGCGCGAGCAGCAGCTCGTCAACGAGGCGTACGCGTACTCGTACACGCCGCAAGACCCGGGCCTGGTGGTGGTGGGCGCCAGCCTGCACCACGACAAGCTCGCGCCCGCGCTGGCGGCGCTCGGCGCGGAGCTGTGCCGAGCGCGCGAGTCGCGCCCCCGCAGCGCCGAGCTCGACAAGGCCAAGGCCATCCTCGCGTCCGAGGCCATCTACCAGCGGGAGACGGTCGAGGGCCTGGCGCGCCGCCTCGGCACCTGGGCCGTGTTGACGGGCGACGCGGGCTACGAGGCGGCGTACCAGGCGAAGGTGGCCGGCGTCAGCGCCGAGGCGGTGCGCGCCGCCGCCGAGCGCCTGTTCGTCCCCGAGCGGGCCACCCTGGCGGCGCTGGCGCCGAACGGCCACGAGAGCGCGGTGGCGGTCGAGCGCCTGGCCGAGCTCACCAGCGCCGCGCTCACGCCGCGCGCCGCGCGCCGCGCGCGCGTGGGCGCCGCCGAGGTCGTGCGCGTGGAGCTGCCCTCGGGCGTGCGCGTCGTCGTCGAGCGCGACCAGGCGAACCCGGTGGTCAACGTGCGCCTCGCGTGGCTCGGGGGCCTGCGCGGCGAGCCCGCGGGCGTGGCGGGCGCCATGCAGATGTGCGCCAACCTGATCAGCAAGGGCACCGCGCGCACCAGCGGCCCGGCCATCGCCGAGACCGTCGACGCCATGGCGGGCCACATCGGCGGGTTCGCGGGCCGCAACAGCTTCGGCGTCCGCGGCACCTTCTTGAAGGAGCACACCGAGCGCGGGCTCGCGCTCTTGTTCGAGTGCGTGCGCGACGCCGCCTTTGCCGACGACGAGCTGGCGCACCAGCGCGCCTTGACCTTGGAGGAGCTGCGCACGCGCACCGACAGCCCGGCCAGCATGGCCTTCGACCTGTTCGGGCGCGCGCTCTGGCTCGAGCACCCCTATCGGCGCGACCTCAACGGCACCGCCGACTCGGTGCGCGCCCTCAGCAGCGAGGGCCTGCGTGCCTTCTGGCGCGCGCGCGCCACGCCCAAGGGCGCCGCCGTGGTCTTCGTGGGCGACATCGATCCCGACGACGCGGTCGACCTGGTCGACGACCTGTGGGGCCAGGGCAACGGCAGCGCCAGCGCGCTCGAGCTGGCGCCGCGCGAGGGGCCGCCCACCGGAGCGCGCGTGGCTCGCCTGACGCGCGAACGCGCGCAGGCGCACCTGCTCACGGGCACCCGCGGCCTGACCCTCGACGACCCCGATCGCTTCGCCCTCGAGGTGCTGTGCTCGGTGCTCTCGGGTCAGGGGGGCCGCTTGTTCCTCGAGCTGCGCGACCGGCAGTCGCTCTGCTACTCGGTCAGCGCCAGCGCCGTCGACGGCCTCGACCCCGGGAGCTTCTCCGTCTACATGGGGACCAGCCCCGACAAGGTCGATCGCGCGATCGCGGGCATCGAGCAACTCTTGGCCGACGTGAGCGATCGCGGCGTCACGCCAGAGGAGCTCGAGCGCGCCGCCCGCTACCTCGCCGGCGCCCACGACATCGGCATGCAGCGGCTCGGCGCCCGCGGCACGTCGATGGCGCTGAACGAGATCTATGGGCTCGGCTACCTGGCGCACCGCGAGGTGCCGGCGCGCATCGCGGCGGTCACGCTGGCGGACGTGCGTCGGGTCGCCGCGCGGGTGCTGTCGGGCGCGCGGGTCACCGCCATCGTCGGACCCACGGGTACCGGCGGGCCGGCGGCGACGCTCGACCCGCCGGCCTGACTCGGGCCGAGCGCCACGGTGTTCCAGCCTTGGGGTCGCCCGCGTGGTCGGTCTAGTCTGCCCAGACCGCCGGGATCAGATCAGCCGGCTCGACCATGAAAGGACCGCCAGGCGATGGCCAAGCGCGCGCTCGTCGCGGAACCAGACGGGGAGGAAGCCCTCCGCCAAGCCGCCATCCTCAAGGATGACGGCTTCGAGGCCGTGGTGTTCTCGGGCAGCGACCTCGTCGCCGACGTGGAGGCGAGCCCGCCGGATTTGATCTTGCTGCGTCACGAGCGGCCCGGCGCGCAGACCGGGTTGGCGCTGGTGCCGCGCCTCAAGGCGGTGGCCAACGGCACCGCCATCATCATCACCACCACCGATCTCACCCCCGACGCCATCGAGAAGAACCGCAAGCAGAAGGTCCACGCCGACGGCTACCTGCGCTTGCCCGCCGACCGCGCCGAACTGTGCTCGGCCGCGCGCGCCGTGCCCGAGAGCTCGAAGCCGCCGGAGCCGGCCGCGCCCGAAGGCGAGAAGGCGCCGCCCGACCCGAAGCGCCCGCCGCCCTTGCCGCCCACGGGAAACATGACGCGCGCCATGTCGCGCCCGCTCGCCACGCCGGGCAAGCCCGGCGACGCGGTGCTCACGGCCGACGACCTCACCTTCGTCGAGAAGGTGTTCTCCACCATCCAGCACGTCGACCCCGACGCCAGCCACGCCGACGTCCCCACCTCGCAGGTGGGCCACGCCGAGGATCGCAAGGTCTCGCTTTTGCGCACCGAGCTCAAACGGCGCGAGCGCGAGCTGGCCAAGCTCTCGCGCCTGTGGAAGGCGCGCGAGGAGGACCTGCGGCAGAAGGAGTCGCGCGTCCAGGCGAAGGACATCGAGATCGAGGGCCTGCGCCTGCGCATCCAGGAACTGACCAGCGAGCTCGAGCGCGCCCACCAAGGCCTCTTGCAGAAAGAGGCCGAGTTCGGCCGCGCCATGGGCGAGCGCTACGACGAGCACAGCCTGCAAGAGGCCGAGCTCATCCAGCAGGTCTCTGCCAAGGAGTACGAGCTCAACTCGCTCAAGACCAAGCTGCGCCGCACGGAAGACGCCTTCGCGCAGGAGCGCAAGGAGTTCACCGAGCGCGTCTTCGAGTGGGAGAAGGCGTACAGCGAGCTCGATCAGCACCACTGGAAGGTAGTGGAGGCCTCTGTCGAGGAGGTGCGCCGCCTCGAGGGGCAGATCAGCGAGCGCGAGCGCGAGCGCCGCGAGGTCAAGCAGGCGCTCAAGGAGCGCGAGCTGGCCAACGAGGCGCTGCGCGCGCGCCTGCACGACGAGCGACGCCGCACCTTCGACGTCGAGTTCGCGCACGGCCTGTTCGAGGACGCGGTGGTGGCGCGCGCGCACGGCCAGCTCATGCAAGAGCGCCGCGCGCGCCTGGAGGCCGACGAGGAGATCCACGAGCTGCGCGCGCGCACGCTGGCGCTCGAGGAAGACCTGGCTCGCCACCAGCGCCTCTTGGGGCAGCTCGATCAGCACCGGCGCCGCGAGCTCTCGCACCTGGCCTCGGTGGCGCGCATGGGCGACGCCGAGCGCACGCGCCTCTTGGGTGAGCGCGCGGTGTACGCCGCGCGCGCCGACGTGCTCGAGGCCGCGCTCGACGAGACGCGCGCGCTCGGCGAGGCGCTGGCCTACCAGATGTTCACGCTGGAGGAGAAGCGCAAGATCGTGGGCGAGCTCCAGGTGCGCGTGCGCGACGAGAAGCTCGGCGAGCTCACCGAAGACCTGACGCGCGTGTCCACCAACCTGGCGGACGTCACCGAGCGCCTGGGCCAAAGCGAGATGGAGCACGCCGCCGAGCAGGCGCGCGCCGACGACCTCGAGCGCGCGCTCGGCGAGACCCGCGAGGCCGCCGCCGAGACCGAGGGGCGCCTGTCCCGCGATCTCGAGGTGCTCACCATCGAGCGCGACAAGCTCGCCGACAACCTGCAGCGCACCGAGGCCGCCTTCGCCACCACCCGCGAGGACCTGGCCGAGGCGCGCCACTCGCGCCAGCAGCGCGAGCTCGAGGTGCAGGGGCTGTTCGAGCGCAAAGAGACCGAGCTGGCCGCCAAGGCCGAGCGCGTCGTCGAGCTCGAGCGCAACCTCGGCGACACCAAGGAAGACCTGCAGAACCTGCGCAAGACCGTCACGCTGCGCGACGATCGCATCACCGAGCTGCTCAACCGCGCGCGCCAGTCCGACGAGCAGCAGGTGGCGCTCGAGGGCCAGGTGTTCCGCCTCACCACGCAGGTGCAAGAGCACGAGGCCGAGCTGGCGGCGCGCCAAGAGCGCCTGGAGAAGCTGGCGCAGCGCCTGGCGCAGCGCGAGGAGAAGCTCGAGGCCGTCGAGGAGGAGCTGCGGCGCACCAACGGCGTGGTGCTCGACAAGCAGGCGGCCATCGAGCGGCAAGATCAGGCGGCGGCCGCGCTCAACAACGAGATCGCGCGCCAACGCGAGCAGGCGCAGCAGCTGCAGGCCGAGCTGGCGGCGCGCGCCAACGAGCTGTTCGAGAGCGAGCGCAAGGCCGCCACGCTCACCGCTGAATTGCAGAACGCGCGCGCCGATATCGCCGCCGGTGGCGCCGTCGAGGAGCAATTGCAGGCGCAGCTCCAGGCCGTGGAGCTGCGCGCCGCCGATCAGAAACGCGCCCTCGACGAGACCGACGCGCGCCTGCGCAACGCGCTGGTCGACCTCGACGCGGCCGGTCAGCGGGGCGAACAGCTGCGCGCCGAGCTGGCAGAGCTGCACAAGCGCGCCGCCGGTCAGGAGCGCGAGCTGCAGGGTACGCGCACGACGCTGACCGACGCCGAGCGCGCGCGCGACGCGTTGCAGGCGCAGACGGTCGAGCTGTCGCGGCGCGTGAGCGAGGGCGAGCGCGACCACGACGCCCTCGAGGAGCAGCTCGCGGCGCAGGTGCGCGAGAACGCGGACTTCTCCGCCTCGCTGTCGGACGCGTCGCAGCGCCTCGAGGAGCAGCAGGTCGCCATCGGCCGCCTGCACGACGAGGTCGCGCAACGCGAAGGCCGCATCTCGGCGCTCAGCCAGGTGCTCGAGCGCGCCGAGGCGCAAGCCAAGGAGCAAGAGCAGGCGCTGGCCGACGCGCGCGAAGAGGCGAGCGAGCTGCGGCAATCGGTCGACGACGCCAAGAACGCCATCGACGAGCGCGGCCGCTGGCTGCAGACGCGCGAGACCTCCATCGCCGAGCTCAAGGCCGTGCTCGAGACCGAGCGCGCGGCCCGCGACGCCGCCACCACGCAGCTCTCGGCGCTGCAGCAGAAGCACACCACGCTCGAGCGCGCCGCCGAGCAGACGCGCGCGCGGCTCGAGGAGCGCGAGCGCCTGCTGCAGGCACAGGGCGCCCACGCATCCCAAGAGCTCGGCCGCGAGAGCGAGCGCGCCGACGCCGCCGACGCGATGGTGCGCGAGGCCCGCGCGCAGCTCGAGCAGATGGGCGCCGAGGTGCTTGCGCTGCGCGCCGAGGCCGCGCGCGCCGTCGAGCTCAAGGCTGCCGAAGAGAAGGCGCGCACCGATGCGCTGCGCCTACGACAGATCGCCGAGAAGGCCGCCAACGACCTGCGCACCCTCAAGGCCATCGCCGAGAAGGCAGAGGCTGGGCGCAAGCAGGCCGAGGCCGACGTCTTGCGGGCGCGCGCCGAGATCGACGACATCAGGAACGGACAGCGCCAGGGCGAAGCCCTGGTGGCGCAGGCCAGGCTCGAGGGCGAGCAGCGCCTGGCCCGCATGCGCGACCTCGAGCAGCAGGTGGCGCGCCTGAGCGCCTCGCAGAAGCAGGCCGAGAGCTCGCGCGCCGAGGCGGAGCAAGAGATCGCGCGCGCCAAGCTCATGGCCGAGCAGGAGCTCGCCGGCGAACGCAACCAGCTCCGCGAGCAGGTGCAGCGCCTGCAGCAGGATCTGGCCGCCGCCAAGAAGGGCCTGAACGACGCCGTTGCGGTCGCTCGCCAAGCCAAGGCCGAGAGCGAGCAGATCAAGCGCTTGGCCTCGGAGAAGATCAAGCAGGTGCAAGCCGCGGCGCGCGAGACGGCGCCGCCACGGGCAGCGCCCACCGTGGGCGCAGCGTCGATGCCGCCGCGTACCGCCTCGTCGACCGCGCACGCGGCGGTGCCGGCGCCGCCGAGCGCACCGGTGCCGGCGCAGCGGCCCGCGAGCGTGCCCGCGCCGCCACCGATCTCCGGTCTCTCGCCGCCGCAGGGCGCGGCCGTGACCAACCCGGGCTTCGCCATGCCCGCTCCCGGCGGCGCGACCAGGGCTCCGGTGGTGCAGGGCGTCTCCGAGGAAGCCTTCAACGAGCGCGAGACCGTGGTCGTCGAGATCCCCGTGATCCCCTCGGCGGCGCGGGGCGACAAGGGCTGAACTCGCGCCCCGGCCGGTCGGCTCAGGCCCGCCGCCCTCGCGGCCTTGTCACGACCGGGGGTAAGGTCGCGCCGTGCTGCGCTACTTCGAAGACGCCCTCGGAGTGCCGCGCTTCGTCGCGCGCGCGGCCGTGCGCGCCGCGCTGTGGCACCTGGTCTTCGTCGGCTCCGTCACCGTCATCAAGAGCGGCACCAACGCGCTGTTCCTGGCGCGCGCCGACCCGACCACCCTGCCCTTGCTCTACGTCGCCGTCGCGGCCGTGGTCGCGCTGGTCACCTCGGTGCTGGCGCGCCTGCTCGCCCGCAGCACGCCCGCACGCGTGCTCGACGTCGGCATCATCGCCGCCGCCGTGACGGTGGTGGGCACCACCGCTGCCGCCGCGCTCGGCGTGCCCGGCGCGCCCGCCGCCGCCTACGTCGTCGGTGAAGCCGCCGCCACCTCGGGCAGCGTGCTGTTTTGGGCGCGCATCGCCGACGCCTTCCAGACGCGCGACCAGAAGAAGGTCGTGGGCCTGGTGGGGGCGGGCGGCATGCTCGGGGCCGCGCTCGGCGGCCTGCTCATGCGTCTCATCGCCGAGACAACGGGCGTCGCAGCACCCATGATCGTCTCGGCGGTGCTGTGGGTGGCCACCTTGCCGCTGCTCGGCCTCTTGCGCTCGCGCGGCGGCAGCGTGGGCGCCAGCGAGGGCGATCTCTGGCCGGCGCTGCGCTACTTGTCGGGCCGGGGCTACCCCGTGCTGGTGGCGACCTTGGTGGTGCTCTTGGCCGCCACCGGCGCCGCCACCGACTTCGTGTTCCGCACCGCATCTGCCGAGGCACGCAGCGAGGCCGAGATGGCGGGCCTGTTCGGCCTGCTCAACACCGGCGTGGGCGTGGTGGTGGTGGCCTTTCAGCTCTCGCTCACGTCGCGGCTGTTGGGGCGCCTTGGCGTGTTTGCCTACGTCGCCATCGTGCCCATGCTCTTGGTGGCCACCAGCGCCGCCAGCATGGTGGTCAGCGGCACCTTCGGGATTTTGCTGGTCATGAAGGGCATCGAGATGGCGGGCGCGTACTCGCTCAACCAGACTGCCGTCTCGCTCTTGTACAACCCCATGCCGCCGGACCTGCGCAGCCAGGTGCGCACCCTCATCGACGGCGCCATCAAGAAGTCGGGCGCCGCCGCCGCCGGCTTGGTGCTGGGCGCGCTCGCCATGTTCGCGCCGCTCTTGGTGGGGCCCTGGTTGGTGGCGGTGATGGCCGGCGGCACGCTCCTCATGGTGCCGCTGTTGCGCGCCCGCTACCTCGACGCGCTCGACGACAAGCTCGGGCAGAAGAAGCGCTTCAAGCCCGGGGCCATCGACCCCTCCGACAAGGTGACGCGCACGGCGCTGCAGCACGCGCTCTTGTCCGACGACGCCGAGCGCGTGCTGTCGGCGCTGCAGGCGCTGGGCGAGCGCTACGTGCTCACGCCGGAGGAGAGCGCGCGCCTGGTGGAGCACGATGATGAGCGCGTGCGCACCGCGGCCATCAAGCACGTGCCCGCCGGCAGCGACGATGCGCTCACCGCGCGCCTGGTGGCCATCGCCGGCGGCGCGGGCCCGCGCCGGCCGCGCGCCGAGGCGGTGCGCGCGCTGGCGCGCGTGCACGGCGGCGCGGCGGCGCCCGTCATCGCGCCCTACCTCGACGACGACGAGCCCGGCGTGGTGGCCGCCGCCGTGGAGGTGGCGCTGCGCCTGCCCGAGCTCGAGGCGCGCGCGCGCGCGCGGCTCGAGGAGGTCCTCACCGATCTGCCGCAGCGCCACCTGGCCTGGCGGCGCGAGGTGGCGCGCCTGTTGGGCGCGCTCGACGACACTCGCTACGACGGACCGCTGGCGGGCCTCATCGGCGACGCCGACGGCACCGTGCGCGCGCTCGCCATCGACGCCGCCGGGCGCGAGCGCCACGCCGCGCACGTGCCGCTCCTGGTGGAGCACCTGGCCGATCGTCGGGTGCGCGCGCGCACCATCGCCGCGCTGGCCCGCTACGGCGACGACGCGGTGGAGGCGCTCAAGGCCGTCCTCGACGATCGCAGCCGACCGCTGCAGGAGCGCATGCCAATCCCGCGGGTGCTCGAGGCCATCGGCACCGACCTCGCGGTGCACGCGCTCTTGTTCTCGAACCCCAAGGACGACGCCTACCTGCAGCAGCGCATCGCGCACGCCCTGGTGGGCATCGTGCGGCGCGCGCCGGGCGTGGCGGTGGATCGCAAGCGCGTCGACGAGGCCATTGGCCGCCGCTTGGTGGCCTACGACGCCTACGACGACGCGCTGCGCGACCTGGCGGCCGACCCGTCGCCGGGCCTGGGCCTCTTGCGGCGCGCGGTGCGCGATCGCTGCCTGCAGAACCTCCGGATCGCGCTCGACCTGCTCGGCGTCCACCGCGGCCTCGACCGTATGCAGACGGTCTATGCCGGTCTGGCGAGCGGGCAAGAGGCGCAGCGGCACGACGCCCTCGAGCTCCTCGACGCCGCGCTCTCGGGCGACCCCTTGCGCGAGGACTTCCTCTCGCTGCTCGAGCGCAAGACCGTGCAGCGCGAGCTGAACGCCGCGCACGATCGTTGCCGTGCCCTGTGTCGCTCCAAGGACCCCTTGCTGCGCGCGCTCGCGCGCAGCAGCGTCGGCGTGCTCGGGCTCGCGGCCCCCGCCGAGGGGTACGCCAAGGTGGGCCCGGGCGCGCTCGAGCTGGAAGGAGCCGACATGCCAGACGCGCTCGTCGAACGCCTGTTCCTGCTCGAGCACGTCGAGCTCTTCGAGGGCCTGCCCACCGACGATCTCTCGGCCATCGCCGCTATCACCAACGAGCTGACGCTCCCCGCCGGCGCCTTCCTCTACCGCGAGGGCGAGTCCGGCACGCAGATGTACGTGATCGTCGAGGGCGAGGTAGAGCTGTCGCGCATGGGCCGCCCGGTGATGAAGCTGCGCACGGGTCAGAGCGCGGGAGAGGTGACCTTCCTCGACCGCGGTCCGCGCCCCCTGACCGGCCGCATCTCCGAACGCGGGTCTGCCCGTCTCTTGGTCATCGAGCGCGACGCCTTCACCGACCTGCTCACCGACCGCCCGGGACTGATGCACGCCTTCCTGGCGGTGCTGGCCTCGCGCATCCGCGCGCTGGTGGAGCGGGACGTGTTCGACCCGAGCCGCCGGCGCGTGCCCACATCCGTGTAGAGTTCGCTTCAAAACCCCTCCCGTCGCGTGCATCGCGCCAGGCGGGCGATCACTTCGTTGCTGCGGGCCGACCATCCGTCGAGGATGGCCGGCTCCTCGCGCCTTGTGCTCGCCCGCCTGGCGCGCGCCCGCTC
>JADZDP010000174.1 GCA_020850995.1 Deltaproteobacteria bacterium
GTCGGCGCCCTGGTCGCGGGGCTCGTCGCTGCACTCAAGTTGCCCCCCGCTGTCGCTGATGCGCTCACGCAAGCGGTGTGTGCCGTGGTGGGGTGCTGATTGCTTGACGCTGTGGCCCGTGTGTTGCGTGCGCAGCGCCCCACATATGATGGCACGATCGCGCCCGCGAACGAATTGGCGCGCGCGGTGCAGTCTCTCCGTGTCGAGTGTACGCGCGATACGCCTGCCGAGGTGCGGGGCGAATTCTATTCGCTGACCGTGTTGCGGGTGGGTTCAAATTATTCGCGAGCGTCACAGGTAGTGGAGCTGTCATTCGCGGGGAGAGAATTCAGGGATTCCATCCCGATTTGGGCCGGGTCGAGAGTGCGCATACCGCGCGGGCTTACCGCATTTTGGGTGCGTGGTGGCGTCAATCCTGCCTATGGTGACGCCGAAGCTACTGATGCTGAATTCGTGCTGACGCGTGACCCGCATACCCACTTTGACGGCCCGGTGCCTGTGGACTTGCCTGCCGCCTGCATCTTTGCTGGTAACGTCGCTATGCCGTTGGTTTCAAATAACGTGCTGCTCGAAGCGCCGTTGTGCACCCGCGGGCCGGTGCGGTGCGTGGCCGATGTCGTTTTTGAACCGCTCGGCGGTGGGCCTGACATACCGCTGACCGCTACAATCAACCTGGAATCTGTTGGTGTGTGCGCTGCGGGAGCGGTGGCCGTGCATGCGTCGGACCCTGTGGCGCACGTACACCTGGATTCATGTGTCCCTGTGCACGCGTCGCTTGGGACCGCGTTCAACGCGTCGTGGGTGCGTGTGTATGGGTCGCGCCCTGGCGGTGTGGGTACGGCTCGCGCGCTGTCCGTAAGCCTCTCAGTACAGCCAGTGCCGCAAGGGGCTACCGCCGTTGTTGCTGTGTAGGGGATTCGCGCTCGCGCTTTCCGTCGCTGCGTGCGCGGATTGCGACGCGCGGACGGACCGCTATGACCTTTGCATCGACGGACCCGGGGCCGAGGTGGCCGCGCGCTCGCTTGACCTCGCCATTGGCGCCGCGCTTGATTCCCGCGAATGGCGCCGCTCGCGCCACGACCTCGGGGCAATCGTGCGCGCGTCAGGTGTCACCGTGCGCCTGTACTCGAGTTGGGTCGCAACAGGGGCGCCGCCATGCGAGACAGAGGCGGACTACTGCGCAGGTATGCAAGCGCGCGGGGCGCTGCATCTGACGTGGGCAGACGCTGCGTGCGCCGCCGACACCTACGCGGCGCACGAATCGCTGCATTTGCTACTGTGGCTCGATGAGCACCCATCCTACGGTGCCGCGCATGATGAGCGGGGTGTCTGGTGTCGCTCGAGCCGCGACCTGGATTGTGCAGAGCGACGCGCCATCGACGCGCTTGACGGCGCTTGCGCCGTGCTCGGTGGGGTGCTAAACCCGTAGCGCTGCGGTCGGCGGGTCGCGGCGCCATCACTGTCTTTCGGGCCGCCGCCCAAGTTGGTGCATGATGCCGCGACCCGTTGACCCTTCCCAATTCATCGCTGTGATGGACGCAGCCGCGTTTCGCGGCGCGCTCGAGCTGATCGGGCGAATGATCCTGCTCGAAACGGACCCGCTCGACCTAGACGGCGCGACCGCATTGGGCGCTGACGCCCGCGCGTGGCTGCGTGCGCACGCGCCTGGGGCGCCTACGAGCGGGATCCGCGTCGGTCGCGTCGAGGGCGCGCACGGGCCGGACGCGGCGCCCGTCGTGGTGCTGCGATGATCGCCGCGCTCATGGTGGCCGTTGCCGTGGCTCTCGCGGCGATGGTCACAGCATGGCTGGAGCGTCGTGAACGCCAGGCCGCAGAGCGAAACCACGTGCGCGCCGTCGAACGCGCCGAGCTGCTGCGCGTCGAGGCGCGACGGTGGGAGCTTGAGGCGCAACGTCTCGCCGAGCTGCGCGCGGCGCCGCACGTCACGTCATATGGTGTCGTAAGGAAGAAGGTGCGGCATGTTTGAACTACCACGCGACCTCGGCGCAACGCTTGGGCGCCTCGAAGCGGCGGCTGACGCGCTTGGGCCCATCACGCCCGACACCCGCGACAAAGTTGAGTCCATGGGTCGTGCCGCCGTGGCTCTGCGTGACGCATCGGCTCAGTGGGCGTTGTTGGGTGAGCGCGCGAAGGACACCGAACGACGGCTTGCCGCCATCGGCGATCCGCGAGACCTATTCGTTGGGGTCACTCCCGCGAAGCTCGAGGAAGTACGGGCGCTCGCGTGGGCCGAGGAGCAGGTGAGGCACGCCGAATGCGTCGCCGCTTTCTGGGAAGGCGCTCTCGCGAGGTTGCGCGAGGTGCTCGACAATGAGCGCTGACAAGCGGCGCCAGGAATGGGCGACTCCGCGCGCTGTCTTTCAACAACTGCACGCCGAATACGGCTTCACCATCGACGCTGCCGCGAGCCCGCACAATGCGCAGCTCCCGCGGTACTGGACCGAGTACCAGGATGGCCTAGAGCAGCGGTGGGAAGGCGAGCGGGTGTGGTGTAATCCGCCGTATTGCGAGATTGATCCATGGGTAGAACGCGCCATCACGGCAAGGGATGCCAACGCAGGGGGCATGGTGGCGATGCTTCTTCCCGCGCGCACGGATTCTCGATGGTTCATGCGCGCCGTTGTTGCTGGCGTGCATCTGCATTGGTTTCGGGGGCGCGTGTCATTCATTCCAGCAGCGGGGATTCGTGCGTCAAGCAACGCGGCGGCGAGCGTTCTGCTCGTATTTGACTACTTGGACCACGGCGACTGCGTGCGCGACGCACGAACGGGCGCTGTGCTGCATTGGTCGCCGCGATGATCACGCGCCGTGAACTCGATGAGCTGGCCGAACTGACGGCCACGCTCGAATCACTGGTGCTTCTTGCCCCGGTTGTGACGACGCGGGAACAGCGCAGGCGATGGGCTGGCGCCATCGCCAAAGCCGCGCAAGCGCTCGCGATTGTGGCGCGCGGTGGGCCGGACGGCGAAGCCGCTCTCGGTAAATACGCAAATATTGCGACCCCCGGCGACTCGGCCGACAAGATTGAGGATTTCGACAAGTGACCATCGCCGCACTGCGTCGCACGGCCGAGAAGCGCGCTCGACCGTACAAGCTCCAGGCTGCGTCTCGAGCGGCTCTGCATGGGCTCGATGCCGCTCGACGCGTGCGGCGATGCCTCGTGGCGCGCGTGGCACCCGTGGTCGAGCTGCGGTCTGGCGAGGCGTCGCGGCCGGCGATCTGCGGCGTCGAAACGTGCGGGAGTGTTTGGAGCTGCCCGCGGTGCGCGCCTCGCGTCTACGCCGAGCGTCGAACCGAACTTGTGGGCCTGCTCGAGACGGTCCGCGTGCGGCGCGAACACGCATCACTCTGGACGCTGACGGTTCCGCACGGCCGGTCGGACGCGCTCTCGCTGACTCGGAGGAGCGTAACGCGCGCCTGGCGCCGCATGACTTCGGGCAAGACGTGGCGCGCGATGCTCGATGGTATCGGCGCCGGTGGGATGGTGCGTGGACTCGAAGCGACGCACGGCCGCTCAGGCTGGCACCCGCACTTGCACGCACTCGTCATCCACCGATACGACGTATCGGGCGACGAAGCCGCGCTTGGTCACTGGACCCCGGCCGCGGTCGCCGCGCTGGCTCTCGTGCGTGAGCTTGTGGCGATGCGTGATGAGGTGGACGCGGCGCGCCGCGCCAAGGATGCGCGGCGCGTGCGCGCGGCGCGTGCGCGTCTCGCGCGTCGTCGCGTGGCTCTGCGTGCGCGGCTCGACGAAGCGGCCGTGGCGCTCGATGCGTCGGGCGTCACGCGCCGCGGCGCGCGTGGCGGGCTGCCAACATCACGCGAAGGGCTGACGGTTTGGCTCGTCGCGCGGTGGCGCCGCGCTTGTCGGGCCGAGGGCCTACCGATGCCATCGCTTGCAGACGGGGTTGACGTGCGCGACGGCACTCACGCCGGTGCGTACGTGGCAAAGCTCGGCCTGGCGTGGGAGCTCGGATCGCCGCGAACCAAACTCGCGCGGGCCTCATCGTCACGCACGCCGGCCGCGATACTCGCTGACAGCGCGCGTGACGGCACGTCACGGGCACTATGGCGTGAGTGGGTGGCCGGGATGAAAGGCGCGCGTGCGCTGTGTTGGTCGCGCGGCTTACGCGACGCGTACGGGGTGATGGTCGAGGCCGAGACACCCGCAACAGGAAGCGCTACACGCTCGCTCATCATACCGGGCGCGACGTGGGACGGCTGGCTACGCTGGCGCCCGATGCGCCTGGCCGCGCTTCAAGTGGCCGTCGAGGCACAAGACGAGGCCGCCGTGGCCGCGTCGTGGCGCGGGTGCCCAGACGCGCTGCGGTCGTGGTCGTGGTGTGACGGCGAGGTGCTGCCCGATACGCCGCCCGTCGCGCCCGTCGCGCCGGCTCGCATCGAGGTGTTGCGCGCCGTGCGTCGCGCGTGGCGAACGTCCGAGGTAGTGGCCGCGCTGCTTGATGGGCCTGTCCCCTTGCCCGACCGCGCGCGCCGCTGTACGGTCGCGGCATGACGAATCATTGGGCCAATGCGGCACACGAGGCAATCGAGCGCGCCGCCGAGTGGACGGACGACGCCGAGCTGACCGAGGACGTGTCACGCGTCGTCGAAGTGTTGACGCCGCATCTGCCGGCGCTGTCGCGCGCCGCGTCGCATCTCGTGCTTGCTGGCCGCGAACTCGCGCCGCTCGTCGCCGCGCTGTCGCCGATCGCCGTGCGCGTCGCCTACCGCGTGCTCCGATGACGATGGTCGAGGCCTGGATCATCACCGCTCGCGTCGTGCTCGGATACGGGGTGGCGCGTGGATAGCTCGGAGGGTGTCACGATGGGCGCAGCGGTCGACGCGCCGACCTCTGACCAGGCGGATACAATGACCGCCGCGCCCATCGTGACTACACCGGCACCGGTAGAGGATCGCGCCGAGGCGAGGCGCCTCGCCGCGGCCGAGCGCTCGCGCCGCTACCGTGCGCGACGCGCCGAGCTACAGGGCGCGACGCCGAAGCAAGCGGAAAAGATCGCCGCGGCCGAAAGCGCGGCCGCGCCCGGTGCGCGCTCTCCCGCTCCAATTCCGGTGCCAGTTGCGCCGACCGTCGCCGAGTTGCGCTTGGCCGAGGAGCGCCTCGTTCCTGCGCTGACCGGCGCCGTTGAGCTCGTCGCCGATCTGCTCGCTGAGACGCAATTGCCCAAGGGCGCGCCGCAGCTAGGGCAGGACCGCGCGGCGCGGATCGCTGCTCTTTGGGCACCTATCCTGGCGCCGAACGTGGCACGCGGCGGGTCGGCTGTCCCTGTCTTGATCGCGGCCGGCGCGACCGCGGCGCCGCTGCTCGCGTGGCGGGCCGAGGTGCGCGCGTGGTCGCGCGGTGGATCATCCGATGGGAAGTAAACACGACACGATACAGCCTCACCGGCGAACGCTCGTGCTCGGCGTGACCGGCGCCGGAAAGAGCCATCACGTCCGCTCGATCGTCTCGCGCGTCGCTCAGTCGGGCGGCTCTGTGCTCGTGGTCGATCCAAAGGGTGAATACTCGGACCTGTCCCCATGCTCGCCGCTCGACCTCGTGCCGCGCTTGCTTGCTGGTGACGATCTGCGGTTGCGTACGTCGCCGCAGTGGCAATCGCTCGACTCGCTGGCAGAGGACGTGTCTCTTGTGCTCGATTCACTGCGCTGGCGCCCGCCGGCCGCGCGACCGATGCTTGTGGTCGTCGAGGAGTGCGGGCTACTCCGCGGGCCCGCGCGCTCGTCACTCGAAGTTCTCGCGACTGTGGGCCGGTCGTACGGGGTGGAGCTTGTGTGCGTCGCGCAACGCGCCTCGCAGATCCCGGCGACCGTCCGAGCGCAGGCGTCGCGGATCGTGGCGTTTCGGCAAACGCTGCCCGCTGACCTCGAGGCGTTGTCCGAGGTCATGGGTCCGAGCGCGCTTGACCTGCGCACGCTTGCACGGTACGAATTTAGGGCTTGGTCAGAGGGCGACGCCTGGAGCGCCTAACGCGCTCGGAGTCACCGTGCCCTTCTCGATCAAGCAACTGGCCTTCATCGTCGCGATTGCGATCATCGCGATCGTGGCTACCCGTCGCATTCCCGCGCTCGCGAAGGTGGTGGGCTAATGGCGCTCGGACTCTCCGTAAAGGAACTGCAAAGTTTCTCGTGGTCGAGCGGTGGCAAGGTCGCGGTGCAGCTCAAAAGCCTTCCCAAGAAGCGCCGCGTGACCGGGATCATGGCGTGGCTCTCGGGCACCGTCGCGAATACCTCGGGCGGAACGCTCCTGGTCTACCCCGGCGCGCTTGCTGAGGTACTCGGGCGCGTGTTCTTGGAGTCCGAGCTTGCGAAGGTGCGCGCGACCGGTCGCGGGCTCGCATCGTTCTTTCATCACATGACTGGCCGTCAGCTCATGGCGAACCCGTCGACCTCGATCGCGCACAGCGCGAGTGGCACGGTCAACTTCTACGCTTACATCCCGTTCGCAGATCCGCGGGCACACTCGCCGAACGACGCGGCAATTCCCTGCGAACTGCTCGAGGATCGCGTGATGGAATTCGACTTTGGCGACGGCGCGACGCTTGGCGACACGGCCGGCGTCACGCTGAGCGCAGGCACGCTGCGCACCTACGTCCACACGATCGACGGTGGCGAGGGGGTCATTCCCACGCCGAGCCGCATCGATTACGTCGATTGGGCCGGGCAAACAGCCTACCCGCTCCCCAAGGGCGCCGTCTCGCATCTCATGGTGTACGACGAATCGGACGCGGCCGTTGCTCCCACGAGCGAATACACGCGCTTTACCCTCGAAGGCGACGGAGTGAAGCTCATCGACAACGTGAACGTGGAAGCGCTTATTGGTGAGTGGAATATGCGCCACTCACTCGGTGCTGGCATGGGCGGTGTGACCGAGGTGCACGCATCGGCAACTGACGTGCCCGCAGAGCAGCTGAATCCGGCGTCCACGCCGTTCATCCCGTTGGTGACGCCGCCGCAAGGGTACAAGCTCTCACAGCTACTCCACGCTGAAGAGAATTTCCGCGTGGATTACTCGGGATCGAATACCTCGGCGCGGTTCATGTACCGCACCCTTGGCGACCGCGCGCCAGAGCAGGAGCTTCGCGCTCTGTCCAAGCTCGGCGTCGCTGAGCCTGAGCGCGCGATGCTGAGCGTCAAGACCGCGAGCAAGACGGACCTGTCGGGGTCCGCGGCGCGCGTCAACCGCCTGGCTCGCCTGCTGCCCAAGCGTATCGAGGCCGCGCGGTGAAGCCACTCTACTTGATGATGGCCGCTGCTGCGGTCGTCGTCGGGTTTCTGCTGTACCGACGCCGGGGGGGCGTCGGTGCGGCTGAGTCCGATGATGCGCAGTCTCGCGCCGAGGGCCAGTCCTCGCCGGCCGCGCCGCTCGCTGCTGCGAAGGCGAAGCCAGTCGCAAAGGCAAAGAAGAAGAAGCGCTCAATTTGGTCGAAGGCAACGGGCACCATCGCGAGCGCGGCAAAGGTCGCGAGCGCGGCGGGTGTGCCTGGCGCTGGCGCCGTGGCGCTTGGCGCCTCGGTCGCACGCAAGGCGGGGTGATGATCTCGACCAAGCGCGAGCTGGCAAGCGCAATCGACGCTCGGATCGCGAGCGTCGATCGCGCCTTGTCTGACGCCGAAGCATCGTGGTCGAGCTGGCGCTCGCGCCTACTCGCGCGTGAGGAATCATCGCAAGTTCTCGGCTCGCTGCGGTCAATCCGCGCGTCGCTGGACTCGTGGCGAGCGCTTGGGCTCAGGCTCAAAGACTCGGGGCTCGCTGACGGAGGACAAGCGCGGCTCGACCAATGGACGCGCGACGCCAATGACCACTTGAAGAACATCCGAGGAATCGCCGAGGACGTGCGCACGGTCGGCGTCGATCGCATCGTTCTTCAAACAGCGGCCGCCACGGCTAAGACCGTAGCGCTCGCGCCCGTCGCCGCAATCTCGGCTGCTGGCGCCGTCGCTGGCGCCGCGTGGTCCGCGCGTCGCTGGCTGCTGATTCTCGCCGTGGCCGCGGTAGTGGCCGTCGTGGCGTTTAAGGCGCGCGTGCTGCGCGCCGTGGTGGCATGACGTGGTGTGGCTCGCCGTGCTCGCTGGCGCCATCTACCTGCTGCATCGTGGCGCCGTGATGGTCGACGCGGACAAGTTACCCCCCGAGGTGCGCGATCTGTGGCGCTCTGCGACCGCGAAGGCCCGCGGGTTGTCGAACCTCCCGACCGACCCGGTGCATCTGCGGCGCCTCGCGTGGCTCGCCACGGTCGAACCGCGAGTACTCGCCGTGCTCCGCGCTCGCTGGCCGCAAGCGCGCCGCACAAGCGCTTACCGCGCGCCGAGTGTCAACGCGGCCGTTGATGGCTCGCCGTCGAGCTTGCACGCTCAGGGGCTCGCGCTCGATTTCACCGATGGCGGGTCCACAAGCGACTTTCGGCCGTGGCTTGACGCCGTGCGCGATGCCGTGCGCGCGGGCGTCATTCCCGCGCCCCTTGAGGTAATCGCCGAGTCCAATCCGCCGCACCTGCACATTGGGTGGCGCGATCCGCTCGAAGGCGCCGTGTCGGCGCCGCGATACTTCTCCGAGATTGGCGACCGCTCGCGCGGTGAACGCCGAAAGCTTGTCGTTGTGTGAGGTGATGCATGGGTGACGTGTACGAGAATCGCGAGGCCGAGCAGCTAGTTCACGGGCGCATCCATCGCCTGCAACCGGACCACGAATCGCCACAGCTCGACCTAGGCGACGTTGGCGAGCCGGTGCAGCGATTCACCATCGCGACCACGGCGCTCGCGACCCCACAAGAGTTTGGCTGGCATGGGTACGAGTTAGAGCTTGCTGTGGACTCTACGCCTGGCGTGGCTGTCGGCGTTGCGTTCTCGCGCGCCGATGCCGACACCGGACGCGTACAACGGCTCCACCCTGGCGAGCGGTTCACCTCGGTTCGGCCGTTCCGGCGCGTGTGGCTCGTGTCGGTCGGTGGGGCAGGTAGCGCGGTGGTGCACCTGACGCGTACGTCGCTGGCGTCGCGCGCTCCGGCGCAGGGGTACACACAGGACGCTCTCGTGTCTGTGTATGGCACGGTGACGAACCCGGTCGCAGGTGCAGTAATCGTCGAGACACCCGCGCTTGAGGACGGACTCGTAGACATTCTTTGGCACCCATATGCGAGCTCGTCGTTTGGTGGAGATTATTATCTGCAACATCGGCGCGCGGGTGCCGCGGTGATGACGTTCTACGACTGGCGACACTACCCCTCTTGGA
>JADZDP010000175.1 GCA_020850995.1 Deltaproteobacteria bacterium
CGCAACCACCCGCGCGCGCGCATCGCCCTGCGCGCCTGGGTGTGCGACGACGAGGGCGCGGCCCGCGCGTACACGCTCGACCTCTCGCCCGACGGCGCCCGCGTGGGCGGCGCGGGCGCCCGCTTCACCGTGGGCCAGAGCGTGCTGATGAAGCTCATGCTCGACGACGCCGAGGCGCCCGTGGTGCTGAAGGCCGAGGTGCTGCGCTACCACCCGGGCGTCTCGGTGCCCGACCTGTGCCTGCGCTTCCTGCCCAGCTCCCACGTCGACGAGCTGTTCCGCGTGGCGCGCTACGTGGCCAAGCTGAACGGCTGAGCGACCCTCGATCGTGTTTGGGCGGTTGAGTCGCGGGCGCCGCTGTGGTGTGGTGCGCCCATGGCCGAGCGGACCGCCAAAGACGACGTGTGGGTCGAGGTCGAGGTGCTCAAGGGCACGCTGGTGAGCGTGTACCGCGGGCGCATCGTGGGCGCCGACTTCGAGGCCTGGCGCAAGGGCGAGCTCAAGGGCGCGGTGCCGCTGCACGACACCTACTGGTCCTACGACGAGGGCGACGGCAACGAGGGCTGGGTGGTGGTGGGCGCCACCGCCGGTCCCTACGCCTCGGCGGTGGGCACCACCTGGGTGCGCGCCGATCTGATCCTCGTCATGGTGCCCCTGCGCGACGGCTCCGAGCGCGAGACCCACAAGCTGCGCCCCGTGGGCGGCGCGCGCGACGACGTGTACTGATCGCGCCGCGGATCGCGCCGCGCAATTCTCGCGCAGCACGCACGGAAGAGCTGTCGAGGGAGCGCGCATGGGCAAGCCCGAGACCGTCTTCACCTGCCAAAGCTGCGGCCACGTCGAGCGCAAGTGGTCGGGCAAATGCATCGCCTGCGGCGGTTGGTCCACCTTCGTCGAGGAGCAGGCCGGCGAACGCAAACGTGCCGCGCCGGCCGCGCGCAGCAAAGCCCAGCGCATCACCGAGGTCGACGGCGAAAAGCTGCCGCGCGCCCCCGTCGGCATGGGCGACCTCGACCGCGTGCTCGGCGGCGGCCTGGTGCCGGGCTCCTTGGTGCTCATCGGCGGCGAGCCCGGCGTGGGCAAGAGCACGCTCTTGCTCGAGGTGGCGCGGCGCCTGGCAGCCCAAGGCGCGCGCGTCTTGTACCTGTCGGCCGAAGAGAGTCCCGCGCAGACGCGCTTGCGCGCCGAGCGCCTGGGAGCCTTGCACGAAGAGATCCTGCTCTTGGCCGAGACCGACCTCGCGCTCGTCGAGAGCGAGGCGCGCGCGCAGCACCCGAGCGTGCTCATCGTCGACTCCGTGCAGACGGTGCGCGCGCCCGAGCTCTCCTCCGCGGCGGGCTCGGTGTCGCAGGTGCGCGAGGTGACGGCGCGCCTCACGGAGCTGGCCAAGCGAGACGGCATCACCACGCTCCTGGTCGGCCACGTCACCAAAGACGGCGCGCTGGCTGGGCCGAAGACCCTCGAGCACATGGTCGACGCCGTGCTCTCCTTCGAGCAGACGCGCACGGGCGCGCACCGCGTGCTGCGCGCCACCAAGAACCGCTTCGGCTCCACCAACGAGATCGCGGTGTTCGAGATGCGCGGTGAGGGCCTCGCTCCCGTCGACAACCCCTCGGCGCTGTTTCTGGCCGAGCGCCCCATCGGCCGACCCGGCTCGGCGGTGGCGGTGACCATCGAGGGCACGCGCCCCTTGCTCGTGGAGGTGCAGGCCCTGTGCGTGCCCACGCCTTTCGGCAACCCGCGGCGCACCACCACCGGCATCGATCAGGTGCGCGTGGCCATGCTGGCCGCCGTGCTCGAGCGGCGTGCGGGCCTCTCGCTCATCGGCCACGACCTCTTCGTCAACGTCGCTGGCGGCGCCACCCTCGACGAGCCCGCCGCCGACCTGCCGGTGGCTTTGGCCATCGCCTCGAGCTTGCGGCAGCGCGCCATCGACCCTGCGCTGTGTGCCTTTGGCGAGCTCGGGCTCTCCGGCGAGGTGCGCGGCGTGGCGCGCGCCGAGGGGCGCCTCGAGGAGGCGCGGCGCCTGGGCTTCACGCGCGTGCTGGTGCCGGTGGCGGGCACCGACAAGCTACGCGTTCCCGAGGGGCTCACGCCGGTGCGCGTGGCCTCGCTCGACGACGCGCTGGCCGCCTCCCTCGACGCGTGAGGCCGGCGGATGGCCGGTGCCACTTGCGCGCGGGTCATCGTCACCGTACCTCGCGCACTGGAGGACTTCATGCAGATCGCCAGCAAGCGCGCCGCCGCCATCGACTACAAGCTCACCATCGACGGCGGCATCGTCGTGGACGCCTCCGAGAAGGGCCAGCCGCTGTGGTACTTGCACGGCGCCGGCAACATCATCCCCGGCCTCGAGCGCGAGCTCGAGGGCCTGCAGAAGGGCGACACCAAGAAGGTGGTGGTGCCCCCCGACCAGGGCTACGGCAGCTACGACCAAGGCAAGGTGCACGCCGTCCCGCGCAGCCAGTTCCCCCATGGCGACTTCAGCGTTGGGGAGACCGTCATCGCCACAGCTCCTGACGGCACCGAGGTGCCCGCGCGCATCACCGCCGCCGACACCAAGACCATCACGCTCGACTTCAACCACGAGCTGGCCGGCAAGACGCTCACCTTCGAGATCGCGGTGCAGGACGTGCGCGACGCCACCAAGGACGAGCTCAAGCACGGGCACATCCACGGGCCCGGCGACCATCACCACCACTGACGCCACGTCGTCGTTCGATCGCAGCCGACGATCGTCCGCGTAGGACCGCTGTGACCCTCTTCGAGGTCATGCTGTGGATGCTGGTGGGCGCGGCGCTGGTGCCCGCGCACCGCGCCGCGTGGCGCGATGGCCTGCCCGCCCTGGTGGCGGTGGCGCTGCTCGACCTGCTGGTGCTCGCGCTGGTCGCCGTGGCGGCCATCGACGAGCAGGCCTGGTCGCGGCTGGCCCAGGAGGACGGCGTCATCGAGTGGGCGACGGTGGCGGCCTTCGTGCTGGCGGGCGCGCTGCATGTGGCACGTGGGCGACGCGCGCTGCGCAAGCGCCCCCCTGCGCCCCGCCTGGAGCTGGTGGGCCGCGCCGCACTCGCGCTCTTCTGCCTCTTCGTCGCGGGCGAGGAGATCTCCTGGGGTCAGCGCCTGTTCGGCTTCAAGCCGCCCGACGCGTTCCTCGAGCGCAACTACCAACAAGAGCTCAACCTGCACAACGTGCTGATGGACGAGCACGGGCTCGGCTTCGCGCTCGAGTCCAAACACGTGGTGGCCGTGCTCGCGCTGGCCTTCGTTGTGGCGCTGCCGCTCCTGGTGCGGTGGCGCCCGCTCGCCGGTGCGCGCGCGCTGGCGCCGCCCTGGGCGCTGTCGGCGGCGGGGCTCGTGATCGTGGCGGCCGAGCTCAGCTACCCCGTCTCCCTCACGGGCGAAGGAGCCGAGCTCTTGCTTGGGCTCGTCATGCTCGCCGCCGTGGCGCTCGAGGGCTACCCGCAGCCGACGCGCGTCGGTCTGGCGCTCCTGGCGCCCCTCGTCGTGGGCTTGGTGGTGGCCCCCGTGGTGGCGCGCCTCGTGTTTGGCGATGACGAGCGCAGCAGCGCGGTGGTGCGCGCGGAGCTCGCGCTCTTGCAGGCGGACATCGAGGGTGGTGCTGCCACGGCGCGCCTGTTGGACAAGGGCTCCATCCACAAGCGCGTGTTCACGGCCGCGCGCGACGAGTACCTGGCGCTCTCTGGCCGCTCCTTCTTGGAGGGTCAGCGCACCCCGGCCGAGGGCGGCGCCGGCGTCGCGCGGCACGATCGGCGCGGCTACTTCCTCGATCCCTGGAACAACCCCTACTGGGTGAGCTGGGGCAAGAAGACGGGGCGCGTGGCCCTCTACTCCTTCGGCCCGAACCGCCTCCGCGACACCGAGGTGCGCGAGCGCGACCGGGCCGAGGGCGATGACCTCATGGTGGTGTTCGCCCTGGAGGGCGGTGGGCGGCCCGCGGGCGGTCCGGACCGCGGCGAGCAAGTGCCCGAACTCCCAAGGGGATCGCGCCCGTGAGGGACGCCCGTAGAGACCCACAGAACCGGAGGACATGATGCGGAACCTGCTGTTGGTGATGGGCTTGGTGGTGATGGCGGCGCTGGTGGCGGTGGCCTGCTCCCCGCAGGGTGCGGTGCGCACCTGCTACCGAACGGCCACGGGCATGAGCTGCTCGACCTCCACCGGGGCGCTCGAGGACGCCGACGTGGACGGCGATGGCAGCGTCGACACCGCGCTGTGCCAGGACGGCGACGGCGACGACCCCGACGACGAGGACGACATGGACTCCGACGCCGACTCGGACGCCACCGGCAGCGACGACAGCGACGACGACGGCGTGGCCAACGCCGAGGACTGCGACGGCGACGACGGTGCCACCGACGGCGACGACGATGACAGCGACGGCGACTCCGACTCCGACGCCGACGCCGACGACGACAGTGACGCCGACACCGACAGCGACGCCGACTCGGATCAAGACACCGAGGGCAGCGACGATGACGACGAGGACTCGGACGGCGCTGATGATGATGACGCCGACGATGACGCCGACGACGACGACGATGAAGCCGACGACGACGACGACGACGAGACCGACGGCTGAGCGCCCGCCACGCTGACGCGGCGCGAGCCGCGCGAAGCGAGGGACCACCGTCGCGCCTGGGCGCGGCGGTGGTCGTTTCGCATGCGCCTCAGAAGAGCAGGGCCTTGGTGAACCAGGCGGCGGTCAAGAGGCCCGCCAGATCGCCGATGAGCCCTGCCCACAGCCCGTGGCGGATGCGCTTGATGCCCACGGAGCCGAAGTAGACGGCCAGGATGTAGAAGGTCGTGTCGGCGGCCCCCGACATCACCGCCGCCGTCGTTGCCGCCATGCTGTCGGCGCCGTGGGCCTTCATCAACTCCACCATGACGCCGTCGGCGCCGCTGCCCGAGAGCGGCCGCACCAGCATCATGGGCAGGGTCTCGGCCGGCACACCCACCGCGCCAAGCACCGGGGCGAGCGCGCGCGAGAGGAGGTCGAGCAGGCCCGCGCTGCGCACCAGGCCCACGGCCACCAAGACCGCCACCAGGTACGGGATGATGCGCACCGCGACCTCGAAGCCCTCCTTGGCGCCCTCCACGAACACCTCGTACACCTTGACGCCCCGGAGCGCGCCGACGAGCGCCACCAGCGCGATGATGACGGGGATGGCACCGCCCGAGACCGCGTCGGCGAAGGTGCGAAAGGCGCTCACGTTGCCCCTCCGCCGTCCACGGGCGGCGCCGCCAGGGGCTCGAGCGGGAAGCGGCGCTGCAACAGGCGCGCGGCCACGAAGGCCACCGTCATGCCGCACGCGGTGGCGAGGATGGTGGGCAGCACGATGTTGGTGGCGTCGCTGGCGCCGTTCTCCAGGCGCAAGGCAATGGTGCGCGCGGGGATGAGCGTGATGTGCGTGGTGTTGAGCGCCAAGAACAGCACCATGGCGTTGCTGGCCGTGTCCTTGCGCGGGTTCAGCTCCTGCAAGTGCTTCATGGCCTCGAGGCCGAGGGGCGTCGCCGCGTTGCCCAGGCCCAAGAGGTTGGCCGACATGTTCATGACGATGGCGCCCATGGCGGGGTGATCGGCGGGCACCTCGGGGAACAGGCGCACCAGCACGGGCCGCAGCGCGCGCGCCAACAGCGCCACCAGCCCCGCCTGCTCGGCCACGCGCATGACGCCCATCCACAGCGCCAACACGCCCGTGAGCCCAAGCGCGAGCTTGGCGGCGTCGGCGGCGGCGTCGAGCGACTTCTGCGTGAGCGCGCGCAGCGCCGGCTCGTTGCTCGGGCCGAACACCTGTTCGGCGAGCCCGCCGGGCAGGGCGTCGCGCACGAGCCCCACGGCCACCGCGGCGACGAGCAACGCGACGAACACGCGGTTCATGACGCAAGGCTAGTCGCCGAGATTCCCGCTCCCAAGTTTTCGCCGCTTCGCCATCTCGTCGGCCCAGCAATTGACCGCCGACGGCGCCGGTGGGAGAACGGCGCCGTGAAGCTCCGCATCGGTGTCGGTGCCGCCCTGTTCGCCATCGGGCTCGCGCTCGCCGGCCTGGCCGTCGCGCAGCGCGGCGCACCGTGGGGCTTTCGCGGCCACGCCGCGGCACTCAGCGAGGCCACGCACAACGTGGAGTTGGTGCCCTCGAGCGCGCGCGCCGAGCGCGACGGGCTCGGCGACGCGCTCTTGCCGCGCACGCCCGGCACCTTCCTCGATGTCGGCGACGGCGTCCGCGTGGGCGTGCACAGCGAGGCGCGCGTGGTGCTGCCGGGCGGCGGGCTGGTGTTCGGCGACGGCACGCGCGCCGTCCTCACCGCCAAAGGCGTGCGCCTTGAGCAGGGCCTGCTCGACGTCACCGTCACGGCGGGCGCCGCGCCCGTCGAGGTCGAGGTGGGCGCGCCGGCCGCCAAGCTCACGCTGCACGCCGCCGAGGTGGACGGCGCCTTCCGCGTGCTGGCCGACGGCAAGCACGAGCTGCGTGCGTTGGTGCGGGCCGGCAGCATGGACGCCTCCACGGGCGTGGCCGCGCAGACCGTCACCGAAGGCAAGCTCTTGTCCGTGGGCGCCGACGGCGCGCCCAAGCTCGGTGAGCCACCTGCCTCGTTGGCTATCAGCGCCACCTGCGCGGATCGGCGCGTCACCGTGCAAGCGCCACCGGCCACGCAGCTCTACGTCGACGGCGCGCTCCATTACCCCGAGGCGGGCATGCTGAGCGTCACCACCGTCGACGCGCACCCCCAGCGCACCCACGTGCTCGGGCGCGACGTCACCGGCAACGTAGCGCCGGTGGTCGAGGTGGCATGCGCGGCGCCGCCGAAACCACCTGCGCCCCCGCCGCCCACGCCGAAGCCCCCCTCGCCGTTGCCGGCGCCCGCGCCGTGAGCGCGCCATGAGCGGTCGCGGGCCTCGCCGTCCCGACGGCTTCATCCAGAAGAGCAACGCGCGCTACGACCGCCACGACGCGCTCTACCGCAAGGCCAAGAAAGAGGGCTTCGCGGCGCGCTCCGTGTACAAGCTCGAGGAGATCGACCGCGAGTGCAAGCTGCTGCGGCCGCGCGACCGCGTGCTCGACCTCGGCTGCGCGCCGGGCTCGTGGCTGCAGTACGTCGACCAGAAGCTCACGCACGGCGCGGCCGTGGGCATCGACCTCCTGCCCACGCGGGTCGCGCTCTCCGGCAAGGTGCGCGTGCTGCAGGGCGACGCCTTCGAGACCTCGCTCCAGGAGCTGACCGGCACGCCAGCTGGTGAGCCGCTGCGCCTGTTCGACGTCGTGCTCTCCGATATGGCGCCCAACACCACGGGCATCAGGACCGTCGATCAGGCGCGCAGCCTCGCCTTGTGCGAGCGCGCCCTCGAGGTCGCCGAGCGCGCGCTCGCGCCCGGCGGGCGCATGTGCGTCAAGATCTTCGAGGGCGGTGACATGAAGCAGTTCCTCGACGCGTGCAAGCAGGTCTTCCGCACCGTCAAGGTCAAGCGCCCCAAGGGAACGCGCGCGGGCAGCGTCGAGACCTACGTCATCGCGCTCGATCGCCTTCCCCCGGCGCCCTGAACGGGGCAGCCTGCGCTCATGCTCCTCTACGTCGGCGTCCCGCTGCTCATGTTTGGCCTGCTCATGATGGCGCGCGGCTGGATCTACACGCTGCGCCCCGAGGGCACGATGGCGCAGAAGCGCAAGCGCCGGAACCTCAAGGTCGGCTTCACCACCGACATGGCGATCTTCGGCCGCAAGGTGCGCCGCCTCGGCTTGTTGATCGCGCTCGCCGGCGGTGGCGTGCTGGGCTGGGAGCTGTCGGCGCGGGTCGACGCCGTGGCTGCTGGCGCGAGCGCCGACGCGGGCGCCGAGCCCTGAGGCGGCGCGTCGAGCGGCGTCGCGCGAGGTGCGCAGCGCATCGAGGGAAGCCGCCTCCTCGGTCTTGACGAGGGCCCGGGCGATGGGCATTGTCGGCGGCGCGCCCAGATAGCTCAGCTGGTAGAGCAGTGGACTGAAAATCCGCGTGTCGCTGGTTCGATTCCGGCTCTGGGCACCAGCCACCGAATGCCGCCCCGCTTCGCGGGCCGGCAGCGCACGAAGGCCACCCGACGGGTGGCCTTCGTGCTTTCGGTGGC